>JABHXF010000055.1 GCA_018657385.1 Candidatus Woesearchaeota archaeon | reverse complement strand
TATGATAAGATAAAAGATGATGATAAGATAAAAAATTATGATAAAACAAAAAAGTCTAAGGAAAAAATTAACAATAACACTTTTGCTTTCGCAAGTGAAATGAAAGTTCTTGAAGAGTTAAGTTATAGAAACAATCAAGAGTTAAATCCTAGAAAAATATTAATGTATAATTTGAAAACTAAAAAAATCAGACAATCCAATAGATCATTCTTTAAAATTACTCCAACAAATAAAAAACCATATGAACAAATTAAGAAAGATGTACTTGGATTAGCAGTAAATGCAGTTGCTAAAAGAATTCCTGACCAAAAAATTGGAATCTTATTTTCTGGAGGCATTGATTCCACATTCATTGCATATACATGCAAAAGTTTAGGATTAAAGCCAACTTTGTATACATCTGTTTTAGATACTGCTAAAGGTTCAGGATCAAATATGAAAACACCCCAAGATTTAATTTGGGCAAGAAAAGTTTCAAAAGCATTGAAATTTAAATTAAAAGTCAACAAAATCAAACTAAATGATGTTCCAAAATACCTAAAACATATTGTTCCTTTAATTGAAGATAGCAATGTTGTTAAAGTAGGAGTTGGTTTAACATTTTATGGAGCATGTGAATTAGCTAAAAAAGATAATGTTAAAGTTATTTTTTCTGGTTTAGGAAGTGAAGAAATCTTTGCTGGCTACGATAGACATAAAAAAAGCAATGATATAAACAAAGAATGTCTAAGTGGGATATTAAAAATATATGAACGTGATTTATATAGAGATGATGTTATTACAATGGATAATAAGATTGAACTAAGATTACCTTTCTTAGATTTGGAATTAGTTAATTATGCCTTAAAAATCCCAGTGAAATATAAACTAACAGAGATCAAAGACAAAAAATCAGGTTTGGCAAATATTACTAGAAACAAAATAATCATAAGAGAAGTTGCTAAAGAATTAGATATCCCAGAAGAATTTGCTGAAAGAAAGAAGAAAGCAGCACAATATGGAAGTAATTTCAACAAAGCAATTGCTAAATTAGCTAAGAAAAATAATTATAAGCTAAAATCACAATACCTAGACACATTTTTAGACAAAAGAATAATGAAGTTAGGTGTTTTGTTTTCTTCTGGCAAGGATTCACATTATGCAATGCATATCATGCAAAAGCAAAATTATGAAATTAGTTGTTTAATTACTTTGATTAGCAAGAATAAAGATAGTTATATGTTCCATACTCCTAATATTAACCTTGCAAAAATGCAAGCTAGTTGTTTAGGACTACCATTGATACAGCAGACAACAATAGGACAGAAAGAGAAAGAACTTAAAGATCTGGAAAAAGCAATTAAGATTGCTAAAAATCAATATGAAATAGAAGGAATTGTAACTGGAGCTATTTTCTCAACCTATCAGCGTGATCGTGTTGAGAAAATTTGTGACAAGCTTGGCTTAAAAATATTTTCACCATTATGGCATATGAATCAAGAAACAGAAATGAGAGAGTTAGTTAGAGAAAAGTATGAAGTTGTATTAGGTTCAATAGCAGCTGATGGCTTAACTAAGAAATGGTTAGGAAGAAAAATAGATGATAAGATGATTTCTGAACTAATTAAAATACATGCTAAAAATAAAATCAATATCGCAGGTGAAGGTGGAGAATTTGAATCTTTAGTATTAGACATGCCAATGTACAAAAAGAAAATAGTTGTTGAAAAAGCAGATATTAAGTTAGAGAATGAGTGTACAGGGAAGTATGTTGTTAAGAAAGCGAAAGTTGTAAAAAAGTAGTTCTAGAAAATAATTAGAAAAATAAAAATTAAGAATATTAAATCATTTCTTTAATGGTAAATTACTTGCTGAACCACCATATGTATGTCTTGAAGGATAAGCAGCCATAAGATCAAACTTTGCATCTTTTGAATAACCACTTAATCCTGCCAATCCTATAAATTCCCTCATAGGATCACAAGGTGATAACCATTTTAAAACTTGATCCATATATTTACCATCACCAATATCAACTTTTGCAAGCAAATCATTTATTCTTGTCAATCGAATACTTGCATCAGGATTTGCAGAAGTTGGTTTACCATAATTTGTAGGGTCTGGTAATTTCTTGTCTGCATAGTTTTCTAAAACATGCTTTAATATTGCCAGTTCATGTATTTGTGTACCATTAATGAAATCTCTTGCAGCCCCCATACGTGCTCTAATGTACCTATCTGCACTACGTTGCTGTAGATACCACCCATTAGCTGTATCGTTGGGAGAATGTCCTCTTTGATAAATATCTCTTATTGTTCTTCTTAAGAAACGTACATCATCATCATTAACTCCCTCTATGCCTGTCCAATTTTCAATATATGTTTTAGATATTGCATCTGGTCCAAACCTTTCATGGATGGCAGCAGAAACAAGAGACAAAAAACCTAAATGAAAATCAAGATAAATTTTTGTTCCCTTCTCAATTTTTAATTCTTTTACTCCTTTTTTGCCTTTTGAAAATTCATGAACAGGCATTTCAATTACTTTTCCATCTAATAATTTTTCAATATCTTCTCCAATTTGTCTAAGTCTAGCAGCCCATGGCTCTTCATAGTTAAATGCACCTAACCTTTCCAAATGATGTAAATGAGTATCCCAAAAATACATGTCAGCTTCAAAAGGAATAAATGCAACACCTTCATTTTGTAACATCCTTACTAATTTTTGATCAGTCCAAGTTTTACCTGATGAACTTGGTCCTGACATAATATGTAGTTTAACATCATCACCATTATTTAGAGCTGAATCTCTTAATCTTTCTAAGTTAGTTGAATATCTTTCATTTCCTGCAACAATAACATCCATTAATGTTCCTTTTCTAATATGCTCATTTAGTTCTTCTATTGTTCCACATTCAACACTAGCTGCCCATTCTCTTTCTTCAAGTATCATTGGTAAATTTGAGCCTAATTCTTGAAATTTCTTTGACAATTCAAATTCTTCATCTGTAAGTTCAACTCTGCCAGTTTTCCTATCTATAAATCTATAAGCTTCTCTAATTCCCCTATATCTATCAAAATGAGCAGATAAAGTAAGAAGTCCAGATTCCCTGCAACAATTTGCAACAATATTTTGTATTTTATTTATATCAGGAGCATCTGTAATTGTACTATTTGCCCCCATCATTTGAGAACCAACATTTAGATATAGTATAAAAGCCACTTGTTCATCAGATAATTCAGGTAACCATCTAAATATAGTACCATATTCCATATCATCTCTATAATCAGGAGTATCTAATATTGCGTTATGAATTGCATCATAAATACGAATACCATCAAATTCCCTATTATCAAACTGTTCTCTTCCAAAAACTCTAAAATGAATTTGACCAAAAGAACCAACCATATCTATTAATCTTTGCCTATTAAGAGTTATTTCATCGCCACTTCCATCTGTCATATAGTTCACCTTTAATAATTAATTACAATAATTAGACACCGTTTTTATATAATCTATATATAAGAAATCCCTGTTGATTTATAAAGATTACTCAAAACCTTTATAAAGCAATAAGACGCTTCTTCATTAGATGGTAATGGGTGTGGAAGTAGTAGATATTGAACCTTGGCATGTTAAGCTATATGATTGGTTAGATAAATCATTAAACAAATATAGATTAGCAACAGCCATAACATTAGATCTAGTTGATTTAATATTTGGAAATATTCCATTAGTTAACACAATATGGGATATTGTAACATGTACAGTATTAATTTTTATTCTAAAAAAGAAATATTTAGCATTTTTTGCCCTTACTGAACTATTATTCCCAGGTATTGGTTTTTGGTCAAAAGAAATTGATGCTTTTGTACCATCAGCTACAATATTATACTTTGTAGATAAAAAAATGAGTAAATTTAAGATTGTAAAACATCCATTTCATAAAGAATTTGTAATAAAACATAAGTGAAGCCATAAAACAAATTTCTGAATTAATTTATAAAAATAATAAGAGTTCTAAATATGTCTATAATATAATAAGAGCTAACTTTTAAATCCAACAACATGGCCGGGCGAGCCGATAGGCGAGTAGGACTTTAGTCCGTCCGTGCCGTTGTTGTTGTTGGATTTATCTAATAAATTATAAATGAAAAAATAAAATCACGGGAAACATGTCCTCCGGACCTAGTAAAAAAGAAAAAATAAGAATGATCATCAAATTTCTATTTATTCAATGTTTCATGATATTCATTCCAGCTCTTTACTGTTAAATCATCCTCATTATAATTACAAATAGATTCAACAAATAATTTAGTACATTGAAAATTTGTAATAAGAGGTACTGAAAAGTCAGCTGCTGTTCTTCTAATAATATAATCATTAGATAATTCTATACGTTCATTGCTTTTAGGAATATTAACAACAAGATCTACTGCTTTATTTTTAATATAATCTAATACATTTGGTTTTTTCTCATCCAAAGGCCAATGTAACATCTCCATACCAATACCATGCATCTTATAAAAATCTGCAGTTCCACCTGTACCATATAACATATAACCTTTTTTCTTTAATTGTTTAACATACTCAAGTAGCTTTGCTTTTTTCTTAACATCACCTGTTGAAAGCAAAATAGTTTCTTTAGGAATTTTAAAACCCACAGATAATAAAGCTTTCAAAAATGCCTCCTGTACATTATCACCTAAACAAGCAACCTCACCTGTTGAACTCATTTCAACACCTAACAAAGGATCAGCCCCTCTTAATCTAGTAAATGAAAATTGAGGTGCTTTTACTCCAACATATTCTAAATCAAATGCATTAGTATCAATTTTTGATACTGGACTGCCAATAATTGCTTTTGTTGCATGCTCAATAAAATTAATATCATAAACTTTTGATACAAATGGAAAACTTCTTGATGCACGCAAGTTACATTCAATTATTTTTATTTTATTATCTTTTGCTAAAAATTGGAAATTAGCTGGACCTGTAATATTAAGATGTTTTACTATAATTTTAATAATTCTCTTGATTTTATTAACTGTTTCTAAGTATAATTTTTGTGGTGGGGTAACTAATGTAGCATCACCTGAATGAACACCTGCATTTTCTATATGCTCTGATATTGCATAAAGCTTGACATCTCCTTTCAATGCTACTAAGTCAACATCAATTTCTTTAGCATGTGTAATAAATTTTGTTAACACAACAGGATGATCTTTTGAAACCAAAGCTGCTTGTTTTAAGAACATATCTAAATCTGCTTCTTCATAAACAACATTCATTGCAGCACCACTAAGTACATATGATGGTCTGATTAAAATAGGGAAACCTACACGTGAACAAAAAGTTTTAATTTCACTTAAATCTGTTAGTTCTTTCCATTCTGGTTGATCAACACCTAATTCATCAAGTATCATTGAAAATTTATGTCTATCTTCAACTTTATCAATAATTTCTGGATCAGTTCCCAAAGTTTTTACACCATACTTACTTAAAGGCATAACAAGATTATTAGGAATTTGACCACCCATTGAAAATATTACACCAAATGGTGTTTCTTTTTCATATATATCTACAACTCTCTCAAAACTTAACTCATCAAAATAAAGTCTATCACATTCATCATAATCAGTACTAACAGTTTCAGGATTATAATTAATAACTATTGATGGTACTTTTTCTTTTCTTAATGTTTTAACACATTCTACACAACACCAATCAAATTCAACACTTGATCCAATGCTGTAAGCACCACCACCAAGTACAATTACTCCTCTCATTCCAAGATCATCTACTTTAACGTCATCATATTCACCATTATATGTTAAATAAAGATAATTAGTTTTACATGGGAATTCTCCTGCAAGAGTATCTATCTGTTTTATAACTGGAATAATTGAATGTTTTTTTCTTAAATCTCTAATTTTTATTTCTGATTCAAAATTTTCACAATGCAAAATACATTTTGCAACTTGCTTATCTGAAAAACCATGTTGTTTTGCAATTCTTAATAATTGAGGAGTAATTGAATCAATTGAATCTTTCTTAAGTTCATTATTGATCTCAATGATATTCTTCATTTTATACAAAAACCATTTGTCTATTTTGGTCATATCAAATAATTTTTTAACATTATAACCATTTTCAAGTGCCTTTACAAGTGCAAATATTCTTTTGTCTGTTGGATTTTCTAATTCATAGTCTAAACTTCCAGGATTATTTTTGTTTTCTAAATTTTTGTTTTCTAAATCTGAATTATTCTTAAAACTAACTTTAACGTCTGTTAATCCATTTAGACTTGGGTTTGTCATTCTTATTGCTTTTTGAAGAGCTTCTTCAAACTTTCTACCAATAGCCATAACTTCCCCAACACTTTTCATTGAACTACCTATTTTTTTATCTACTTGTTTAAACTTATCAGTGTCCCATCTTGGAATTTTTACTACAACATAATCTAAAGCAGGTTCAAAAAATGCTTTTGTTATTTTTGTAACAGGATTAGGAATATCTACTAAACTATAACCTAGTGCAAGTTTTGCAGCAATAAATGCTAAAGGGTAACCAGTAGCTTTTGATGCTAACGCAGATGATCTTGATAGTCGTGCATTAACTTCAATAACTCTATAATCTTCAGAATCTGGATCAAGAGCAAATTGAACATTACATTCACCAACAACACCTAATGATTTTATTACATTAATAGAAATTTCTCTTAGTTTTTGATATTCTTTATCTGTTAATGTTTGTGATGGTGCAACAACTATTGATTCACCAGTATGAATTCCAAGTGGATCAAAGTTCTCCATATTACATACAGTCATACAGTTATCATAACTATCTCTCATAACTTCATATTCAACTTCTTTCCATCCTTCAAGTGATTCTTCAACAAGAATTTGTTTTGAATGTGTTAATGCTTCATGTAAAAGGGTTCTTAATTCTTCTTCATTATTACAAAAACCAGATCCAAGACCACCTAAAGCAAACCCAGCTCTAATTATTAATGGATATCCAATTTCTTTTGCTGCAATTACACCATCTTCAATATTATAAACAGCAATACTTTTTGGTGTTTTTATATTTATTTTCTTAAGAGCTTCTACAAATAAACCTTTATCTTCAGAAGTAATTATTGTTTTTATTGGTGTACCTAATACTTTTACATTATATTTTTCTAGAACACCAGAACTAGATAATTCCATACCACAATTTAATGCTGTTTGTCCTCCAAAACCTAAAAGAATCCCATCTGGTCTTTCTTTAGCAATTATTTTTTCAACAAACTTTTTTGTAACTGGAAGAAAATAAACTTCATTAGCAAATCCTTTTGAGGTTTGTATTGTAGCAATATTTGGATTAATAAGTATTGTTTTTATTCCTTCTTCTTTTAATGCTTTAATTGCTTGTGAACCAGAATAATCAAATTCTCCAGCCTGCCCAATAGATAAACCTCCACTACCTAAGATTAATACTTTGTTTATCTTTTTTGTTTCTGTCATTTTATTATTATTTCTTAGTTTTTTTTAATTTATTTCAGTTACATCTGAATTATTCTCAACAACTGAATTTTTTGCTTTTTCTATTAACTCAATAAATTCATCAAACAAATACACAGTATCATTTGGTCCGCATGAACCTTCAGGATGAAACTGCACACTAAAAAAAGGCAGGGTTGAATGCTTTATTCCTTCATTAGTTCCATCATTTGCATTGAAAAATAACTCATCCCAATTGTCTGGTAAACTATCTTTATCAACTGCATAACCATGATTTTGTGAGGTTACATAACCTTGTTTTCTATTTCTAACACAAGGTTGATTTTGACCACGATGACCATATTTTAATTTGTATGTTTTAGCTCCTGATGCTAAAGCAAGCAATTGATGACCTAAACAAATACCAAAAATTGGTTTTTCTAATTCCATTGCTTTTTTTATGTGTTGAATTGTTTCTTGACAATGAATTGGATCACCAGGACCATTTGAAATAAACAATCCATCATATTCTTCTTTATTAAAATCATAATTCCATGGTACAACTTTTAATGTAACATCTTTTTTAAGCAAATTTCTTAAAATATTATTTTTCATTCCACAATCTACTACAATAATTTTATATTTTCCATTTCCTAAACTTAAAACATCTTTTCTTGATACTTCTGCCACTAAATTATCTTTATTAGGATCATAAAATTCTATTTGATCAATACCTGAATCTCCAATTATTATTTTCCCAAGCATTACTCCTTTTTCTCTTATTTTGATAGTTAAAGCTCTAGTATCAACTCCAAATATAGCAGGAACATTATTTTCTTTTAACCAAGTCTCAAGAGATTTTTTTGAATTCCAATGATTATGTTCAGAACAATATTCTGAAACAACCATTGCCTTAATATGTATATTACTAGATTCAAAATCAATAGGAATACCATATTTGTCTAAACCTGAATCACTAACACCATAATTTCCTAATAAGGGAAAAGTAAAAACAAGAATTTGTCCAGTATATGATGGATCAGTTAAAGATTGAGGATAACCAACCATTCCTGTGTTAAATACAATCTCTCCAGATATTGAACCAGGATGACCAAAAGAGAATCCATTGAAGATAGAACCATCCTCAAGTATTAACTTTGCTTTCAGATGGTTTTTCATCATTTATCATCTCTATTTATTATTCATTAGTTCATATGTACTTAAATACCTACACCACCTATAATCATGTCATAAATAAAGTTATAGGTGAATTAATATATGCTTTACAAACATATTTTATAAATATACTCTACAGATCCTGTTTTTCTAAAGCGATTCCTACTTTCTTATACGCATCTCTAAAGCTCATTCCTTTCTTAACTAATTTATAAGCTTCTTCTGTTGCATATAATTCAAGAGTCATTGCTTTTTTGCAATTATCAATATTTTTTTTAGTTAATTCAGTACCATTGACAACTAAAGCCATTATTTCAATAGATTGTTTAGTAATTTCAATGGAGTTCATCAACGGTTCTTTAGTTAATTGCATATCACGATTATAACCACTAATTAAATTACTAATCATACTTTTCACTTTAAACTCTTCTCCTAAAACAACACTATACTTAGCACGAATCAATTCTAAAACATCAGGATTATTTTTTTGTGGCATGATAGAGCTACCAGTACAAAATTGTTTAGGAAGAGAAATGTAACCAAACTCTTTCATGTTAAACATAATCATATCAGTTGCAAGTTTATTTAAAGTTGCCATTACTTGCGTCATTACATTAATCACAGATGATTCAAATTTCCCACGTGACATCTGACAATACATTGGATTCTGCATTACTTTGTTAAAACCTAATTGTTTTGCTGTGAAATTTTTGTCAATGTTAAAAACAGGAACACCAAAACCAGCTGCACTACCTAAAGGAGATTGATTAATTAATTTCTCAACACTTTCTAGTTGTTTAATGTCATCATCAATTGCATAAACAAAACTACCTAACCATAATTTAATAGATGAAGGCATTGCCTTTTGCATGTGTGTATAACCAGGAATCTTTACATTGCCATTCTTCTTGATTATGTTGATTAGTGCTTTCTTTAACACAGCAAGTAATTTTTTAGTTTCAACTAATTCATGTTTTTCATATAATCTTAGTGCAACTAAAACTTGATCATTTCTAGATCTAGCAGTATGAATCTTTTTTCCAACATTTCCTAATTTTTTAACAAGGAAATTTTCAATAGCTGTATGACAATCTTCATCTTGCTGCTTAATTTCAAACTTTCCTTTTTCATGCAAAAAAATTATTTGTTTTAAAGTTTTAACTAGCTTAACAACTTCTTGCTTTTTCAGGACTTTTATTTTCCCTAACATCTTTGCATGTGCAATTGATGCTAAACAATCATATTTTACTAGTTTCTTGTCTAGCAAATAATCATTTCCAACTGTAAAAGCTTCTATTTCTTTGTTAACATTGTAATTCTTTTGCCATAATTTCATTTTATTTCCCCATGATTTTACATTCATTTCTCCAATGCTTCCTCAACACCTAATTGTTTTTTGTCAAGGATAACATTATGAGCTTTTAATCTTAATGCATTTATTTTGATAAAACCTGCTGAATCTGTTTGATCAAAGCCACCTTCAATATCCATGCTACCTAATTCTTGATCATACAATGAACTAGGAGAGGTTCGAGCAATTGGCATAACATTTCCCTTGTATAATGATAATGTTACAACACCATCAATTAATTTTTGACTTTGATTAAATGAAGCCATCATGAAATCCATCTCTGGGCAGAACCAAAATCCATTATAAATTAATTCTGAAAACTTTGGTGTTAAACTATCTTTCAAATGCATAACTTCTTTATCCATTGCTATGCCTTCAATATCACGATGTGCTTTCCAAAGTATTGTTGCACCAGGTGTTTCATACACTCCACGAGACTTGAGACCAACAAAACGATTTTCAACCATATCAACTATACCAATTCCATTTTTACCACCTAATTCGTTTAGATAAGTAAATAACTTTAATGGTTCTTCAACAACTTCGTTATTATTTTTGTTTGTTACTTTAATTGGCAAACCATCTTTAAATTCAATCTCAATAATTGTTTCTTCATCAGGAGCATCTAATGGAGATACTATTTTTGAAAATATTTCTTTGCTAGCTGCTTTATTTGGATCTTCTAAAATTCCTGCTTCATGACTAATATGCATTAAGTTATCATCCTCACTATATGGTTTTTTTAATGTAGCACTAATTGGGATGCCATGTTTTTCTGCATAATTAATTAAATCTGTTCTTCCCTTAAATTCATTTAGGAATTCTTGCATTTTCCAAGGTGCAATTATTTTTATTTTGGGATTTAATGCATAATAAGCTAATTCAAATCTAACTTGATCATTTCCTTTACCAGTTGCACCATGTGAAACATATTCTGCACCTTCTTTCTTTGCAATTTCTATTTGATATTTTGAAATCAAAGGTCTTGCTAATGAAGTTCCTAATAAATAAGTTCCTTCATAAATAGCATTTCCTTTTAATGCTTGAAAAATATAATTTGTAACAAATTCTTTTTTTAAATCCATTATATAAACTTTTGAAGCTCCTATTTTCTCTGCTTTTGCTTTTGCAGCTTCAAAATCATCATCTTGGCCAACATCTGCAATGTATGCTATTACCTCATAACCTTTATCTAAGAGCCATTTAAGAATTACTGAGGTATCTAGTCCTCCTGAATATGCTAATACAACTTTTGGTTTGTTTGTTTTATTCATTTTTATGCCTCCACACAAATTGTTTTTATTAATGTTAATCCTTCATAAAGCACTTTATTGTCTAAAGTTTCTAGACAAGCTATATTCTCAGGATATTTTTTTAGTTTTAATACATTTTTTTCGCCACAAGCATCTAAAACATCTTTTGAAACTGAAAAAACTTCAAAAAACGCAGTATAATATCCTGTTTGTGCAGTAAGATGATAAGATTCACTAAAGCCATTAAAAACATAAAGCAAATTCTCATGACTTTGACTATCTTTAATCTGTTTTTGTGTATCATATTTTAATTCACTTGTATAACCTAAATAATTAACTTTACCAGCTACATAACAATCTGCTGATTTATACAAAGGATGAAAATCAGATACTGCTTTTTCTAAAGTACCTAAATGAACAACACCATCAATATCCAAATTATTATCTTGTGATAATAGGAATATTGCTTCGAAGGTTTTTTCAATATAGTTTCCCTCTGATGTTTCTTCCATTGGTTTTTGTATTGCGACTTTCATTTTTTCACCTTTAATTATTGATTATTATCCCCTCATCTCTGATATGTATAGAGCACCTGTAGCTATATAAACCTTGTGACCATTATAGTACATTTGAGACACTAATGTCTGATATGAGACAAAATTGAGATTACATGGTTGTTTCAAATGAAAAAATATAAATACTACTTAGATGTAGTAAATCACATGTTAGATATATATAAAAAAGACTTAGATGCCGAAGAGTTAGAAAGAGTCGAAGCATGGTGTAAATTATCAAATAAAAAATTCTTAGATGGACTTATTTTAGGAAAATATGCAAGTCAAGTCCTAGGGTATAACACAAAAATTAGTCTTAAGGTAAAATTTAGACACATTATTGATGGGGAACCAACAGCATACTCTGGTCCTTCTTTTATTAGTTTGGATAGAAGAATGGAATGGATAAACCCATCATTTGAAACTGAAAATATTGAAAGATTACCAGATGGATCTAGAAAATACCATGTAAAACATATGGACATAGATGAAGATGGAATTGAGTTATTATTTAGGTTATACAATAACCATTTATCAGATCCATTAGATAGTTCATCTGTTGTAGGTGCAAATTCAAATAGATTAGTAGATGTAGATATGTTTGATACACATCCTGATATAGATGAATTCCTAAAGAGACATGATGTGTTTGAAAGAAGAGGTCAAGGTTCTCAAAAATTTACTTGGGGGATTTTAAGAAGAATACTTGAGGGAATGGCTAAAGAATTAAGATATGATTTGAATGGTGGACCAGATCATAGTTTTACACCATTGGAAGTTATTAATAAGAAGACTGGTGTGTGTGGAGATTTTGCAAGAACATTATGTCATTTGGTATATTTTGCAGGTGGAGATATTAGACTTCAAGGAGGAGTATTATTAAATCTTAAATCAGGTAATTATGATGTCTTACCTACACTAAGTAACTTAGGAGAATCACATGGTTGGACAGAAGTATTCAAAGATAGAAGATACCACTTAGTAGACCCAACTCTTTATATCAGTCAAAGATCATTTACTGATAGAAGATATAAAAGATTTGTAGGGGATTCTTGTAATCATGCATATATTATTCCTACCTCTGGCTTTAGAAATGTTCTATATACTAAAGAACCTAACTTAAAGTGTTTAAGTGGTGAAATTTGTTCAGATTCTGTAAGAAGAATTAGATAATTGTCCAAAGATAATTGTCCAATATCAGACAAACTAGTTAAATTTAAATAAAAGTAATTCTATTGATAATTTTATGACAACAATTACTAAACAAACCCAGAAATACATATCAGAACATCCTAGCATAAAAGATGCTATGAAAAAAGGTGTTGTTAATTATTCTAAATTATCTAGATTAATTGCTAAAGATTTAGGATTAGAAAAAACAAAGATGGAAGCAGTGCTAATTGCATGTAGAAGATATTCTGAAAAGTTAAGCAAGGATTCTTCAGAGATACAAGAAGATCAGATTTTAGATGTGCTAAAAAAAAGTGAACTTGAAATTAAAAACAAAATTGTAGCAATAATAATTAACAAAAAACTATATATGGACAATTTATTAGATATTGAAAAGAAAATTAGAAAGAAAGCAGATATGTTTTATGCAATTGAAGGCACAAATGTGTTTACTATTATTGTTTCTGAAAAATACTTAGAAGAAATAAAAGAAATGTTTAAAAAAAACATATTAAAGATAACAAAAGATCAAGTAATGATTACAGTAAAAAGTGGAGAAGACCTAGAAAATGTTCCAGGAGTTATTTCATATCTTTATTCTTTGTTCGCAGACAATGGAGTAAATATAATGGAAACAATGAGCTGTTGGACAGACACAATAATTGTTATTAACGAAGAAGATTTAGGTAAGGTAATGAATTTCTTAAAATTTTGAAGTTTTTTAATAATATATGTAAAAGATAATATAATTAGGGGAAGATTTCAATCCAACAACATGGCCGGGCGAGGCGAAGCCGAGTAGGATATTTTCTCAAAGAAAATGTCCGTCCGTGCCGTTGTTGTTGTTGGATTTATAATTAACATCGTAAAAAGAAATAAAAATTAAATTAATAACAACGAAAAGAGCCTGCCGGCTTGTTAAAAAAAAGTTAAAAAAGAATTAAAAAATAAAATAAAAAGAAAAAAGAAAAAATTAAGCTATACAAGCTCCTGCTGAACAACCATTGTCACATTCTTTTGTTATTCCAACTACAAAACCACTTTCACAAAAGTATTCATGTACATAGGTTCCTTCATCTACGTGACCAATACCAGCATCACTATCACTACAAAAGTCAGTAAATTCACCAACCATTGCACCAGAATCTCCTGAAACAAAGCTTGCTGTGAAGATATCACGACCATCATCATTATCAACACATGATGCTTCTGGTAATTCTTCTTCTGCTTCTGCTTCTTCAACTACTGGAAGTGCGCCATTGTATGCTTCTTTCAATTCTTTTATGATCTCTTTCAAAAGTTCATTAGCTTCTTTAATTAATTGCCTTGCTTCTTTTAAACTATCATTTGAATATTGAACTAAACTTTTATATTTCTCAACATCTGCATCAGTTGCATCTGTTAAAGTTTTTCTAAAGTCCCATGCTTCTTGTAATTGTTCTTTTGATTCAGCATATGCTTGTCTTGCTCTTTCAATTTTTTCACTGAACTCATCAACTTTTTCATCAACAACTGAAACATCAATGTCTCTTAATTCTGCTGATTCTATCATTGAATCAAGTTTCTTTTCAAGTTGATTACTTCTTACAATAATGTCATTAACTTTAGCATGCATTAAACCAACTGCATAACCTTTTGTTACTGGATTAAAGCCTTTCCAAATTTTCTTAAGTCTATCAGCTATTGCTCTAATATCTTGTTTTGTTTGAGCTGCTTTTGTTTTTTCAATTAAGTCTTCAAGTTTTACCATTTCACCATCAATTCTTTCAACAATTGCTTTTGCTCTTTCTTCATCCATGTTTTCAGCTGATTCAACTCTTTCTTTTAATTTGTCAAGATGTCTCATAACTAATTCAATTTTCTCAACTAAATATTCTTTAGCAGATTCAACTTTTTCTTCTTCAGAAACATCTTTATTTTCTCTAACTTCTAAGAATTTTGATCTTCTTTCTTTTGCTTTTTCTAACTTCTCTTTGTAAAGTTCTTTAGCTTTAGCAAATCTTCTTCTTGCTTCCATAGCTTTTTCTTTAGCTTCTTCTTTAGTTTCTTTAGAAATTTTCTTTTTTGCTTTATCTACTTCAGTTTTAACTTTCTTAAGAGTTTCTTTACAATCTTCTTCATTCTCTAAGCACCATTTATATCTTGCTCTTGAGAATTCTTTACCAATTAAATTCTTTTGACCTTCTGTAAACTGACCAACTGCTTTTACTAAAGCAGGTCTTTTCTTAAGAATTCTTGCTTTCTTAACATCGTATGCAGGTAACATTGGCTTTTCTTCGCCTACTTTCTTATTACTATTTGCCCAAATTGAACAATAGTAACGAGCTGTATGTTCTACTCTGTTTGCATCAAATTCAAAAAACTTATTTTGTACATCCCCTACACATGTTAATGTACTATCATGATCTGTATTCATTACAAATCTTCTAATGTCATTATCTACTTTTTTCCAATTTTTACCTTCTGTTTCCTCAGCTAATGTTAATGGCACCATACTAACAATAAACATTGCCAAAATCATCAGTGAAAATATTTTTTTCATCATTTTCTTTTCCTCCAATTTTATTAAAGGCTCACAAATTGTTTTCAATTTGGATGCCCTCAATTGTTTTGTTCAAATATCACCTTTTACTATCATTATCTCAAACCAACCACAAACAATTTCAATTGTCAATGACCTCAACTGCAAATGCATGATTGCCTGATATACCTCATTACGCAGAAGTTGTTTATAAACATACTTTCCAAAACACTTAGAAAATAGTTTTTTAGAGCGATTAAAACTTTACAAAACTTGATAGGTCCTTTATTAATGAAAAGAAGGGTGTTTAGAGCTTTAAATTGAGATTAAGCTTGAAATGTCGGAATTCCACCATACTTTAGTATGGTGATTTACTATGTAAACCACAAAATGAGATGTGAAATTCTGAGCATGTCAAAAACCACTTTATGAAATGCATATGTAAATCATGCCACTATGTTTTAGCAAAGTAGTTTTTGACATTAACAAAAAGTATTTATAGTTAGTAAACATATTCCTAAAATATGGTTATGGATGAACCCTTAACATGGTATCATGATATAAGAAAAGGTTTCTATAAGTATAGAATCATAAAAATTGCAGTTATTTTGCTAGTATTATTAGTTCTAATAAGAATTAGTACTGCAGCAACTATTACCGGAACTGTGTATGATATTGGCTTAGAACAACTAAATAACGCCATAATTGAGGTAAATACAGAACCTCCACAAAAGATAATTGTAAAAGAAGGAATTTATTCATTTGATATACCACTTGGTTCATACATGATTACAGCTAAATATTATGAAGAGAATTTACTCAAATATGAAGATAAGCAAAATATTGAAATAAAAGATGATGGTGAGTTTGTTTTTGATCTTATTCTTTTTCCAAGCCTAGAAGATGATGAAAAGCTATTTGATACATCTGATTTAGACATAGATGATCCATATGACAATGGAGATGCAAATTTAGGACTAATTATAGGAGTTATTGTAATAGTAACATTAGGAATTATTGGATTTGGGGTGTGGTATTTTAGATCTAGGAAGGGAAGTGATGCTAAAGGAACAAAGCTTAAGAATAAAGAAGCTAAAGAAAAAACTATCATAGTAGATAAGGAAGAAAAAGATACTGATGAATACTATGATATGGTCCTTAAAATGATTAAAGACAACAAAAGAATCACTCAAAAAGAGATTAGAAAAGAAGTACCATTATCAGAAGCAAAGATTTCTTTGATTATATCAGAATTAGAGCATAAAGGCAAAATAGAGAAGATTAAGAAGGGAAGAGGCAATATATTAGTCCTAAAATAAAATACTTGTTCTTAAAGAAAAATAACCACCTTGGCCAGTGGAGCTGACCTGACCTATTAAAGGAAAATCTATTCATAAGGTCAGGTTCCTTGAAATATTACAAGTTAAAATGTCAGCTCCACAAGAATAAGGCCTATGCGGCGGCTATTTTTCTATTGTAATCATTAAATTTATAAATAGCCTGTAATTCATTCATAAAAGAATCACGGAAAAGACCCTATAAGGGCATATAATAATTAAAGGTTATGAAGGTTTGGTGTTAGGAAGGTAGGGAAGGTAAAACTTTCAAACATTCCATACCGTCCAAACCTTTCTAACTTCACAAGAAGGTAAATCAATATGGCAAAAGCAAAAAAAGCAGATACAAGTGTTCAATCATGGAGAAAAAAGAAATGGATACCTATTTTTAGTGAGAAGGTATTTGAAAATAGCCAATTAGGAGAAACACCAATTGATGATGGAGAAAAAGCAGTTGGCAAGCTAACAAAAGTCAATATGATGAGTGTTAGTGGAGACATGAAAAAACAACATCTTCATTTAGTATACAGAATTCATACTTATAAAGAAGGTAAATTATATGCATTACCAATTGGATATGAAATATCTAAAGCATACTTAAAAAGAATAGTAAGAAGGGGTAGAGACAGGATTGATTATTCATTTTCTGTTAAAACTAAAGATGAAAAAGTAGTTGATTTAAAATGTACAATAATTACAAGAAATCTTACTTACAAATCTGTAAAAAGTATTATGAAAAAAGCTTTTGAGTATGAAACAAAAGAACTTGCAGCTAAATCTGAGTTTTATAAATTCTTTATTGAAGTTACTAATTACAGATTCCATAACAGAATTAAAGCAATGTTAAGTAAAGTATATCCTTTAAGACAAATTGAAATTAAATCATTAAGGATTAATGAGAAAAAAGATATTAATAGTATCAAAAATCCACCTTTTAGAGGATTAAAAAGACTACAAGAGAAATACAAAAAGATTAAAGAAGGTGAAATAGTAAGACCACCTAGAAGACCACAAAGAGATGACAGAAGAGAAAGAAGACCTGATAATAGAGACAATAGAAATAGAAGATAACTCAAATTTGTCAAAATTTGAGAGATTGCAAATCCAGGATAAATTTGCAATAATTTATTTCTTTTTTTATATTTTATAATAAATTAAAATTATACTTTCCATAAACTTTCAAAATGTTCTTCAAAAATTTTACTTAATACTTCATTATCTATCCATAATGACATGAATCTTTCATCATCATCTCTCCTTATAGAAATCATTAATATTTTACTATCCCAAACTGCAAACCTTGTAACAGGAGAAGTATGATTTCTTATTTGAACACCAAATTCTTTTCTAGCATCAATAAAAGGTTTTGTTTCTTCGTTTACAGGACCAAGATATCTTATTTTAACTTCTCTTTTAATTGCATCTTTTTCTAAATCTAGAATTTCTTTATCAGTTTTCCAACTCTGAACAATACCAATAGATGATTTAGTAGATCTTTGAGTAACTTCTTTCATTTTTTTAAAAAAACCTGCATATCCTTTGATTACAGAAAAGGTTCCTTTTTCTGTAATTTCAATATTACTTTCAATTTTATCAACTTGATTTTTTAGTTCATCTAACTCATTCATTCTTGATTTAATTTCTGAACCAAGAATATATTTAGGGTTATTTGCTTCATAAATAACTGGTTTCTCTGAAATTTGTACAAGATATCCTTTCTCATACAACCAACTAAGAACTTCATAAATCTTAGAACTTGGAATTCCACTAACCTTAGCAACCTTACAAGGAGTAGCTTTCTTTAGCTTTAGTAAAGTAAGATAAGCTTTTTTTTTATACTCACTAAAACCTAATTTTGTTAATATTTCTTCCATTTACTACTAAGGGTAGAGAAAGAGTATATAAAAGTATTGGTTAGGTTGTGAGTAATGAGTTTTGGATCTTGAATTGGTTGGTAGTTATGAATATTGAGACACCCTACTTATCTTGCTCATTACCAGCCCATAACCCATACCCATAACTCAAAACTATTATTATTCTGTTGTCTTAAACTTATCCCCACTACAATGAAATAGTCTATCTTTGTCTTCTTTAAGTTGTTGATAAGTTACTTCTCCAATAAAAATAACATGATCACCAGCATCAACTTCTTCAATAACATGACATTCTAAATAACCAATAGCTTCTTTTATTTTAGGACAGTCAATATGATTAGATTCTTCCATTGTTAATCCAGTTTCTTTAAATTTATCATGATGTCTACCTGATAATTTACCACAAATCAAAGCTGCTTCTTTTAATTCAAAAGGAATAAAATTTACAACAAAACCTTTACTCTTCTTAATTATTTCTAAGCTAGCTCTTGTCTTGCCAATAGAAATAGCATACAATAAAGGATCATGACTAACAGGCATGTGCCAAGCAACTGTAATTATGTTATGAACTTCTTTAGTCTTGCCCATGAATTCTAATTCTTCTCTGCATGTAACTAAAATTGTTTGTCTTGGACCATAAACTTCTGGCATATTATCACCTCATTTTCATGAATAATATTATATCTTTATCTTCTTCTATTTCTTTTGTTGTATTAAAATGTTTTCTTATTATCTTAATTATTTCTTGTTTTTTTGAACTATTTTTTAAGAATGTGATTACTACTTCTGCTTCTGGTTTAGTTACTCGCTTTATTTCTTTAACTCCTTGCTCAATATCATCAAAGTTTTGTATTGCAGTAATTGAAATTATGTAATCAAATGAATCATCTGGAAAAGAAAGTTGTTCTGCTTTTTCACAATATGTTTTTATTCCTTTATTTGCTGCTAACTTTAGTAATTCTGAACTAGGATCAACCCCTGTAACATCTCCATCCCATTTACCATAATAAGGACCACAACCAAGATCAAGTATTTTACTATTTTGTTTAATATCTAGATGTTGTTTAATTATTTTGATCTTCTTTAATTGCTCTTCTTTGTGTAATTCATCATATCCTTCTGATATTTTGTCGTAATAGTTCATGAGATAAGTTAAATTAGAATCATATATATATTTTATTGAGGAAAATAATCTTATACTAAATTACTTCAAGAACAACAACAACATCATATGTGGGAGACGGCCAATACTCACTACGTTCGCATTGTCCTACCAGCCACTCCGAAGGAGCCCACCCTCGGCTGGTCTCCACATATGTTGTTGATGTTCTTGAAAAATGCAATAACAATGGCGCAGATGGGGGAGGGTTGTTCCTTCGGAAACCCCCATAGGACAAAATGCATAACATTTTGACCGTCTGCCGCCATTATTGTTGTTGCATTTTTCCTCAAGTTAATATAAAATAAACTACTATTTCAAGCGAAACATTTTTAAACAGATAATTGATTCTCAGCTATGTTACGCACTATAAGAAATAATATTTATGAGGTTAAAAACATGGCAAAAGAAACTGTTGACGCATTAGTACAAGGTGGAAAAGCTACAGCTGGTCCACCATTAGGTCCTGCTTTAGGTCCAATGGGAGTTAATATTGGGCAAGTTATTGCAGAAATTAATAAAAAAACTGCTGATTTTCAAGGAATGCAAGTTCCAGTCAAAGTAATAATTGATACAGATACTAAAGAATTTGAGATTACAGTTGGAACTCCACCTGCATCTGCTTTAATTAAAAAAGAAGCTGGTATCCAAAAAGGAGCAGCAAACCCATTAACTGAAAAAGTTGCTGATCTTAAAATCGAACAGATAATTAAAATTTCTAATATGAAACAAGATTCTTTGCTTGGAAAAGATAATTTTGGAAGAGTTAAAGAAATTGTTGGAACTTGTCAATCAATTGGTATTATGGTAGAAGGAATGCCAGCTCATGATGCAATTGACAAGATCAATGCTGGAGAATGGAAAGACAAAATTGAATCTGGTAAAACTGAATTAACTGCTGAAGAACTAAAAACTCAAGAAGAAGAACAAAAGAAATTAGAAGAAGAAATGGAAAAGAGAAGAGTAGAGTTTGAAGCAAAAGCAAAGGCAATTTTAGGGGAAATGAAAGGCAAAGCAAATAAAGAAGTTAGGAAAAAGATGGTTGAAGCCGAAATCCCAATGAAAATTATTAATGAAATTGCACCAGAAGAAAGATCTGATAGTAAAGAAGAAGCAGCAGCAGCACCAGCAAAGAAATAATTTATTTCTTTTTTTATTTTTCTTATTATTTTATGTTAAACAATAGAATTATTAATTTACTTTAATTATTAAATAAATCCTTACTCTTTTTCCATCTAAAACCTAACTTTTCAATAAGTTCTACAACCCTATGCTTACCTGAACCACTGCTTTTCCAATCAAAAATAAATAAATCAGAATTACTTTTTTCAGCCATTTGCTTAAGTAAATTCTCGTCAAGAACCTCAATATAATATTTAGAAGCAATATGGCCAATACAATAATCTGTTCTTTCTAATAATTTGTTTCCAACTTGACTATAGTGGCCACCACCAATAACACAAGCATTATTTGCTGAGTTAATAGTGTTTTCTTTAGGATCAAAGACAGATAAAACATTAAACAAAGTATTTGCAATTAAATTACCTGCTTCCTTAGTTGTCCATTCTTCCTCTGTTGAACCAATCTCAATAAATAAAGCTGGCTTTTCTAAATAAGGACCATGATGTGTTTGTTCAATTGAAACTTCAAACTCATCTAAGATAGTATGCCCTTCATTAACAAACTTTTGTTTTAAGTTTTTCATCTCCAAAAACAAATTTTTAATTAACCATGGATTTGTTGGAACTAAACTATGAGCTTTACCACCTAAACTAACATCATCATTATAAATCCCAATCGGATGTACACATAATGTCTTCTTATTTGCTGTGCTTTTATGAGTTGTAGTAAATATAAACAAGTCTGCATCTATTTCTTTATCTAAATTATCTGCAAGAATATGTTGTGTTTCAATTGTATGTATCTTGATGTTAATTTTGTTATTCTTAATTTTAGAAAGATCCAATTTATCTAAATGTGACTTAATGTTTAAGCCAGCAAGGTCTTTATTATATACAATTATTGCTATATTCATATATTTATAAGAAACAAAAGTATGTATATAAAGTTATAGGCCATGAGTAATGAGTTTTGGGTTTTGATTTAGTTGTCAGTAAAGAATTATGAGTATTACTACCTTTTTCTCAAGACTAATTTGCTCAAAACTAACTCAGAACCCAATACTACTAACTGAAGACCCTTTTATTACTTCTACTCTTCCATATAACCACGCATAAATGCCTCTTCTTCAGGACTTAATTGATCTCCATCTAGCAATGCAGCAGAGCCATCTTCTGAATAAATACACTCATTTTCTTTATCTTCAGTATAACTCATAAATTCATCTACTTCATCTATTATAAATTCCATAGTATAGCACCTCAACTTGCTATCACCTCTTTATGAAGAAAACAAAGACACATAGAACTATATAATAAAAGCTCTCTTAAACCTTAAAAATAAAGCTTAAGATATTTCCTATCATTATAACCAATTAACTCATTAAGCTTATACTCATAATCTTGTTTAGAGCTAAACTTTAAGCTAGTGGTCTTGTTTTTAGTCTTATCTTCCATTTATGTCCCCTTTTAGATTATAAACTTCTGACAACATTATATATATTTCGCTTAAATAACTTAAGTTTTATATAAAAACATAAATTATATAAAGATTAAGAAAATACTATATAATAGATTTAGGGGGCTTAAATTATTTATAGTTATTGTAACAAATTAGAGAGATTATTAATTTATTATAATATTATTAGGTTATTATTATTTTATTTATAAGATTATAATTTTTCAAATTATTATAAATTAAATAAGAAAAATATAACTTAATTATAATTATGTTGGGGATTTAAAAAAATGTACTCAAAAATCAAAAGATTTCTGGTGCATTGAAAACACTGGAGGTGTTTTAAATGAAACGAAAAGTCATTCAAATTGCAAATAGTACTCAATTAATATCATTACCTAGAAAATGGTCACTACAATTTGGTATTAAAAAAGGTGATGAGTTAGAAGTTGAAGAAAAAGGAAGCCAAATTATTGTTAGTACTGAAAAAGGTGTTAAAAATAAAAATGTTGTTCTAGATGTTACAGATATGGATAGATCATCAATTATATTCTATATCAGAAGTGCATATAGAAAAGGTTATGATGAAATTGAAATCCATTATAAAAGACCTATGACCACACATTTAAGAAAAGATGAAAGAAAAAAAATTAGTTCAATTATATATGAAGAAGTTAACCATCTAATTGGTGTAGAAATATTAAAACAAAAAGAAGATATGTGTGTAATTAAAGATATTTCTAATTCAAGTGAGAAAGATTTTGATATTATCTTGAGAAGGATTTTTCTTTTATTAATTGAAATGGGTAATGATCTTCTTGAAGGAGCTAAAACAAAAAATGATGAATTATTAAACACAATTGAAGATAGACATGATAATATTACAAAATTAGTAAGTTATTGTTTGAGATTATTAAATAAAAAAGGTTACCCAGATGTTACACAAACTTCCATATTGTTCTATATTATATCAAACCTTGAAAACATAACAGATATATTAAAATGGGGAGGCAGAGACATGACTTATTTTAAGCCTAAATTTACAAATGATGCAATAAAAGTTATGGATGGAGTTATTGATTTGATTAGAAAATATTACAAAATTTATTATAAGTTTGATACAAAAGGAGCAAGTGAATTATATGAATTAAGATCAAGTTTATTAACAAAAATTAAAAACCATAAATTGTTTTCAGGAAAAGAATTAATTATATTAAATAATTTAGCACATATAAATGAAATAATAGTTAATTTGACAGAAACAAAGATGTGTATGCATCTTTAATTTTTTTATTTAAAATTATTAAGCAGTTTTCTTAATATTCTGATAAATTTCTGAGGTACCTTGTTCAGAATTACCATTATACTTAAGTACAATTTTGAAAACACCATTACCTTTTAATTCTTTTATCCTTGGTAAAGTAAATGGCATATCAGTTAAGGAAAATTCTAACCCACCACTAGTTCCAGCACCAATTAGATTATAACCTGCACCCTTTATTGCGCCCTGAAATGCTTCCAAGAATCCCTTCATTGTATCCCTATCATAACCAGTTCTATTAAAATGAATATAAGCCACACCTTCATTAATTTCCATACCATCAATATAAGCATTTTCCAATAAAGATTTATGAGTAACTGAACCAGCACCCACACTTTGAAAACTTTGATTAAACTTAATTTTTCTGTCTGCTTCTGTTTCTACAATTAATTTTCCAAAAGGTAAACCAAAAAATTGATTAGAAACTAAATCAAGATAACTATGATGAACATTAACTCCACTTACATCTGGTCTTTTGTAATAATGAATAATATTTCTTAATACAGTCAAAGCCCTATCAATAGATTTATATGTTTCTACTTTAAGTTCACCATCTTCATCAGTAATCTCATCACGCCCCAACAAATCATGAGGTGAGTCATTAAGAATAACGTGTGGAAAAATATCTACAACACTATTGTAATGCCTCCATTGTGGTTCTGCTTGTAATAATCTTCTTACTCTTTCTTCATCAGAACATTCTCTAAAAGCTAACCTATTTGAAAGATGTTCATGTGTAGAAGTAGTTAAAAGAATAGGAACAAGATTATTTGTTCTATCTAAGTCCCTAATTGTTTTTAAAAACTCAGAAAAAGAGTTTGGATCAGTCAATGTTAATAAACCATCTAAAGACTCTAATCTTTCTAAATTAGAATGAGGTAATCCATAACGTACACGTTTTGGTTTATCAGTATTATCTTTATAATGAGTCCCATATGAAAAAAAGTATTCTCCATCTCGTTTTTTAGATTCAAAATCATGTACAGGAACATAAGTATGTGCACCATCTAAGACAACTCTTGTTTTTCTTGTTGTGTGTTTTTCAAAATCAAATAAACCTACATTAGCAACATGAGGAGTTAAATATTCTAAAAGTGTTGATTTACCTGCAGCAACAGGACCAACTAATAAAAAGAGATTTTTTGTACCAATAGAACTATAATCAACATCTGAACTTCCTGGACTATACCTCTCTTGAAATATCGTTGCAGCTAGATTTCTCAATGCGCCTGTTTTTGGTTTCCTTTTTGCTGATACCATAGTATATTGACCTAATAGATTATCCCCACAAATAAAGCATGAATATATGTGAGAAACATAATTGCCTTTTTAAAGTTTTTGTTATTATTAAGTGATAATCTTAGTTTATTTATAAATGAGATTAGTTCCTTAGGAAGCTTTATATATAAAGAGAATCATCCCATTATATACATATTAAATAAATTATACCTCAATATAATTAAGATATAACTAATATAAGAGATACAAAATGAAATGTCTAATACTAGCAGCTGGATACTCAACTAGACTGTATCCATTAACTGAAAATACAGCTAAACAGTTTCTTAAAATAGGAAATAAGTACATGGTTGAGCATATTTTAGATAGTATTAAGCATATTGAGGATATTGATGAAGTAATTATAATTTCTAATAACAAATTTTACAAAGATTTTGAGAATTGGCTAGAAAATTTCAAAGTATCTAATAACAGATTCAATAAGCCAATAAAACTAATAAATAATGGCACAAACAGCAATGAAGAAAGATTAGGGGCTGTTGGAGATATGCATTTTGCCATTTCTTCTCAAAATATTGATGAAGAAGTATTAATTATTGGTGGAGATAATCTATTTGAAACTGATTTGAAAAATATGATTGAGATTTTTAAGAAAAATCAAGCACCAGTTGTTGCTGCAAGAGATTTAGGAGACCCAAATAAACTAGCAAATAAGTTTGGAACAATTGAAGTAGATGAAAATAACAAAATAATTGATTTTGAAGAAAAACCAGCCCAACCTAAATCTTCATTAGCAGCAACATGCATATATTTATATACCAAAGAAGACATAGAAGAATTAGAGAAGTGTATTAAAGAAAATAAGAAACCAGATAATACAGGAGACTTCCTAAATCACCTAGTAAACAAAAAAACAGTTTATTGTTATCATTTCAATGAACCATGGTATGATATTGGAAGCCATGAAGAATTGAAAGAAGTACAAGAGAAGTATAGTTGAAGTGTTTGAAGTAAGAAGTCATAAGTGGGTAAGTAGTATAAAAGTAATAAGTTCACTTACAACCACTAACTTATTACCAACTACATACTTAAAATTTATTACTAAAAAAAGAGGTGCACAATGGATCATGTGAATGTTATCCATAAAATAGAGGATGATGCAGATTTTAAACCATGTATTAATCCTTCATTTATGCTAAGCAATAAAATAGGTGGATTTTTAAGCTTAGCTAGCACTAAAAATATTTCTCAATACCAAGGTTGTTATTTTCTTAAACAAACTAATAAAATAAATTGGACATTATTCAAAGTAATTGAAGATATCAAATTAAATAAAAAACCAATTTATCTGATTAATAATTTCTTTAATGTTGAAAGATGGTATGAAAATAAAAACAATAAAGATAACACAACAAAAGAATTATTTTTCTTACATGAAAATGCTTTTTTATATAAATTAGAAAACCACAATGGAGATGTAGAAGTAACATTAGATTGTAGAGAAATTTATGATTTCGACGACAAAGGAAGAATTTATAAAATCTATAGAAAAAAAAATTATCTAATTGTTGAATACACAAAATTCTCAGATAATAAATTAAAAAATGAAAAATATAAAGTTTATCTTGTAATAAAAGGATGTGAAGGATACAAATCAATAAACAAGTGGGAACAAAAAGAATATGAATATGACAAAAAACGAAGAGCAAAATCTAAATGTTATGTATATAAAGCAATTAACATTCAAGTAAAAGAAAAAACTAATTTAATTTTTAGTTATGGTGATAATCTGGAATTAGCAAAAGAAAAAGCAGATGAATTAGATATGGATTGTAACAAAAATGTTTACAAAAAAGAAGAACATCTTAAAACATTATGCAAAATGAAAGGGGAAATTTATGATGAAAGAGTTAAACTTTCATATAAAAATTGTGTAAATTCACTAAATGGATTAATAACAAATGTAGATGAGTTTAAGGGAATTTTTGCAGGTCTCCCTTGGTTTTTTCAATACTGGACAAGAGATGAAGCAATATCAAGTATTGGATTAATAAATGAAGAAAATTACTTAGATGCTAAAATATTTTTATTTAATCAAATTGATGATTTAACAAGAAATGGTCGTATACATAATAGAATGCCTTATTCAAAACTAGAAAGTGCAGATGGTGTTGGCTGGTGTTTTAAAAGAATAAATGATTTATTAGATTTTACAAAACATAAATATTTAGACAACCAATATTTTTCTAAAAATGATATTGAATTCATAAAAGATAAATTAAGAAAAAGCATTGTTATGCATCTAAAATATTTTACACATGATGGATTAGCCTATAATAGAAAATTAGAGACTTGGATGGATACAACACCTAAAGGAAAAAATGACTTTAGAGATGGTTTTAGAATAGAAATACAAGCATTGAGATTAAAAATGTATTCGCTAATGAAAGAGTTATGTAGAATTAGTTATGACAAAAAAATGTTTTTAAAATATAAAACATTAGAAGAAAAAACAAAACAACAAGTTAAAAAAATGTTCTGGAAATCACCTGTATTAGCAGATGGAATTAATGAAAAAGGAGAAGTTGATCAAACAATAAGACCAAATATATTTATTGCATATTATGTTTACCCTGAATTATTGGAAGAAGAAGAATGGGATAAATGTTTTGAATATGCATTAAAAAAGCTATGGCTAAAATGGGGTGGTATAGCCACCATTGACAAAGACAATAAATTGTTTTGTAATGAATATAGTGGAGAAAACAATAATAGCTATCATCGAGGAGATTCATGGTATTGGATTAATTGTTTAACAGCCATTTGTCTGCATAGACATGAAAAAAAGATGAATAAAAAGATAAATTTAAGATTAAATAATAAGAGAAAAAGTAAATATGAAAAATTCATTAAAAAAATAATTGATGCTTCTTGTGAAGAAATATTGTTTAAAGGATATATTGGACATCATGCAGAATTAAGCAGTGCATCTGAACAAAAAGGAGAAGGTTGTTTATGTCAAGCATGGAGTTCTGCTATATTTATAGAATTAATTGATGAAGTTTATTTTGGCTATCTGAAATAATAGAAATTCAAGCTTGGTATGCCCTGTATTTACAATTTTAAAAATGCAATATAAAACTAGAAGATGTAATAAAAATCAAACACCTAATTCTTCTCTATATTGAGCAATTGTTAATTCATAAAAAGCTTCTTTTAATGCGCCATTACATTCATCTAAACCACCTAGTAATGTTGTAACCCATTTTGTTTCAAAACTTTCTTTAGTATACTCACATGTTAATGCTTTACCTTCAAACAAATCAATGATATCTTGTGGTTCTGTGTCAGAAACTTTAGTAATTGTTTTCGTAAACACACAATCTTTTGAAGATTCAAAATTATAGACTGTACCTGCCTCATCAATTTTATAAGTTACAGATTTACATTGATTTGCCATTTCAAAAAAACATTGTTCATTATCACATTCTGTAATTCCAAGTTTTGCAAACCAAAAAAGTAATGCAAGAACAAATAAAATAGATAAAATTGAAATAATAATTAAAGGAATACCTTTTTTTAGTCTATAGTCAGTATGACCTACTGTGATTTCAGTTATAATTGGAGTTATATCTTGTTTTTTGTAGCCACGATCTAAAAGAACTTTTTCAATAGCATTAAGAGTAAATCCCTTATTATACTCATCTGAGATATAATCCTTTACTTTTTCTCTTAATTTAGGGTCTAATACCATCTAATATTCTATATAAGTATTTATATATAAATTTACCTAAAAATTAAGTAATTTATAAATAGAAATACACGAGAACATAAAATGACCACTTAAAAGTAGTTAATAAGCGAAAACTTTATAAATAGGGATAAATTTAGATTATATAAACAGAAAAGATATCAAAATTATGAGGGAAATATGAGTAAAAAAGAAGATTCTAGAATAGCACTTGAAATGATGGCAGCAGGTTTAGGTGGAGAAGTCCTAGAAAGACCTGAAAGAGTAACGCCAGAAGGATGGATAGTACACCAAGGTATGATGGATATAAATTCTGAAAGAGAACTAGGTCTTGAATATGATAAAGGAATTGAAACAATTAAATCATTAGAAGATTTACCAGAAGAAATAAGAAATGATCCTTTTGTGCAAATAATGATACAACAAGGTTATTCTGTTCATGAATTTAGTACAAATACAGCAGTAAATCAAGAAACAAAAGAACATCAAAAAGAAACAGAAAATAATACTAAATTTGATATTTATTTGATTGGATATGATCATCCAAAATATGATGGTAATAATACATTAGGAGAAGTATTCAGAAAACTTTGTGGTTTTGATGAAGATAATAGAATATTACCAGAACATGTAATTGATTCTAAATTTAAATTAGCAATTCAATCTGTTGTAGGAGAAAATAATATTGCTTTTAGTGGAAAAAGTCATGGACTTGCTATTGACAAAGTGATTGATGAAATCAAAGGTTTTTGTTATAGAAGAAACGATACAATGCAATTAATTGGTCATGAAAATCCAGATATTATTAGAAGAACACAGGAGTTGGTTGTTTACCTTCATGAACTTAAAGATGAAATAATCAGATATAAAGAAATGGGAAGCAAAGGAACTAGTGAAAGACACAAATTAAGTAGGCTACATGAATGGGCTGTTATTGAATTTTTTAGATTATCTCATGAAAGACCAAGAAACACATATACTCCATTGATGGATAATTTCTTAAGAACAAGAAAAAAAGGAGATAAATTAATTGGAATTTATTCACCAGATTATTTTAGAAAACCTACATTTATGGGTGGTTATAAACCAGGAACATTTAATGAAAAAGAATATAATGGTGGACTAAAAGAAGTTTGTACAAGACATGGTGCAAATTATATTACATTTATGAGACCTTCTTCAGAAACAAGATAATTCTTTTAAGAAAATTTATTATAAATTAAAAATTAATTAAGCAATATACTTAACTTTCTTCATTTCATTGACAAAAAAATCTGCTTTTATTTTGTATAGATCCCATTCTCTTCCTGACATCTCTTTAATATCACGATGTAAAATTTTTCTAGACAACAAATAAAATTCTTTCATTATACCTGGACATTTTTTATTAACAAACCCAGTCTTAACTAATTTTCTTTCAATATGTTCATGAATTTCTTTAGGTGCAGGAGGAATCTCTTTTTGTTTCATCAATGCTGCATGGGCTGCATCAATAACCCCCCAATATAAATCCATAACAGCCTGCATTATCTTCATCTTTGAATTAAACACAACAGAAGCACTTCTTGCTGCATAAGCATTAACTGATTCATGACTTGGTCTAATCCTACCCTCATATAACATAATTTGTAATGGATAAAAAAAGCCAGTATCTATTAAAGCAATACCTGTTCTTAAAATATTAACCCCTATTGGATCACCAGCTCGCATATATTCCCAAAAACTTGTAAATCTTAATGTTGTAACATGTAATCTTTTTGATGTATCCCTTGCTAAATCTGCAACAACAATACGATAAGTTTCAATAACAGGAGCTGTTAAGAAAAAACTGACATTATCAATAATAATAAGTACATCAATATCACTTTTACCTTCTGTTTTTGTACCACTCTGACCTCCAAAAATAACAACAGCCCTAATAAAAGCACCAAACTCTTTATACACTTTAGAAGCAAAAGTCCTAGCTGTAGCATAATCTTCTTGTGGATACTTAGCTAACAAAGGAATGTCCCTTTTTATGATTTTTGATTTCATTTTAGATTTTTATCTATTAATATGACCCTATAATCGTATTAGTTTATAATGGTTTATTACTCTTAGGGGATAGTAATAGCTAAAATTAGATAAAATTAGATTAAATATGCCACATATTCATCCATAATCTTTATAAAGCTAACCAAATTCTTATAACATAAAAAACGGGTGTCGCATAGATAGATTATAGATAGATTTTAGATTTATTAATCTTAATAATTAATAATAGAATATACATGAGGTAGATACAAATGACTGATAAAATGCAACCAATCTTTATTATGCCAGAAGGCTCACAAAGAAATAGTGGAAAAACTGCACAAAGAAATAATATAATGGCTGCAAGATTAGTAGCAGAAACAATTAGAACCACATTAGGTCCAAAAGGAATGGATAAAATGTTAGTAGATAGTATGAATGATGTTATTGTAACTAATGATGGTGTTACAATTCTAAATGAAATGAATATTGAACATCCTGCTGCTAAAATGATTGTTGAGATTGCTAAAACCCAAGAGTCAGAAGTTGGGGATGGAACAACAACAGCAGTTGTAATTGCAGGAGAACTAATGAAAAAAGCTGAACAATTATTAGACCTGGAAATTCATCCAACAGTTATTGCAAAAGGTTATAGGTTAGCAGCTGAAAAAGCATTACAAATTCTTAATAACATGTCTGAAACAGTTACTGATAATGATGATGATGTTTTAAAAAATATTGCAATGACAGCAATGACTGGAAAAGGAGCAGAGAGCTCAAAAGAATTATTATCAGGATTAATTATAAAAGCAGTTAAATCAATTTCTGAAAAAGAAGACAATAAAATTTTAATTGATATTGAAAATATAAAACTTGAGAAAAAAACAGGTGGAAGTATTGAAAAATCAGAATTAATCAATGGTGTTGTTGTAGACAAAGAAAAAGTCCATAGTGGAATGCCAAGAGTTGTAAAAAATGCAAAAATTGCATTAATTGATTCTGCAATTGAAATTAAAAGTACAGAAATAGATGCAAAAATCCAAATAAATGATCCTATGCAAATGCAAGCTTTCCTTGAACAAGAAGAAAGAATGCTAAAAAATATGGTAGATAAAATAAAAGCAAGTGGTGCTAATGTTATTTTCTGTCAAAAAGGTGTTGACGATATGGCACAACATTTTTTAGCAAAAGCAGGAATCTTTGCAGTTAGAAGAGTTAAAAAATCAGACATGAATGCATTAGCAAAATCAACAAATGGGAAAATTGTTACAAATTTAGATGATTTAAACCTAGAAGATTTAGGGAATGCAGGAGTTGTCGAAGAAAAGAAAGTTGGAGACGAGGAAATGACTTATGTTAAAGACTGCCTTAATCCAAAATCAGTAACATTATTATTAAGAGGAAGCACTGAACACATAACTGATGAAGTTAAAAGAGCAGTTGAAGACGGCATTGGAGATGTTGCTTCTGCATTAAAAGATGGTGGAATTGTAGCTGGAGCAGGTGCTCCTGAAGTTGAACTTGCAAAAGAATTAAGAAAATATTCTGATTCATTAATTGGAAGAGAACAATTAGCAGTTAACAGCTTTGCAGATGCAATGGAAGTTATTCCAAGAACACTTGCAGAAAATGCAGGTCTTGATCCAATAGATGTTTTAACAGAACTAAAATCAGCACATGACCAAGGTCAAAAATGGGCAGGAATTGATGTGTTTAGTGGAAAAGTTATTGATGCTTGGCAAAATAAGATTATTGAGCCTTTGAAAATTAAAACACAAGCAATTAGTTCAGCATCAGAAGTTGCACAAATGATCTTAAGAATAGATGATGTGATTGCATCTGGTAAACAACCAGAACCACCTCAAGGAGGAATGCCACCAGGTATGGGTGGAATGCCAATGATGTAGTTTTTGTTTTCTTTATTTTTCTTATTATTTTTAATATAATGTATGATTCACTATAATTTACCAAAATATTTATAAATCTATTAACATAAAATAAGAGAATATACTATAATATAATATATATAGATTAAAAAAGAGGCAAAAGATGGATTTTAATACTATTCTAGATCATATGGAAACAGAGCGACAAAAAGCTTTTGATATAAAGGATTCTAAAGAGCATGAAGATGCTGAAGAACATGAAGAAAATCCAGAAGAAGATTCTGAACAAGAAGATAATTCTGAAGAAAATGAAACTAATTCTGAACATGAGGAAGAGCATGATGATGAACCTGAGCAAGAAGAAGATACAGAAGAGCATGAAACAGAAGAAATTACAACCACTGAAGAAGTAGAGGAACCAGATCATGAAGATGAATCTGATGAGCCTGAAGAAGAACATCATGATGAAACAGAAAAGCATGAAGATGATTCTAATGAAACAGAAGAAAGTGATAAACCTAAATTAGATCTTGCTGATCATCTTGAAACATCCCATGAAGAAACAACTGAGGAAGAACATGATGAAGCAGAGGAACCTGAACATGATGTAGAAGAGCATCAAGATAATTCAGAAGATGAACCTGAACAAGAAGAAGATGTAAATGACCATGATGAATCTGAAGAAGAACATCATGAAACAGAAGAAATTACAACCACTGAAGAAGTAGAAGAGCCAGACCATGAAGATGAATCTGAAGAAGAACATGAAGAACCAACAGAGGAAGTAACTGAGACTATAGAGGTTGCTGAAGAACCAAAAAAAGATAATAATCCTATTGAGGAAAATATTCCTGAATCAAATAATCAAGAAAAAGATGTGATACAAATGCCTGAAAAAACTGAAACAACCACAACAACAGTTACAGAACATGTTGTTGAACCTAAAAAAGTTAAACCTAAGACTCCAAAAAAAACAATTGTTAAAAAAACAGTTACAACAATTAAAAAAACAAAAGCTAAAAAGAAACCTAAGAAAAAAATAGTTAAAAAAGCTAAGAAAAAGATTAAGAAAGTCAAAAAGACAATAGTAAAGAAAAAATCACCAAAAGTAAAAAAAACTTCAGTTAAAACAATTAAACAAAAAGTTGTTGTTAAAGAAATACCAAAAAAAGAATTGCAAAAATTAACTAGCATGCAAAATAAACTAAAAAAACTTGAAAATAGCATTAAAAAATCAAAAAAATCAGAAAAAGAAACACAAAAATTAAACAAAGAAGTCATGAAAATAAAGAAAAATGTTACTTATCTAAAAGAATTCAAGCCAGAATCAATGATGACTGCAATTCAACAACTAAATGAGAATATTATAGAAATGAATTCATTGTTTAGATTAGCAACTGAACTTATGCAAAAATCAGATCCAATAGAATCTAAATTAAATAATATATTTAGTGATAATGAAAAAATTGCAAATGGTATTTTAAATATATTAGGTGCAGTCAATGAATTAAAAAAAGGTAGAGAAAAAGAAGAACAAGACTTTCAAAGACTTGAAAATGAAATCAAATTACCATTGAAAGATATGGCATCAAGAGGAATGCAAGATGATGAGCCTGCAATACCTGTACCGCCTGCAGAATTCATGGATAATAGTAATAATAATCAAGCACCTGAAATGCCTGCACCACCAACAATGTCTAAAATGCCTTCTCCAGAAGCAGCAGCAACACCAATACAACCACCAAATGTTATGCCAAAGGTTGAAACTAATAACAATAAACAATTAACAGGTGGACCAATACCACAAAATGCAGCTGTTCCAAGTGGGATACCATCATCACAAAATTTTAGTGCTGATGAATTAGACCAGTTAGCTTCACAAGTATCTGCTCCTTCACAAGCCCCTCCACCACTTCAGCCAGAAGCAAAAGAGGAACAAAAACCAGCTAATGGGAGACATGAATTAAATATCTAAAATGACAAGTAGTGAAATTAAGGAAAATATTGTAAATATCTTTTCTGAAGGTAGTTCTTATCAAGTTAATAAATTTATGAGAGCTATTGCTAGCTCAACTAAATTTACTTTCTCAGATGATTTAAAGCATTTAGATGCAAAGATTAATTTACTTGCTAAACACCAAATAAATTTTTCAAAAAAACTAGAGAATGATCAGAAAAATTTTAAGAATATTAAAATTGGACTTAAAAAATTACAAAAAGAAATTGAAAAACCAAAATTACACTATTCTAAAAAAAAGAAATTAATTAAAGAAATAAAAGAAGAAGAAGAAAAATTGAGGTTATTAAAAACTGAAATTCAAAATTTAGATAGAATGCATGATATTCTAGAAAATCTAAACATAGAAAATAAAGAAAAACTAAGTCAAATACAAAGAGATATTGAAAGAAATACTGTTAATGATGATGAATAAACCATATCTTAGTAAATAATTCTTTTAGATTGTTTCTAAATCATTTTGAGGATTTATAAGAGAAATTAATATAAAAAATAAAAAAATTGATAGAATTTTTGAATCCAACAACTTGGCCAGGCGAGACGAAGTCGAGTAGGATTTTTCTGAAAGAAAAGTCCGTCTGTGCCTTGGTTGTTGTTGGATTTATCTAATAAATTATAATCTAATTAATTATAAATAAAAAAATAAAATCACGGGAAACATGTCCTCCGGACCTAGTTTAAAAAAAGAAAGAAAAGAAAAAATTACAAATCTTTAGCCATTACTGTCTTTCTGCTATTTGCTTCTGCTCTTGTACATGCTTCTTTGATTAAGTGTTCAACTTTCTTATTAAGAGCATCTGCAAAGTCACCACTTACATTATAACCTTTTGCATATTCTTTTAATTTTGCTTTAACTATTACTGACATTTTAACACCTCGCAATGTTTATCATAACCCATTATGTCCATTATATTTTATTGGATAAATAAGTAGTTTTTAAACTTTATGGTTGCATTAAATAGTTTAATGATGTCCAAACCAAAATACTAATTTGTCCTCTTCAATACTATCTAATCTGCAAAAACCAAACCTTACAAATTGAACAATATCTCCTTCTTTAAGATCATCTAGTAATCTTTCTCCTTTTCCTTTTACAACACTACCATCTTCCATTACCACTTCAACATTAGTTGTATCATGTTGGGGTAACCAATGAATTAATTTAGCATTTCCTTTTACTTGTCCAAAATCTGTAGAATGATAATTAAATTCATTGTCTTTTTTATTTTCAACTGTAAAATTCAAACAATCAATCAATCTAATTATTTCTTTAGTTTTAAAATTATCAACATCTTCTTTTGCTAAATAAAAGTTTTCATCACAATGTAAATCCCTACCACCTTTCCTATGATCAGGATGTAAATCCAACTCAATCTCTAATGAAGGTGCATCTTTAACAGAAACTTCAACAGGATCTGCAATGAAAAAGAACCTATTGGATTTTTCTTCAAGAATTTCTTTATTAAAATGATTTAGGGTCTTAAAAAAATCTTTTTTAGAAACTGTCTTATCACTTAAACTAATGCCAACATCAACAGCATATTTAATAAATGTTTCAGGTTGATAACCACGTCTTTTTAATGCCCCAATAAATGGTAGTTTGATATCATCCCAGCCAGTAAATTCACCTTCATCAATTTTTTCTCTTGTTTTAGAACAGCTTACTTCTAAATCTTCAAAATTAATTCTTCCAACAAACAATGTTTGAGGAACTAGCCAATCCATAGCTTTATACATCATTTCTTGACGTTTAGCATTATCAGCATGATCTTTTGCTCTGACAATATGTGTCATTTCACTTTCATGATCATCAATTAGTACAGAAAAATTCATTAACGGCCAAACTCTATATTTTTTCTCAGTCCTTGGATGAGCATCATCATTGATTCTAAATAATGGAAAATCACGCATAGCAGGATTTTTATGTTTCATATCTGTCTTAAATCTTAATACTGCACCACCTTCTTCTGTTTTACCAAACATGTCATGCCATCTTTTAATATTTTGTTCTGGTGTTAAACCTCTACAAAGACATTCTTCTTTCTTCTTTGATGTTTCTCTGAACTCCTCGGCTGGACATGTACAAACATAACAATGTCCTGCTTCAATGAATTTTAAAGCATATTCATAATAAATATCAAGTCTATCAGATTGAATCATTAATTCTGAAACAGATGAAGAAGTTAACCAATCTGCGTCTTTTGGAATAAGATCATATGAAGGTTCATAAATATTTGAAGCATTTGTATCCCCAATTCTTAAAATTAGTTTTCCATTGTACTTTTTTGCATAATAATGGTTTAAACCTAAAACATAAGCATGACCAATATGTAATGGACCAGAAGGAGAGGGTTCAAATCTCATAATAACATTTTTTGTCTTTTCTAATTTAGGAAGAGAAGAATTTTTTTCTTTTTTCTCTTTACTTATTTTACCACCTAATTTTTCAAACTCTTTTTGTTGATCCTCTAGTTTCATTTCATTAACTTTCTTTACTGTCTCTCTTATTTCTTGAGAAAGAGTTTTCATATGGTCTTTGTTTTTGGCCAATCCAGGGTCATCAGAGATAAGCCTACCAATAACACTACCTTGAGATGCCTTCCCATCATATTTAATAGCATTTTCTAATGCTAAAAGCAATATTTTTTTACCCATAATTGTAAAGAAAGCATTATGATTTATATTTGTTTGGAATTTTCTAATTATTTACATGAAAACAAAACAATTTAATCGAAAGGTTTAAATAGGAGTATTCATGATGTTATTATTAACACACAAAGATCTAAGGGTTATTGTTCTCGTGGGAGAAAAATAATAAAAACAGATGTGAAAATTATGGGAAGAAAAACTACTACAATTCCAAAAGCACCACTAGGAAGAATATTATCTAAAGTAGGTGCTAAAAGAATAAGTGATGAAGCATTAGCTACATTTTCTGAAATTTTAACAGAAATAGGGCAAGATATATCTGAACAAGCTGTAAAAATATCTAAACATTCTGGAAGAAAAACAGTTATGGACAGTGATATTAAGCTAGCTGCAAAACAGATGTAATATTAGGTTCTTAATTTTTAATTTGATTTTCAGATTATATTTATTTAGATTCAATAATTAAATAATAATAAAGAAATAAAAATTAAATTACTCCTTTTTCAATGGAGCATTTGGTTGTTGTTCAACTTTCTTTTCAGCTGTTTCTGTTGCTTGAGGCTTATCATGTGTTTTAGGAAGTTCTTTTTTTAACTCTTTTAGTTCTTCTTTTTCAACTTTTTTAGCTTCTTCAACTTTTTCAGCAGGAGCTTCTTTAGCAGGTTCTTCAGTTTTTTCAGCAGAAGCTTCTTTAGCAGGTTCTTCTTTTTTAGCTTCTCCTTTTAATTCAGCTAAAACATCATCTTCTGCTTTCTTTTCTTCAGGAGCAGCTTTCTTATCTGCTTTTTTAGGCTTCTTGTCTTTGATCCCTAACTTGTCGCCTAATTTTTCTTTAACTCTTTCTGCCATTCCTTCTTTCTTTTCTTCTTTCTTCTCTGCTAATTTAATCTCTTTTCCAAATAGTTCAACAACAGCTTTGTTTTCTTTTGTATCTTTGATAATATTAACTTTAACATGATGTGGTGGATTTTTGATTCCATGCTTCCAAATTTCATCATTCAAGAATTTTCCAATCTTAATATTTTCAAGATTATCAATCTTCATGTGCCTTTGTACAAATTGCTGTAATGCTTTAACAGCTTTTTTAGCTCTTTTGTATCTTGGTACTTTCAAATATTCTTTTCTTAATGGAACATTATATGTTCTTTTTAATTCATTTGCCATGATTTACACCTTTGTGTTTATAATTTTTAAGTTAGGATAATTATTAACAAAGCAATTTATGCTTTTGTTTTAGTTCTTCTCCAACTTCTTTTAACAGTTGTATGTCTTCCTGGATGAACTGTTCTACCTTTTCCGTAAATTTTAGGAACTGTCCAAAATGGAGCCCATCTTGTTCTACGTCCTAGTTTTGCTAATCTTAATTTCCTGCTTAAATGAGTATATCTTGCCATCTTATCCCTCTATTCTTGCTTATCCTCAAGTTTTTCTACAGTTTCTGCTTTCTCTTCAACTTTAGCTTCAGGTTTTTCCTCAACTTTAGCTTCAGG
>JABHXF010000054.1 GCA_018657385.1 Candidatus Woesearchaeota archaeon | reverse complement strand
GATGCTAAACCTTGATTTTTAACATATACTTTAATAGCACACTTCTCTGTACTTTCAGCCACAAAAAAAGCACCAAGTGGAACTAAATCTGGCTTGTAGGCATTCATTAAAGGAAGAAAATTCACATATAATTTTTTAGCTTTAAGTAGATTTGGTTTTAAACTAACTGCCCTCCTTGCTTCACCAGCTAAATCACCACCATCACTAACAACTAATTCACCTTCACTAACACTCGTTGTTCCGCCATTATTAACCATTAATACAACACCTACAACAGCTACAATCGCAACTATTGCTAACAAATATTTAGAATAATCTTCTTTAACAGCTTTCTTTGCTGCCCTTCTTTTTTTTGCCATTTTATCACCTTTTTATTATAATATACTCTTTATTATTACTTATATTTATATAATTTGCTAAAATATTCACAAATCACTTACATGCATCATAAAACATTCATAATTGATGATAACATTGTAATCACAGGTAGCTATAATCCTAGTGCTTCTGGAACAGGGAAAAATGATGAGAATATATTGATTATTTATAGTGAAGAAGTTGCTGGGAAGTATTTGGAAGAGTTTAGTTATGTTTATGGATAAAATTTAAAAACATATAATTATTCCATAACAAGATGAAACTGATATATAGTGTTAAATTTCATCCAGATATTGTCTGGCCAAGAGAAGAAAATAGATTGGTCAGCCAGATAATAGGGGAGGGATTTGCTGATGCTCCTGTTGGCTTTGGTTGCAAGGAAGGTATTGAACAAAAAAAGAATAGGGCACATGAGATATATCATTTTATAGTTTCAAATGAATGGGTAGCAAAAAATACAACCCAATTTAAGATTTTTGCATCAAGACGAAGCAAAGCATTTAACGAATATGTTTCTGAACTAGGACTTGACAGGTACAAAAAACAAAAAGGCAGTGAAATATATGCAATGCCCGACCAAATAATATCTTTAAAACCTGTCCCACTTGAGTCACTTGAAGGTGTAGTTCTACAAAGTAATTTGTCAAGATTTGAGGAGCAAAAATTATTAAGAGAAGTTGTATTTGCTAGAACACAATTTTTAGGAATCTACATGAAGAAAGGTGATAGAAATTACAAACCACCAACAGATCCAAAAAGTCCGGAATTTGAATCTTCTCCAATACCTAAATATAGAAGAACGTCAATTATAATCTAATTCTCGGAAGTTTTCCGACTATTTTCTTTTCCTTAAATACTATTTACGAACTAAGTCGGAAATCTTCTATTTTTCGACGATAAAAGTTTATTAATTTCAGAGTCAATATACTTATTCTAGGTGTAAATGAAAAAGCATGTTGTTTTTTATTGGGAAAAAGAGTTGAAAATACAGTAAATTACAACAAGTCAATAAAAAAGACAGTACAAAATACTATACTAGCAGTATAAAATAATAGAAAGTATTAAATATAAGTTAAGGTTAATATAAGATGGACATAGAAATAATTAATGAGGTTAGACAAACACTTAAGATTTTGCATAACCAGAAATGTATTGGAGGAAAACATACTCCTGAAAAACTATTATTTAAAAAACTAAAAAACATTCATGATAAAAAATTAAGAAAAGCAATTGAAAAACAATGGAAAGAACTTGAGGAGTGCGGATACATAATAAGAATGAAAAAAAGAACAAAGAAAGGAATGGATTTTCATGTTTGTTTAAATCCAAAAACAGTGTTTATTATTAGAGAGATGATAAGAAGATGAAAGAACAAAGTGCATTTTTAGAAGTTATGGGTGATTCACCTAGAAACAGAATATTGCAATATTTTGTAGAATGTGATAACCTAGATATTGCAATAGCTGATGTCATAGAAGAACATAAACTAAATAAAGCAACTGCATATAATGAAATTAAAAAAATAATAAAACAAGAAATTATAAAACAATCTAGAAAAGTTGGTAACACACAATTGTATAGATTAAATAAAGAAAACAGAATAAGTAGAGATTTATTAAAAATAATGGAAATATGCATTGACAGGGTTTGTGAAGAATATGCAGAAAAAGAAGAGATCCCTATCAAAACTAAATCTAAAAAAACCAAATTAAAAAAACACTAAACTTTTTCATAAACATTATGTAATGGCGTAGTGCTAATTCTTTTTAATCCTAAATCTTTTTCATGAAGGAAAGCATAGAATTCATTTGCTTCTTTTTGAATGCCAAATTGAACTTTTTCTCTACCATATAACCTTAATCTAGATGGAATCCCTTTATAAGGATAATCAACAATTAACAATGCACCTTGCTGCATATTTAATGTTAAGTTTTCCAAAGCAGTTTCTCTTGCTTCAGAAGTCATGTGAAGAAAAAGATTCATGCAATAAATAACATCATAACCAGGTAAAACATCTTGGGTTAATATATTATGAACAAAAAACTCACACATACTAGTAATATGTGGCTGCACGAATAAGTTTGGTTCTGGAAATTTACTGTTAACCTGCCTTAAATAGCCAGCTTCAACATATTCCTCAAATTGTTTTATTCTAACTCTTCTTATTGATAAAGCACCAGTTCTTGCTTTGTCAATCTGTGTCTCACTTACATCAAAGCCATCAATATTTGCATAAAAATCATGTTTTGTATCTTGATTATTAGCTTCTTGAACAAGCATTGCTAAAGAAAAAACCTCTTCACCATTTGCACAAGGCATTGACAAGATCCTCATATATCCTTTTTCTTGGAGACGAGGCAATACATATTGACTGAAAGTTGAAGCAACATATTCCCTAAACATCCTAGTACTTCTTGGTAAACCATAATTAAAGAATTCTTTTTCTAAAACATCAGGATCCATACCTGCAATTATGCCTTTCCCTTTAATAAAAGCACTCCATCTTTCATCCCCATAATTATCTCGAACATATTTAATTAATTTTGAGATTCGTTCATCAATGGATTGCATGATTATATTAGGCAACAGAACTATAAAAAGACTATTGTTGTTGAGAAGATAGATTATTCTACAACATTTAGAAAGAATTGTTTTTCTTCATAAGGTTCTTGTAATGAACCAAGGCCTTCTGAAATATCTGAGGTATATACAATCAATCTACACACATAAGTGCCTTTTATTAAATCAAATTTTGTGTTTTCTGAATTATCTAATATTTTAACATGGAAAGAACCATAATCATTTGGTTGAATTGCACCATATGTTTTTGATAACACTAATAAAAAATCATTTTCAGAACCACCTTCTTCAATTATAAAAGATTCGCCATCCCCATTAAGACATTCACTAACCCCTATCTTTACATTTGTTATTTCTTTAGTTCCATGATTATAATAACCCAATGAAAAATCTGTCTTTCCTTTATCTAGTATAATATCTTTTGGAAATACTAAAGATTTAGTCAAAGTTGGTTTATTACAGCCAAGGCAATCATCTCCTCCGTAAGGAATAAAATCGTAACCAGTATTAGGACCAAGAGAAGCAGTAATATAATTAAAAATAATTGCAGATAAGATTACTACAACAATTAATATAATTAACCAGATAAAAATCTTTTTCATAATTAACTTACTTATAAAACCCATATATAAATATTGTCATATATTCAACTTTTCAACTATTATCTTAAACCAATAAGTATACATACCAGGATTATTAGAAATATCTTGTTTTAGTTCATCCATATTAATCCATTTGTAATCTTCTACTTCTTCTGGATTAGGATTAATTGATTCATTATTAAAATTATTACCTACTTTGCCAACAAAAGTATGATCATATTCCCATTCTGTCAACCCATTATTAAATTCTTTTTTATAGATGAATGTGAATGCTTCATTTAATTCAATATTTTCTTTCTCACAATCAATACCCATTTCCTCTTTTAATCTTCTTGCTGCAGAATCTTTTGTATCTTCATTTGGTTTGGGATGTGTGCAACAAGCATTTGTCCATAATCCTGGACAATGATATTTAGTAGATGCACGTTTATGTATTAACATCTCATTCCTAGAATTAATAATAACAACAGAAACAGCCCTATGTAATTTAGCTTCTTTGTGTGCTTCTAATTTTTCCATTACACCAATTTGATTATCTTGTTCATCAACTAATATTACTTGTTCCATTTTAATTATGATTATTCTTGTTATTAAATAGTTTATGGATTAATTTTACTCTTTTTGAAAAATCCAACAACAATGGCCGGGCGAACCGAAGGTGAGTAGGACTTTAGTCCGTCCGTGCCGTTGTTGTTGTTGGATTTTCCTAATAGATTATAAATAAAAAATTAAAATCACGGGAAACACGTCCTCCGGACCTAGTTAAAAAAAATTACATTTTCCTTTTAAACTTCTTCTCTAATTCATACAAAGGAATAGAAATAATAGTAGGCCTGCCATGAGGACAAGTATTAGGATTATTACATTTAAACAAATCCTCTAATAATTTATATAATTGTGGGAATTCTAGTACATCATGTGCTTTTACAGCTGACTTGCAAGCTGCCATTGCTATTCTTTCTTGTTTTATTTGTGATATTTTATTAAACTCATCATTATTTAATTCATCAATAATGTCATTGATAATACTTGGTGTTTGTTGTTTTTGTAAAATTGATGGAAGAGCACGAACAATAAATGTATTTTTACCAAATTCTTCAATTGTAATACCTAATCCATTAAGTAATTCTAAATTTTCTTCTATTACAATCTTTTCAGTGGGATTTGCTTCAATCACAATAGGAGAGATTAACTCTTGAACTTTTATATCCTCATTTTTATATTGTTCAATAAACTTCTCATACAGCACACGTTCATGTGCTGCATGCTGATCTACTAATAACATTCCCTCTTTATCCTGCGCAATAATATAAGTATTATGTAGCTTGCCAATTAATTTAATTTTTAGTTCTTCTTTAATGCCTTGTTTTCTTTCTATACTTTGTTTTACAATACCATTGTTTACTACACTATTATTTACTACACTATTGGTTACCAGATTGTTATTTCCAATGCCTTCTTTCATACTTTTTTCTTCTCCAGCTAAAGATGTATTATCATCAGGAATATGTGAAGATAAAGTTGCTTGATCTCTTGCATCATCCCTATCTGTAATAATTAGTTTAGTATCAACATCTTTTACATTTAACTTAACTTTTGGTATTAACTCATGCTCCATTAACCCAGAAACAATACAATTCTTAACTGCACTATATAATTCCTGCTCTTTTTCAATCCTAATTGTAGATTTTTGTGGATGAACATTAACATCAATCTTTTTAGGATCAATTTTCATGTCAAGAATAAAAACAGGATGTCGACCATGGAATAATAAGTCTGAATAAGCATCATAAATTGCTCTTTGAACAGTATTGTTTTTTATGTATCTATTATTAACATAAATACTTTGATAATTCCTATCAGCTCTTGTTAATTCTGGCTTTGAAATAAAACCCATTATTTCAATATCAAAGAATGAAAAATTAATTGGAACTAAATTTTTTGTTATTGATCTTCCATAAACACTTGCAACATTTGCTAATGTATTTGTAGTAGATGGAGAGTTAATAACTAAAGAATTATTATGAATAAGTTTAAAATGTATTGTTGGATTAATTAAAATATACCTAGTTATGATATCAACTATATGTCTAAATTCTGCTGAGATTGATTTTTGATGTTTTTTTCTTGCTGGAACATTAAAAAATAAATTGTGTACTTCTATTTCTGTACCATTATTACCAACAGTTGGTTTATTTGAAATGATTCTTGAATCCTCTACTTCAATCATATGTGCTGTATCTGCATTTTCTGTATTTGTTTTAGAATTTTCTGTATCTGTTTGATTTTCAATATTAGTTTTCTTTGCTGTTTTTGAAGTAATCTTCATATAACTAATAGATGCAATACTTGCTAATGCTTCTCCCCTAAATCCTAAAGTAGAAATGTTAAATAAATCTTCAGCTGTTTTAATTTTAGAAGTTGCATGTCTTTTAATTGCAATAGGAAGTTCTTCAGCAGAAATTCCCTTACCATTATCTGTTATTTTAATTAATGTTTTGCCACCTTCAACTACCTCAATTGTTATTGATGTTGCACCAGAATCCATTGAATTCTCTATTAATTCCTTAACTACTGAAGCAGGTCTTTCAATAACTTCACCTGCTGCTATTTTATTTATTAGGTTTTTATCTAATTCAATTATTTCAGGCATTTGAATTGGGGAGAAGTTGGTGTTTTAATGTATTGTTGTTGAGAAGAAGATATATTAATATTTTATCACTATAAGGGGAAGATTTAAAAAACAGATTTAATTACTTGATCTAAAATGCCTAGAGGAATAGATATTACAACAGATGTTGAAAAGCCTGGTAGCAGGATAAGAACATTATACATAGAAGAAAAAGACTTTTATCATAAATTTGCTGTTTTTGAATTTGATAGATTTAATTGGGGAAACTTAGAAAATGCAATAAAAGCCACAGAAGATAAATATGCTGTTCTCTGCGGTGCTTACCAAGGACTTGTCCAAAAAGGAATCTATCCTATTGGCACAGAGTTCTCAACTAATGGAAGCTACCTTGAATGTAGAATGCCAGCATTAGGCATAGAAATAGTATATGATGAAGAGATAATAAGAGACATAAGAGATAAAGTTGCTGGTATTTTTGAATTAGACATTGTTGCAAGAGATCTGATCTATAATGGAAATTATTTATGGGATGGAAATGGAACTGCAAGATATATTGACTTAGAGATTTTCCCTACTGATGTTGAGATAAGAAGAACACTAAACGAAAGGGAATACCTTAATAAACAATTATCATAAAAAAGAAAAAATACAGAATAAAAACATAAAATTCCGAAAAATAAAACAAAATAATAATTAAGATATTAATCAATTATATTTCTTTTTGCAGATGTTGCAGTTGAAGATTGTATAATAGAAGATGTTGGATTAGATGAAGATGAATAAACTGTAGCTGGTTGAGGAACAGGAGAATACTGATCAACATAACTTCTTATTGCTCTTAATCCATAAGTTCCATCAAAGAATGCAGATTTCGCATAACTTCCTTTTAGTTTTGGAGAATTTGCAGCATGAGAGAATTCAAGCCCAGTTATTAATGCAGCAACACCACCAACTATTTTTTCAGGATCAATTCTTTCACCCATAAATTCTTGTAAAGTTATATCTACTCCACTAATTGCATAAGCAGCAGTTGCAACAATCATATAAGCAGCTAAAGCTGGCAAAGCAAAGCTAGATAAAAATGAAGGAACATTAGAATTAATTGTTCCAGGATTTCCTGGAGAACAACATGCTTTTCTACCTAAAAACTGAGTAAATTCAGCATCAGTTAAACCACTTATACCTTGTTCTTCTTCTTTAACAAACTGATCAATAAAAAAGAAATGATGAGGTTTTTCTAATTGAGTATTTCTTCTGCCATTAATATTAGAAACAACACCATAGCCTGCAACATTACCATGCCTATCTTTTCTAATAAAACCTAAATTATATGGAGAAATATAATCAGTATGATCATCATAGCATCTAGATAATAATGAATGACCATTTAAATTTGCTTCATTTTCTTTTTCTAATTCATGCCTTTTTATAAAATAATCTTTATGAGGAATATCATCAAATTCTACTTTTCTAGTAAAACCTAATTCATCCACAATACCTTCTAAAACATCAATACTCTTTGCTTTTATAGCTATCTTTGATCGCTGCAATAAAGTCACTGCCATTATAGGAAGGAATTAATAATGGTTTAAAAAGGTTAGTGTTAATTCACAACCATCCCTTAAAATATGCTTTCACTAAATTAAGAACTTCTGTTTCATCCTTAGTTTTCATTAAATCTACTCTAAAACCTTTTGCTCCTTTCAACCACTTAAAAGACCACATTACATGTTGTTTTAATTCTGAGAATTTATAACGTTCTTGTTTATTATTATAATAATCAATAAACTTTAATATTGCATTATGTCTTTCAGTTAATGTTGGCCTATATTCTTTTCCTGTCTTCAAATAATGATTGCATTCCTTAAAAATAAATGGATAACCAACTGCTCCTCTCCCAATCATTACCATATCACAACCAGTTCTTTGTAATAATGATTTCCCTAATTTTCCATTGCTAACATCACCATTTCCAATAACTGGAATATCTACTGTTTCTTTTAATTTTTTAATTAATGACCAATTTGCTTTTCCTTCATATACTTGTTTTCTTGTTCTTGCATGTAATGCAACTGCACTTGCTCCTGCATCTTCAATTATTTTTCCAACTTCAATACAATTAATTGTTTTATCATCCCAACCACTTCTAATTTTAGCAGTTACTGGTTTATTTGTTGCAGAAGTTGCAGCTTCTATCAAACTAGGAATCTTTTCTGGATGTTTTACTAAATAAGCACCCATTTTCCATCCTAACACATCACCATCTGGACATCCAAAGTTTAAATCAATAATATCTACAAAAGGAGCATGATCATTTACTATTTGTACAGCCTCTTTCATTGTTTTAGGATCATTTCCAATTAACTGAACAGCAACTGGTTTTTCTGATTTAGATAATTCAATAGATTCTGGAATACATTTCTCTTTAACTAACCAATTCACATGCACCATAGGCGTATAAACTAAACCTGCTCCAAATTCCTTACATAATAATCTAAAAGCAAGGCAATTAACACCATGTAATGGAGCAAGGATAAATGGGTTATTTAGCTTAACTTTACCAATATTTAAGGCCATAATAGTATATATTATTGTTTGGTTTAAATAATTAACTGGAAATATGAAAAAATGCTAAGTTTAGCATAGTAATATTTAAAAACTCACCTAATATTCTTTAAATAAAGTGACAGATAGAAATGTAGTGATGTTAAGAAGGTTATTTGAAAATAATGTATCTATAGCCTATAAAGGTAATACAAGACAAGGTGTTGGTAGAAAATATTTCCCTGTTTTGGCTCTAGAAGTTAAAAATTGTAATGGTGATGATGTTCTTAAAGATTCTAATGGAATGTTAGAAGTTGATTATTTATCAGGTATTATAAATATGTTCGGAAATAATGAATCTAATGAACTTACAGCTGATGGTTTTGCTAACAAAATAGAAGAAGTTAGATATTTTAAAAAAGGAGAATTTGTTGTATTTGATGGAGATTCTGATGTAATAATTGATTTATATAGAAGACTTACAATTATTAATGCAATTTCTAGTGAGAGAGTAATCAATGCAGAGATCATAGAAAAAGTAGGTAAATTTGCAAGAGATTATAGAATGTTTTTACAAAGAAATAAAGCTAAAGATAACCCTGAAAACAGATATGACATGGAACTTGAACTTCCAAAATCTGCAGAACAACTTGAAGGATTAATTGAAATGTCAGAATTAGAAAAACTTGTAAATGGCTTACCAGAAGATTCAAAAGAAAATAAAATATTACCTGGATCAGAAATAGATATAATATTCCCAAGCTCTGAAATAGATGTAGAAGATCTAACAGAATTAGCAAATAGTTATACAGAACAGGGGAAATTAAATGGAGTAAAATTACAACAACCAGGAGATGAATATACATATGGAAGATTAATGACAACCCCAGCAGCAACATTTAATCATGATGCAGTATTAGTAACTGATAATGGTGAAGAAAAAATTGTTGGTGGATTTTTTGATGCATCTGAAATAGAAAGAGAAATTTGCCTTATTTTAGAAATAGAGGATATGAATCCGAGTTTAATAGTTATTGGAGATGTTAAAGCAGATAAAGAAACACAATTTGGCAAATATATTGGCACTCAATTCCCAATGCAATTAGTCACACAAGAAAGTGTTGAAAGTGAAGATTTAGTTTTAGTAAGTTATAATGGTGGAGTTAATTTAGATAGTAAAATGATGAATAACAAGTATTATATTGCAGGAGTTGAGTTATTTGAGGAAGAATCAATATTTGGGGAAATGTTTCAATTTGCACAACAATTAATATCAATCAGTGGAAAAACAGTACTAAATAATGCAAGAACAAGAAGAATATTTGAAACTTATCTTCAAGCAAAAGTAGAAGAACATGCACAAACATATAATAATGATGACTGGAAAGTTATAGGTGTTTCATTAAGTCCTATTGGTATTGGATTTACCCAATTTGGAGTTGATGAAAGTTGTTCATATAGATTAGCTGCTACATATCTTGTTTCTAGAACAAATTAGTTTTGTTATTATATATTATCAATTAAAATCACATATTAATAATCCTTAAACATATAGATTATAACTCAATAAACTATTTAAACACACTAATAATTAAAATTAAAAACACAACAGGTGATAAAATGAAAGATCTTCTAAGTTTAAAGGACGTTAGTAAAGAATTTATATTGGATACAATTGAAAAAGCAATTGAAATTAAACAAAACCCAGAAAAATATGCAACAATATTAAAGGATAAAACACTATTAATGATATTTGAAAAACCTTCATTAAGAACAAGAGTTAGTTTTGAAGTAGGTATGACTCAATTAGGAGGACATGCAATTTATTATGATGTTTCTACAAGTCCATTAGGTAAAAAAGAAACAATTGAAGATACAGCAAGAACATCTGAAAGATATGTTGATATTATTATGGCAAGATTAAATCATTTTTCAGACTGCAAAGCTTTAGCAGAAAATGCAAAGGTTCCTGTTATAGATGCACTAAGTGATGAAAATCATCCTTGCCAAATATTATGTGATTTACAAACTATTAAAGAGAAATTTGGAAAATTACAAGGACTTACATTAGCTTATGTTGGAGATTGTGAAAATAATGTAACATACAGCTTATTACATGGATGTGCACATTTAGGTATAAATATTAAATTAGGTTGTCCAGATGATCCTGAACTAAAACCAAAACAAGAAATCATTGATGAAGCAAAAGCAATTGCAGCTAGAAATACAGAACTTTCAAAAGTTGAAGTTTATCATGACGCAGTTGAGGCTGTGAAAGATGCAGATGTTGTTTATACTGATTCATGGATGAGTTATCATATCCCAGAAGACAGAATGGAAGCTAGAAAACAAAAGCTATTACCATACCAAGTAAATTCAGCATTAATGCAGAATGCAAAACCAACTGCAGTATTTATGAATTGTTTACCAGCTATGAGAGGATTAGAACAAACTGCAGAAGTAGTTGATGGCCCTCAATCAATTGTATTTGATCAAGCAGAAAATAGATTACATGCTCAAAAAGCTTTAATGTTGAAGCTATTGGGAAAGATTTAATTTCCTTTATTTTTTCTTTTTTACTAGGTCCGGAGAATGTTTTTCTATTGAAAATTCTTTTCTTTTTTATAATCTATTAGTAAAATCCAACAACATTGGCCGGGCGAGTCGAAGACGAATAGGATTTTTGCTTGCAAAAGTCCGTCCGTGCCTTTGTTGTTGTTGGATTTAATATAATTATGTTGTTGATATTTTCTAAAAAGAATAAGAAAAAAGAGAAAAGTCAGAACAAAAAGAGCCTGCCGGCTTGTTAAAAAAATAATAAAAATAAAAAAGTAAGAAATAATTTATCTACTTGAATCGGCTTGTCTTTCCATCTCGTTCTTCTTTGCAATTGCATTTGATTGAGATGATAATTGATAAGCGAAAAGAATCTCATCTGCTAAACAATTTACCATTTTTTTCTTAGCATTAAAGCTCTTATGATAAGCACCTTGTACCATTAATCTTAAAACAATATCAATTCTCCTTTGAGGAGCAACTTCAACTGCTTTTGGATAACGTGCACCACCATATTCAATAGTAAGAATTTCTTCTCTAGGAGCAGCATTTTCAATTGCTTTAACAAGTACTTCAACTGGGTTTTTCTTAAGCTTGTTTTCAATGATTTCTAATGTTTTCTCAACCATATTATAAACAGTATTGCTTTTTCCAGTTGTATGGCCACTTGACTTAAAATGCTTTTTAGATTTATGACCTGCACCCATTAATTTGTTGGTTAATCTTTCAACAATATTAATTTTTGATTTATGAAAGCGATTACCTGCATATCTTGCACCGGTTTTTACAACTAAAACTGGTTTTAAATTAATGTAGTTTTTTAATCCAGGATCATCTACCTTAATTCCTTCTGTACTCCATCTATCGAATAATTTTATTTCAGCCATTTTTTATCACTTTTACTTTCTTGCTTTCTCAACTTTACCATTTAGTAATGCGTCAAGACTCTGATCATTAACTCTGATAACACACCATCTAACTCCTGGAATGTCTCCTTTTGCTCTTCCCATTTTACCACCAATACACTCGATCATGACTTCGTCATGCTCATCGATTAGCTTAGTAGCACCATCGCCTGGGCAAAAAGCAGTTACTTGTTTACCATTTTTGATTAATTGAACACGAACACATTTTCTCATTGCTGAATTTGGCTGTTTTGCTTCTAATTGTACTTTTTCTAAAACAATACCTTTAGCTTGAGATGATTTCCCTAATGGATTAGACTTCTCTCTTAATCCACCTTTACTTAATTTGTACTTTTTCTTGTACCATCTAAATTTAAGTCTTCTTTTCTGAAGTTTTTTTCCAGCATTTAATCCTTTTGATTTATCTCCCATTTTACTTACCTACATTACTTTTATTTCATCGACACGGAAAGAGCAAAACTCTTTTGTGTCCTAGAGATTAAGTGACCTTAATTTCTATAATATCAAAATATCTTTTTACAATTTTTTCATAATTGCGAAGATTGGAAGCAGCTCTTCCAATCAAATATCCTCTTGATTGTGAATCTGTTGATTGTATTGTAACTATATTTTCTTGTAATTCAATACTATCAATTTTTGATGGATACACAAGGCTTTTTATGAATTTTTCAAGCTCAGCATGAAACTCAATAATCCTTACTTTTTTTTTAAAGGATTTTTCAAGCGACTTAATATTTATTGCCTTTTTTCCAATTGCTTTACCTAATTCACCTGTACTAACCACAAATGTTAAAGTTGAATTGTCATCAACAAAACAATCTTTTAAATTTGCATTAGTTATGCGGTGAAAAACACTCATAAATCCCATTAATTCGGGAGTAAATTTAATTTTCACTTAATTTCACCTAAAGCCTCATTTTAAAATACTAATAACAGCAACTGCAAAAGGCTTCTTACACAATGCTCCTAATTCATCATTAGGATAATTTAACTCAACCACCTCAGTTTTTGCAATATCAGTATAATAAATTAAGTCATCTTTCATTGAATCTGATATATTTGAGCATAAGAATAGCTTTGCTACATTACCTCTTCTCAGGTTCTTAAGAGTTTCATCAACTCCTAATACAGCCTTACCACTACTAATGCTTTTGTTTAATTCTTCAATATTTTTGTCAATTTCTTTCTTTTTTGCCATTGATTATCACTCATTTCTTATTAAATTATGTTGTATTATGCATAGCATCCACAATCCCTTTTTAAATTTTACTATAATTTGTAGTAAAATAGGGCAAAATTACTCCTTTCTTACTACTAATTTAGGAACACCACTACCTACTGGGATAACTTGATTAAGCATAACATTCTCAACTACACTATTAAGCTCATCTTTTTCTCCTGAAATAGAAGCATTAATTACATGTCTTAATGGTGTTTCAAATGATGCTCTTGCTAATACACTTGATTTTTCACTTACAACACCATATCTTGTTATTCCTTTAACTAATCCACTAATACTCATAGTATCAGCAACAAGCATAATATGCCTTACATCAACATTTAAACCTTGAACATCAATTACTTTTGTTACTTCATTTAAAATAGATTGTCTAGCAGCTTCAATTCCTAAAATTGAATTTATTTCTCTGATATCATTACTAAAGGATCGACTTGAATCAACACCTTCCATACCTAGTACTTCTTTAAGATTTGTTCCAGCAGTTACAATAACATACTCTTCTCCTTTCTTAACTGGAAGAACCTGAGTAATGCCTTTAATTCCTGAAACATAGATTGACTTAATCTTTTCTTTTGTCTTAAACAAATTATTAACTGTATCTTCTTTGCCTCTTGGTTTTAGAATAATTAAATTTCCACTTTCTTTTACAGTATAACCTTTAAGGCTTGTATTAACTATTTTAATAATTTTATTTTTTGTAATCTTAAGAATATTCATTTTATTATCATCAGTTTCAACCTCAATAGTTGAATTACCTAAATTAACAGAAACTTCCTTAATACATTCTCCTAATGTTGTTTCTTTAATTTTTTCTGCGTATTCTTTAATTCCTTTTCCTTTATTTAATGGAGAAGTTAAATAAATTTCCATCATTGGTGTTGATAATGATTTACTACAATCAAGAATCTCAATAATTCTTGGTAAACCCATTGTAACGTTCATCTCTGATACACCTGCAAAGTGGAATGTATTTAATGTCATCTGTGTTCCTGGTTCACCAATTGATTCTGCACTAATTAATCCAACAGATTCACCAAATGCAACTTTCATTGATTTGTATTCTTCTAATATATTTTCCATTATCTCTTTTAATTTTGATTTAGAGACATTTTTCGGAACTGATTTTTTAACTTCATCAATTATCTTGATTGGTAATTGTTTTGAATATTCTTTTAGTACATCATCCATTTTCATTAACCTCATGCCTTTAACACTGATTTAATAATTCTTTGAACATTAAGCTTTCCGCCTTCTGTTTTTGAAACATCTAAATTATCTTCACCATAATTAAATTGTATTACATTGCCAGTTGCATCTCTTACACTTTCATCATACTCAATTTTTACATCCTGCATTGCATTAGCTAATCTTCTATAAAGATAACCGGATTTTGGTGTTCTTAAAGCAGTATCCATTAATGAGTCTCGTCCAGTCATTGCTCCAAAGAAAAATTCGTGAGGTGCAAGACCTTTCTTAAAACTATTTCTAATAAATCCTCTTGAATCCGGACTTAAATCACCTTTCTTAAAAGCTGATAATGTTCTCCCACTATAACCTAAATCAATTCTTTTACCTCTTAAAGCTTGCTGACCAACGCAACCTGCCATTTGAGCTAAGTTTAATGGATTACCTCTTGCTCCAGAATTTGCCATAATAATAGTAGAGGAATCTTTTTGAGCAAAATCTCCAACAATTCCACCTGTTTTATTTCTAGCACCATTTAATCTTTCCAAAATCTTTAATTCTAAAGTTTCTTCAACACTTCTTCCAGGGAAAGCTTCTAATTTTCCTTCATTAAACTGAGCAATCATTTCATCTACATCTTCATAAGCTTTTGAAAGTGTATTTTCAATTTCTTCTCTTGCTTCCTTTGGCATATCAGTATCATGTAAACAACAGCTAAATCCTAATTTTAGCAAGACTTCAATTCCTAATCTAAAGATCTTACCCAAAATTTCAATTGCTTTTTGCTCACCATATTGTTTAACTAAATTTCTAAGCATTAAACCAGAACCTTCTCCTAAATTAGCTTTATCCATAATACCACTTTCCAGCTGTCCCTTTTTAATTACAACCACAGTATCATTTTTCATGTCTACTTTTTCATCTCCAGTAAAACCTTTAGATTTACCTTCAAAATTAAAATCAGTTGGAAGTAAAACACTAAAGATTTCTTTACCTGAAAACTTCTGTTTATTTGACAAACTAGATAAATCATTTTCTCTTGCTGCTAATAATAATTCAACAGCTTCTTCTCTTGAGAAGTTTAATGCTTTTGTTAATAAATAATTCCCAGTAATTGCATCCTGTATACAACCAATAATACTTAACCCATATCTTGGAGAAATTAACTGTGTCTTAACCTGCATTAAAATTTCTGCTTCAATTCTTGCTTCTTCTGTTTGAGGTACGTGTAAATTCATTTCGTCCCCATCAAAATCTGCGTTATATGGAGCACAAACAGCTGGATTTAATCTAAATGTTTTATTTGGCAATACTCTAATACGATGACACATCATACTCATTCTGTGAAGAGATGGTTGTCTGTTAAAGATTGCAATATCGCCATCCATTAAATGTCTTTCAACACTATAACCAGGCTGTAATTCTTCTATAACTTGTTCTTTTGTTTCATCTGTAATTTTCTTTTTCTTTCCATCTGGTCTCACAACATAATTTGCACCAGGATATTTTTTAGGACCACGATCAATAAATTTCTTTAAGTATTCTGCATTCCATTCTGTTACTTTTTCAGGAACAGATAATTTCATTGCTACAATAATTGGAATACCAACTTCATCTAAATCAATCATAGGATCTGGAGAAATAACAGTACGAGCTGAAAAATTTGTTCTTTTTCCTGCTAAGTTATGCCTAATTCTTCCTTCCTTACTTTTGATTCTTGCAGAAATTGTTTTTAATGGCTGACCACTTCTATGACGAGCAGGAGGTAATTGTGCAACTGCATTGTCAAAGAATGTTGTAATGTGATATTGCAATAAGTCCCATAAATCCTCAATAATAATTTCCGGAGCACCTGCATTAATATTTTCAAATAATCTTTGGTTAATTCTAACAATATCTCCTAACTTGTGTGTTAAATCGTCTTCACTTCTTTCTCCACTTTCTAGTGTGATTGAAGGACGCATTGTTACTGGAGGAATTGGAAGAACTGTTAAAACTGACCATTCAGGTCTAAAAGCTTTAGCATTAATACCAAATAACATACAATCTTCATCTGGAACTTTTTCCAATCTTGCTCTTGCTTCAATTGGTGTAATTCTTTTTTCATTTTCATAAAATGATGTAGGTTTTTCAATTACAACTTTTTGCTGTCTTGATTTACACCAAGGACATTTATTTGTTGTTCTTAAAGTTGTAATTATTTCCTTAATTTTTGATCTTCTTGCAGAAATTCCACCTTCTTGTTCTGCCTGATCTAATACTTTTGCATAAGAATCAATTTTATTTTTAGGAATAAGTACACGACCACATTCCCTACAAGTTGATCTTAATAAAGTTAGAACTGTTGAAACAAAATTATAATGTATTACTGGTCTTGCTAATTCTATGTATCCAAAATGACCAGTACATTCTTTTAATTTCTGACCACAAGTTTTACATCTTAATCCAGGATCAATAACACCTAATCTAATATCCATTAGACCACCATCTACAGGATAACCTTCCTTATCGTAAAGCTCAGGAGTTACTACCTTAGCAGATGACATTTTTTTGATTATTTTTGGACTAAAAACTCCAAAAACAATTGAATCGACTTTTTTATGAATTGAGGGGCCCATCATTTTTACACCTAGTACATGCTTTTTAATTGCAGTTTTGGATATACACATAAACTTTTGAACTCATCTAATATCAGTTTGAATGCGTATGCTAATTCTATGTTTGTAATTTCTACATCATCACCACAAACAGGACAATAATGTCTGTTTTTATATTCATCTTTGATTGCAATTAAACCACATTCTTCACATACTGGAACAACTGTTTTGTCTGCATCAAATCTTTCTTTAAGTAATAAACTTGCACCATGTGCTACAAAAGTATCTTTCTCCATCTCACCCAATCTTAGACCACCTTCTTTAGCTCTACCTTCGGTTGGTTGTCTTGTTAATAATTGGATAGGACCACGAGCTCTTGAGTGTAATTTGTTAGCAACCATATGCTTAAGTTTTAAATAATACATATTTCCAACATAAATCTTTGCTTCAAATTGTTCTCCTGTTAATCCATTATACATTGTTTCTGTACCATTTTCTCTAAAACCAAGAGTTAATAATTCATTTCTTATATCTGATTCCTTTTCACTATCAAAAGTAGTTGCATCAACATATCTTCCTCCTAATGCAGCAACTTTTCCAGAAACTAATTCTAGCAAATGAGCAATAGTCATTCTTGTAGGAATACCATGAGGAGAAAAGATTAAATCAGGAACAATACCAGATGCTGAAAATGGCATGTCTGTGTGATTAACAATTAATCCAACAACACCTTTTTGACCATGACGAGATGTAAATTTATCTCCAACTTCTGGAGTTCTTAAATCACGGATTCTTACTTGTACTAATTTATTACCTTCTTCATTTTCAGTAATTAATACCATGTCTGTAACTCCTTTCTCTCCGTGTTTTACAGTAAGTGAAGATTCTCTTCTTAAGTTTGAAGCTAAATTATATTCATCCATACTACTTAAAAATCTAGGAGGTGAAGTTTTTCCAATTAATACGTCACCTTCTGCAATTGCTGCTTCAGGATAAATAATTCCATCACCTTCCAATAATCTATAATCTTTTTCACTTTTATATCCTTTAACTTCTTTGTCAGGAACTCCTACTTCATCAATAAGACCACCTGAGTAACGTAATTCTTCAGCAATACTTGGTCTAAAATAAGTACTTCTTCCTAATCCTCTTTCAATAGAACCTTTGTTAAGAATAATTGCGTCCTCCATGTTATATCCCTTATAACTCATAATCGCAACAACAAGATTTTGTCCTGAAGGATGTTTCCCATATTCTGAAATAGTATGCATTGCAGACCTAACTAGTGGAACTTGTGGGGACTGAAGTAAATTAACATCCATATCCATCCTAATTAAATAATTTGCAACATATAAACCAAGAGCTTGTTTTTGGTTTTTTGCTCCTGCATTTACTCTAGCAGATTGATTATGATTACTAAATGGAACTAATGATGCACAAACACCTAAGAAGGATAAAGTTGAAACTTCCATATGTGTATGTTCTGGTGTTAAATCATCTTCTGTAAATGCAACTAAAGCATTTTCTTCTTCAAGTGCATCTAAATATTCAATTAAACCTTGAGAAACAAGATCAGTCCATGATAACTCCTCTTTTTCTAATTGAGCAATATGTTTTTCTGTTATTAATGGTTTTCCATCTTTAACAACAATTAAAGGTCTTCTTAATCTTCCTTTTGAAGATTCTATTTCAATTATATTATTTTTTTCATTATACAGAACATTAAGATTATCTGTTAACACATTTTTTCTTCTTTCTGTAACTATATGATCTACAAATTCTTGTGGATTTTCAACATCCCCAACGTATTTCCCATTTAAGTATACTTCAGTCATTCTATCACCATTTATATAATAGTTTTTAATCCTAAATTCTTAAGTGAATTAATAATTTTTTCTTCATCTGAATGAACACTAAGTTCAGCCATTATTGCAAGGTTTTTTCTTAACCCGATATTAGTACCTTCTGGAGTTTCAATTGGACACAATCTTCCAAGATGTGTACAATGAAGTTCTCTTGCTTGAAAGTTTTCTTGAGTTGTTGATAAAGGTGAAACAACTCTTTGTAAATGACTTAAACATTCAAGATAATTAATTCTCTGAATTCTTTGAGAAATACCTTTTCTTCCACCAACCCAATTACCAGTTGCCATTGAACTATATAATCTAGATGTTAATAATTTGTCTCTGATAACAACTTTAATACTTGGAAACTTACCTCTCTTAACTATCCTTTGGAAATTATATAACATATCTCCAATTAAAACTTTTAGATTAACTCTAAATAAATCTGCTAATAAATCACCACTCATTTTTACTCTTTTGTTCATGTAGTGATCTTTATCATCTGTTGTTCTATCTCCTTTAACAACTGAAACATATTTTTTTAGATATTTGCACAAGTTGTATGCTTTAAGAATTCTATCTTCTTTTTTAGTTCCTAAATGAGGTAAAAGATAACGATCAATAATTTCTTTCATCCTATCTACTCTAATTTCTTTTGATTGTGTTATACCAATTCTCTTTGCAATCCAATCAAGTGCTTCTTCTTCATTTTTTACATCAACAAATTCTAATAAATTTACAAACACCATATCATTTTGTTCTCCACCCGTTACAAATTTCATAATATCCTCATCTTTTGTTAATCCAAGTGCTTTAACAATCATAACAATAGGCATTCTTTTTACTCTTGTAAAAGTTAAATAAAACATACCATCTTTCATTCTTTCCATTGTGTGTGGTATTTTAAAAGAACCAAATTCTGAAAATATTTTTCCAACAAACTTACTTGGACCAATTGAAGCCTTATGTATTAAAAATTTATTAGCACATAAATCTTCAACATCAATTAAAACTCTTTCAGAACCATTAATAATAAAATATCCTCCATCATCATCAGGATCTTCTCCTTTTAGAGTTAATTCATCTTTATTTAATTTATTTAGATGACAGAAATTTGATTTTAACATAATTGGTAAACTACCAACCTGAGTTGTAAATGATTCACGTTGAATACCATTAATATGTGCACTTACCTCAATGTAAACTGGAGCAGCATAACTTATTTTTCTTAGTCTTGCTTCAATTGGAAAAATTGGTCTTTTAGAACCATCTGCTTCAGTAATTTCAGGTTTTGTTACCCATATTTTATCCAACCTAATCTTAAATTCATCAATATTATGAGGAATTATTGTTGGTTCAATAACTCTGTTTTCTTCAATAATTTTTTGCAATTCATTCTCAATAAAAGAATTAAAAGATTCAATATCAGAAGCAACAAAATTATGTTCATCAAAATATTTTTTTAATAAAATTCTTGAAGGTTTATGCATTGATAACACCCCTATAGTATATAGTTTCTCCTGCTGTAAGACTAGCCCTTACAATTTTAACAATATCTCCTACCTTTGGTTTAAGATGTTTAATTGCTGAATCATTTACAAGAATTTTAGGTAATTCCTTATAAGTGATGTTGTATTTCTCCAATACTTGTTTTCTTTCTCTTTCAGAAATGATAGTATGTTTCGGAACAAGAATGTGTTTTGTTACGTCGAATTTTGGTGTTGCCATATTGCTATCCTCCAGGAATTGTTGTTTATTATTTTAATTATGATAATAATAGTGAATATGAATGCAAATGAATATGAATGGGCCGTACGAGGTTCGAACTCGCGACCACTCGATTAAAAGTCGAGTGCTCTCTCCTGTGTATTATTAATAATACATACCAGGCTGAGCTAACGGCCCATATTGATTGTTGCTGTTTGTTGTTATTTTGGTTAATCCTGCCCTTTGGACAGATAAAAATAATGCAGATTCACAAGTTCATCTGGCATTATTGAATATATAAAAATCTAAAATCTCTGCTAAAGCAGAGATTTGAGCTTTCTTATATACGCCCTGGTCGGGATTCGAACCCGAGTCGAAGCCTCGACAGGGCTTCATGATAGTAATCGCAGTAAACGAAACCCCTACGGGCATTATTAACTGTGCCGAGCTACACTACCAGGGCAATTTAGCTAAGGACCCCTATTTCTCCCTATAGAGCTTTAACTAACTAATTAAAGCTTTATTTCTGAATAAGAAGGGATGATAAGTGCCATTTTCATCAATCTACTTCATTTTCCTTTGTTTATAAAGCTTTTGGTATTTATTATTATATTATGGTATTATATTATATAATAATTATTTTTAATATTTATTAAGAAGATTTATAAAGTGGTGTTTTGTTCCAACCAACTTCACCAATATATATAAATTATATAAAGATTTGAGAGAAATTAAGAAAAATAGAAAATGGTAAGAAAAGCATTACGTTATGGATTAGTAAGAATTAATGGGAACTTTGGTTTAGATGATAAACTAGATGATAGGAGAGAAGAGCAAAGAAGAGAAGGAGACCAATTAATCTATGATATCAGAAGTATGATGCGAGAAAATGAGATCCATAGAAGCTTAGATATTGTTCTTGAAGCTTTAAAAACACATGGCTATGCTTCACCTAGAATATATAGACATAGAGAATCTGAAGATGAATGTGTGTTAATGGCATATTTGGACTTACCTGACCAGTTTAAGGATGAAAGTGTAAGATTTAGTGTACAACAAAATAGAGTATTAAGAGAAATAATAAATGAAGAACATATGCATTACAGCCTAGATATTCACACTGACTTAAGAGAAGAATTAACAGAAAATGATCCACTAAACCATATAGTAGAAAAAGGATTTATTACAATCCCATATAAAGGTGAATCATCAACTTATCCAAAACAAATCAAAGGTGTAATTGTAGTAAATTATGATCCTGAAGTTAAAATAGTTGGAACAAGTGAATTTGAAATACTAGAAGAAGTAGGAGAATTTGTTGGTACACAAGTTTCAAGAGTTCTTGAACACCATGAACAAGAAAAAAAAGAAAAATTATTAGAAGAAGCAAATATTCAATTGGAAATAGTAAATAGAGAATTAGAAGACGCAAATGCACAATTAGAAGAAGCAAACGTACGATTAGAAGAACTTGCATTAAGAGATGGATTAACAGAATTATATAATAGAAGAAAGTTTCATCAAGACTTAGAACAATATTTTAATGATTCAAGAGAAAAAGAAGAAAATCATTATTTAGGATTAATAGACGTTGACAAATTCAAAGGAATTAATGATGGTTTCGGACATAATGAAGGAGATAAAGTATTAATCCATATTGGGAGTGTATTAGAAAAAATAAGTAACCAATATAAAGATTTAACCAGTTACAGACAAGGCGGAGATGAATTTGCATTTGCTGTTAAGTCTGATTCACTTGAATATGTTAGAGAAATTGCGATTGAAATAAAAAAACAAATAGGTAAATACCTTTTACCAACTGGTGCCCCAATTTTTGCTAGCATTGGAATAGATAAAGTTTCCAAGTATGATGACTCCTTTGACGACTGGATTAATAGAGCAGACAATTCCCTATATGCAGCTAAAAAAGAAGCGAATGGTATTGTAATTAATTAAAGCCATTTCTTTTTCTTAAAGAATAATAGCATTGAAACAACTGAGAAGAACATTACACCAAGAGCAAATAAATAACCATATTCCCAATTTAACTCAGGCATAATTTGAAAATTCATACCATATAAACCTGTAATAAATGTTGGCAATAAAATTAATGTTGCAATGACTGTAAAAGATTTCATAACTTTATTTAGTTCATTTGACAAAGTATTGTAATTTGTATTAACAATTTCTGTTATTCTCTCACGAGAAATTGTTTCCTCATCAATTAATTGTCTTGCATCTTCATAAAGATCTTCAAACACATCACCTTGAGTTTTAAAAATAGCACCATGACGTAAAGACTTTAAAACTTCAGTATTATATTTAATTGCTTTTCTAAAATAAATTAAAGTTCTTTTTATTGGAAAAACAATGTCTGTATAATCTTTTTCTACCTTTTTCAAGACATCAGTTTCAATAATATCAATAAAATCTTCAATTTTATCTAAACTAGTATCAAAATTCTTAACTACCCCGAGTAATATCATATGAACAAGAGAAGCTGAATCAAGTAATGTTTCCTTGAGAATTCTTCCTTTTAATTCTGTGAGTGATTTTAATTGATTTCTATGAATAGTTATTACAGTATTTCCTTTGATATAGATTCCTAATGTAGCAGTATACACATGCCTTTTGTAGAGAGGAATATTGAAAATAATAAAAGAATAACCTTTTTCAGATTCAATTCTTGGTCTTTCTGACTCATCCATTGCAAGCCATAAATCAGAATACTCAATATTGAATGTGGATGAAACTTTTCTAAGCTCTTCTTTAGTAGGACTAAGTATATCTACCCATACTAGTTTCTTAGGTATTTTTTTAGTTAATGGTTTATTCAATACCTTAAACCTTTTATCTTTTACATATCCACTAATCATCCCATATGTGTAAATACGATTGGTGTATTTAAAGGTTTAGCGTAACTTTAAAGTAGGGGCTAGGAAAAGGCTTGTAAGGCTTGAAGCTTGGACGTCTTGGTTTGAATGGCTTGAAAAATACCATTGACCCTACAAGCTCCACAAGCCTAACAAGCCCACAAGCCTTCTTTTTCCGAAAGGTTTAAATACCCCCTTAAGTATATAAATATACAAAATAGTATACTGCACAAGTAATTAAACTAAATCCAAAAATAAAATGCCAACAACAAAAGAAACTGATAGAGAATTAAACAAGATAAGTAAAAGAATCTCATTCTTTGCTATTAATCCAAATAATGAAGAAGCTGAAAAAAAAAAATTCTTTAAATCAAAAACATATGAACCACAATTAGGATATAATGAATATAGAGATGATATTGGAAAATTACAAGAACAATTAAAAGACATTAGTCCAGATAATAGTGAAGTTGGAAAGCTACTAAAACAATCTAGAAATATTAATTATAGCATGTTAAATATGCTAAAATATCGTGGAGATGAAAGATTTACAAAATATTCTATCTTAGTTTATGGCATACCAGATGAAGAACTTATTAAGAAAGCAAAAAAGATGTTGAGAACATTAAAAGTAGATAATAAAAAAACAGATTTAACATCAAAACAAGTTATTAGGAGAATGAAATATGCATTTATTAAATATGGTTTTAGCTGGCAAATAAAAGAAAAAGCAATGGCAGCAGGAGCAGCTGTAAATAATACAAAAAAAGAATTATTAATTAAAAAAGATAGTAAGTTTTCAAAAAAATTCTTTAAAAGATTAATAGTGCATGAGATTGGAACACATATTGTAAGATCAGAAAATGGAAGTTATCAACCATTTAAAATATTTGAAAGAGGTCTCCCAAATTATTTAATGACAGAAGAAGGCTTAGCAGTAGTTAATGAAGAAATGAATGGTTGTCTAGACAATACTATTTTAAAAAGATATGCAGCAAGAGTTGTTGCAGTCGACATGGCAACCAAATATGGCTTTAGAAGAGTTTACAATTATTTGAAAAAATATTTAGACCAAGATTTGGCATGGAGAACAACTGTTAGAGTAAAAAGAGGTTTAACAGATACTTCTAAACCAGGAGGATGCACAAAAGATTTTGCTTATTTGAGAGGATACATTGCAGTGAAACAGTTTGTTGAAGATGGTGGTAAATTAGAAAAACTCTATTATGGTAAAGTTGGAATACAGCATGTAGATATTATTGATAAAATACCAGGACTAGTAGAACCTAAATTATTACCAACATTTAGATATCTTAGATATTTTATTGATCATTTTGAAGGGTTATTAAAAAGTGTAATTGTTTTGAATTTTCCACCATTTAATTTTACATTTAAGTATATTAAAAATAAATTTGGAAATGGTAATATTAAGAAATGGTTCAATGGAAAAAAGTAAATTTGTTTTCTCAATAAAAATGGATTAATAGAAATTAGTGAAACCACCATCACAACTGTCTTTTCATTATTTTTTGATATAGACACCACTATCAATAATGGCGGCTGACGGTTTTCACTCCGTTCAAACCTATCGACCACCCCGTAAGGGACAACCCCCGGTCGATCAGCGCCATTGATGGCTGTATTTTCTGAAAAATCCATTCATGGCGCACATGTGAGGTGAATGAAATGAGCCGAATAGGATTTTTTGAGCGAAGCAAAAAAAGTCCGTATGTGCTGCCGTGAATGAATGGATTTTTTCAAATTGGTTGTTTTCTATCAAAAATGTTTTAAACTAATCACCATATTTAACAAAACAATGACTAAAATAATCCTAGATTGTTATACAGATGAACCAGCAGGATTAGGTGTTCCTCCGTATATTGGAACTTATCCAAGATATTTGTATGGTTATTTGAAATCTAAAGCTAAAAAGGAAAATAAAAAAGACGAAGAAATTTATTATTTAACTATTGATGATCTAAGATTATTTTTGAAACATGGAAATAGAAAAAAAGAAACTAAATTACATGAAAAAACAAATATTACAATCCATAATCTAACTAATAATTCTCCAGATATTAAAGAAATATTTGAAAGTCTTGGAAATCATGATGAACTTTATGTTGTTTTAGGAGTGCATGTTCCTGGAAAATATTTAACAGCAATGCCTGGTACAATTCATGAAATTAATACTTTGTTAAAAGCATTATTTAAGAAAGTCCATGTTAGAGGAAAAAGAATTTTAACAGGACCTGCTGCAACTGAATTTGGGACAAGATTAGAAGGAGGTAAATTTGCAGAGAAGCAAGATTTAAGTTTATTTAATGAAGTAATTCCAGAAATTGTAAAAGATTATGATGAAATTGCAAAATATTCTATTGTTGGAGCAGAGATTATTGAGCAGATTGTAAATGAAGATGGATGGAATTATGTTATTGCTGAAATTGAGACAGCAAGAGGCTGTGGCAAAGGTGTTGCATGTTCATTTTGTACAGAACCTTTGAAAAATAAGCTTGAATTTAGAAAAGTTAAAGATATAATTGATGAAGTAAAGGCTTTGAATGAAAAAAAGGTAAAATATTTTAGATTGGGAAAGCAGAGTGATTTTTTTGCATGGAATGTTTCAGATATTAAGAAAATATTAAGTGAAATAAGGAAAAATTGTAAAATTGATGTATTACATATTGACAATGTAGATCCAGTTCGTGTCGACGAAGAAAAAGTCAAATTAGTTGTAGAACATTGTACAAGTGGAAATATTGCAGCATTAGGTGTTGAAAGTTTTGATACAGAAGTTGTAAAGAGAAATAATCTTAATTCAACTCCAGAAGTTGCAATGAAAGCAATTAAATTAATTAATAAATTTGGTGCTTCACGTGGTAATGAAGATGGAAAAGAGTATAATGGAATGCCTAAGTTTGTACCAGGATTAAATATTCTTTTTGGTTTAATTGGAGAAGGAAAGAAAACACAAGAAGCGAACATGAAATATTTATCTGAAATTCTTGAAAATGACTTGTTGTTGAGAAGAATTAATATAAGACAAGTTGCTGTTTTTCCTGGAACACAATTAGATGAAGAAGCTGGAAATAAATTTTTAAGGAAAAATAAAAAATATTATTGGAAATGGAGAAATGCAATTAGACAAAAAGTAGATAATGTAATGTTGCAAAAATTAGTTCCAAAAGATTTAGTGTTGAAAAATTGTATTGCTGAAATTTATGATGGGAAAACTACTTTCTTAAGACAAATTGGAACATATCCATTAGTAATTGGTGTTAAAGCAAAAGATGGTAAAAGATTAGAATTAGGCAAATTCTATAACATTAAAGTTACTGGACATATGTTGAGGAGTATTGTAGGAGAAATAGTGTAAATTCTGGAATTCTAAAAAAATTAAGAAAAATAAACGCCTCCGACCAGATTTGAACTGGTGACCTTGCGGTTTCTTTGATGCATAAGCAACATAACAGCCGCACGCTCCAACCTCTAAGCTACGGAGGCACATCTTTCAAAGTGAAAGTAACAGGTTTATAAATATTACGATAAATTCCAAAATATTTATAAAGAATCGGCTGTTTTTGGATATACAATTGGCCCCGTAGCTCAGTCTGGTGCTTGCTTAACTTGTTAAGCATTCTGGACAATTGGAGTGCTCGACTGATATATTGACGCTTGCGACAATATTCTGCAACGTCAGTTGAAGAAATCGAGTGGTCCCGTGTTCAAAATCAGATTTGAAAGAATCTGGATGAAAGTCACGGCGGGGCCATTTTTTATCTATATTCTAAAGAATTCATATCTTTTTTAAATAATAATCAACAGATTTACTTCTCTTGACCATATCTTTAATCATGCTGTTGTATAATTCAACAGTCTCTTTATTTTGAATTTCAATCCCTGAACCAACACCAAGATGAATGTGGAAAAGAACAACAGTATTATGAGTAATAAAAATCTGCATTGGTAAGTATTCTTTGATTATGGAGAATTTGATATCATACTTTTTACATCTATCTTTGAAGTCTTTAATTAATTGCATTAGAAAATCTTTTCCAAGATGCTTTTTTATTAAATTCATATGCCATAAAAATGTTTCTTCATTACATATTGCATCAAAATATTTACCCTTTTCTAAAGCTTCCTGATATGCATTATACACCATAATAGCCTTAGTATCTGTTGTATGTGCAATTGTTGTTCTTTTTGTATTAATTAGAGTTCTAACTTTTAAGAAATCTTGTTTATTAGATAAATAAAAAATAAATGGCAAACTACCATGCCTTGCAACAGTTTCTAAACCTTTTTTACAAGAAGAAATTGCTTTTATTAGATAGAAAGTAAAATCCTCTTTTGACTTTAATAATTCTATTTTAGGTGGTGTTTTCTCGTCTAACATATCAATAATTTTATTTTCATCAATCATAAAAGTATCAAACTTCTTCTTCATAAAAGTAATTATTTTATGTTGTGGATCTTCAAAACTATAAACACAAGGTTTTTTCCCTTTTTTAATTAATAATTTTTGAGAAATTAATAAATTTAAAGGCTCATAAATTCTACCTAATGGTATTTTTGTTTTTTTGCAAAGCTCTTTTGCAGAAAGCTCACAAGATGCAAGTTCTGTTAATATTAAAACTTGTTTAGGACTAAGATAACCCCTATGTTTTAATTCATTTATTATACTAATTATACCCATATAGATAAGTAAATTAATCTATTATTTAATACTTTTGTTTTTAACACGAAAAAACGTTTTTTTGTTGGTAATGTTTATATGTGTAATAGTGAGTTTATACTATATTGTTGAGGCTATTGATCTGTATAGATTTGAGACTATTAGATTGAAAACTAGTAAATCTGGGAATAAGAAACCAATAGATTGGAGACTATTCAACAACAACAAATAATGGATTTAAAGAAGAAAAATTAAGATTAAGGAGATAAAAAAATGAAATTAGAAGCTAGAATGTTATTTTACGATCAAGTACATATGGATGTTTACAGAACTCATGACAAACATATTGTTGAAACAGTTGTGTTTGCAGGAACAAATTACCATAAAACATTGATATCTGTTACTAACCAAATTGGATGTCCTGTAAGATGTGATTTTTGTTTTGGACATAACTTCCCTTATGCTAGAAACATTACCGCAGATGAATTTATGCAACAAGTTTCTGGAGCTTTAGAAGAAAACCCATTAGTGCCATGGTATGATCCAGAAAGACCTGTAAAAGTTGGCTTTCAACGAGCAGGAGAAGCATTGTTAAATAAGAATTTTTATGATGGCCTTGAAAAAATTGCAGAAGCATACAAACCAAGCTTTCAATTAACTAGTGTGATGCCAAATTCTGAAGTTTCCCTTAAATTAATAGAAAAAATGAGACAATACTTATCTGAATATAAAGAAACTTTCCAAATCAATGTTTCAATGCACACAACAGATGAAGATAAAAGAAAAGAAATGATGTCTGGTTTTAATCACCTAATGGATTATAAAGAAATTGCAGAGTTTGGAGAACAATGGGTAAGAGAAGTTAGAAAAAGAAGAATTGATTTATCATTTGTATTAATGGAAGATAATGAAGTTGATTTTGTGAAAGTAAGGGAATTATTTGATCCGAGATATTTTTCAATGAGATTTGCCTTTTATCTTCCAAGTTCAGAAGAAACTGCAAGATTACACCAACCATCCACATTAGAAAGAATGAATAGGAAGTCATTAGAGGCTAGAGAGCTTGGATATCATTGTGTTCAATCATTTGCAGGACCTGTTGAAGGACGATGGGATACAAGACCATTTAGTGCATTGAAGTTGTTTAAAGAATAATTGTTGTTTTAATAGTTGTAGAACCCCTAAACAATATAATCAAAAACAACAATATTAGAGTTAATTTCTTCATAATGTGCTTAATATTAACAAAATATAAAAAGTTAATGGAAATCAATGTTATAATGGACAAAAAAACACTATATCTATTTGATATTGATGGAACATTGAGCAACTTTTTAGACTTTCATGCTGAAGCTTACCAATATGCTTACAAAAAGGTGTTAGGCAAAACAATCCCAAAAGAGGATTTTTACAGAAATTTTGGAATTCCTGGATTGATATGGAATAAAAAGTTGTTTAAAGAAATTGGCTGTGATGAGAAAAAAATCCCAGAAGTATATAAAGAATACAGATCGTATTTTTTCAATTTGTTAGATAATAGTAATGTGCCTTTATTAGAAGGTGTAAAAGAATTTCTTGATTTTCTAAAGCAGAATAAACAACCATTAGGAATTGTAACAGGAAATAGTGAAGATAAGGGTGTCAAAATTATTGAAACTATGAAGATTAAAGAGTATTTCCAAGTCTTTAGTTATGCAGTTGGAGAAAATCCAAGATCATGGATTGTTGAGGAAGCAATTTCCAAAGCAAAAGATAAAAACATTGGATTTGATAATGTTGTTGTTATTGGAGATACACCAATGGATGTTGAATCTGGAAAACAAACAGGAACATTAACAGTTGCTGTTGCTACAGGTAGATTTAGTAGAAAACAATTAATTGAAACTAATGCAGATTTAGTTATTGATTCTATGACAGAGTATATGAAGATAGTTGAGTTGGTTCAGTGATTATTATAATTCAATAAATAACAAAATTAAAAATTCAACAACAACAGAGGCACAGACGGACTTTTTCTTTCAGAAAAAATCCTACTCGTCTTCGACTCGCCTGGCCATTGTTGTTAAATTTTAAGAGAATAAAAACAATCAAAGAAAAAACATTCATGGCGCGCTGATGAGGCGAAGCCGAATAGGACTTTTGTTTGCAAAAGTCCGTGAGCGCTGCCATAAATGAATGGATTTTCGTTTAGTTGAAAAATAGATGGCTAAAACAATACAAATAAAAGAACATTACAAAGATTCAACAATTAATATAGTTCTTGACACCTTAGAGATGGAAAAACAAGCATTAGTATTTTGCAATTCTAAAAGATCCGCAGAAAAAACTGCAGAAGATATTAGCTATAAAGTTAAAAAAATAAGTGATGCTGAGAAAAGAAAACTAATTGAATTAAGTGAAAAAGTTTTGAATTCTCTACCAAAATCTACTAAACAATGTGAAAGACTTGCTAGATGCATAAAACAAGGGATTGCATTTCATCATGCTGGTCTTACTATGAATCAAAAAACATTAGTTGAAGATGGATTTAGGGAAGATGTTATAAAAATAATTTCATGCACGCCAACACTTGCATTTGGACTTGATCTTCCAGCTTTCAGAGTTGTCATAAAAAATCTTGGTAGGTATGGACCAAGAGGAATGCAGCCAATTCCTGTTTTAGAGTATCATCAAATGGCTGGAAGAGCTGGAAGACCAGGAAAAACTAAATGGGGAGAAGCAATAACAATAGCATCAACTGAGGCAGGCAAAGAAAAAATAATGGAAGATTTTATCAATGCAGATGCTGAAGAGATTTATTCTAAATTAGCAGTTGAACCTGTATTAAGATCTTATATATTAAGTTTAATAGCAACTGATTTTGTCAGGACAAGAAAACAAATCATGGACTTCTTTAATAAAACCTTTTGGGCGCATCAGTTTAAAGATATGTATGAATTAATGAAGAAAATCAATAAAATGTTAATTCTGTTAGAAAAGTTTGGATTTATTGAAAGTGCAAAAGGTAAAGCAGAGAAATTAAAGCAAGAAAAAGTAAGTGCTGGGGAAAAAGCAAATAAGAAATCAAATAAAGACAACAAAATTAAAGAAGAAAAAAGAGATATATGTGATGAGTTTCTGTCAGCTGATCAAATTTATCAAGAAGCAGCTGGCCTTTCAGCAGTTGAAACAGGTTTTTCATCTACTGAAACTGGATTTGAAGATGTTGAAGAAAAGTTTACTGCAACTGAACTTGGAAGAAGAGTTTCTGAATTATACATTGATCCATTAACAGCTTATGAAATTATATGTGGGATGAAAAGATCAAAAACAAAACATGTTTTACCAATTTCTATTTTACAAATGCTCTGTGTTACATTAGAAATAAGACCAAAATTAAGAGTTAAAGTAAAAGAATATGATGAAATAATTGAACAAATGGTAAAATATGAAAGTAATATGATTGTTTTAGAGCCATCACAATTTGATTCTGAATATGATGATTATGTAAATGCTTTCAAAACAGCTTTATTTTTTAATGATTGGATTGAAGAGAATGATGAAGAGTTTTTGTTAGAAAAATATGATGTTAGACCAGGAGAAATAAGAGCAAAGCTAGAATCAGCAAATTGGCTATTGTATGCAGCAATTGAACTTGGTAAAATATTAGGAGTGAAAAATATTGGTGATAAGAAAAAGAGTATGGTTGCTGAATTAACTAAGATCAGATTAAGAATGAAGTATGGTGTTAAAGAAGAATTACTTACATTGTTGAAATTAAAAAGTATTGGAAGAGTAAGAGCAAGAAAAATGCATAAGTTTGGTATTAAAGATTTAGGAGATATTAAGAAAGCAAATATTATTACTCTTGCACAACTTGTTGGTAAAAAAACCGCAATTGCTATTAAAGATCAAGTTGGTGAAAAGGTTCTAGAGAAAGATATTAAAATAAAAGAAAATAAAAGAAAAGGACAGATTAGTCTTATGGATTTCTGATAAATTAAACAAATCAACTAATTCTAAATTACAATTGTTTATTTATACCCATTAAGATTTTGCAATATTCTTTTTGGTTTAAACATATCACTAACTGATGTACCTAAATGTGCCCTTAAAGCTGCTTTAGCAAATGTACATGATGTTGGAACACAGCCATAAATATCTGGATGTTTATCAAAGTAGTTACCATGAAAAATACTGTCTGTAACAATGACTCCGTTAAGTAAACCTTTTTTATAAAGATCTTCAATTCTTTCCTTAGCTGGACCCAAAAGCAAAGATAAGCTAGAAATCCAATAGACTTCTGATGCACCTGCATCCCTAAAAGCTCTTACCCCACTTTCCATGGTGCCTCCTCTTGCAATCATATCTTCTACAACAAATACTCTTTTGCCTTTAGGTTCTCCAACAATAATTGTTTTATCAACCCCACCTGATCCACTAAAATCTTTCTCTTTATAGCTAAACACAAGCGGTAATCCAGTTATATTTGAATAGAATTTAGCTCTTGCTGCACCACCAACATCTGCAGCAGCAAATACTACATCATTAAAACCATAAGTTGCATGTATATAAGGAATGATATCTTTAGAGGCATATACATTAAGAAATTCTGCTTGATGATGAAGAGGTTCTATTGCTTCATTATGAACATCAAGTGTCATAACTCTTGTAACTTTCCCATTACCTGCATGTTCAATTCTTTCTGCTATTCGCTTAACAGTAATCCCTTCAGTTAATAATCCCTCATTTTTATCCTTTGTTCTTTTTTCCTGACGGGAATAAGGATAATATGGAATCACAACAGTAATTTGTTTTGCTGTTCTTTGAGCTGCATCTATTGCATTTTCTAAAGCAACAATCTTGTCATTTTCAGATATTGAAACTAGTTTTGATTTTTTTCTTCTTTCATTTTTATTTTCAATACTATCATCTTCAAAAGGTTGATAATTTATAACATCCTGAACAACAACAATATGACATCCCCTAGTATTTGTATCAATAACGGTTTTACCTTCTCCTTTTTTGCCCTGATCTTGATCATCGCCAGGCCACCAAATTTCTCTCGAAGGAAGAACATAAGAATCTCTCCATCTTGGTAGTCCAACCATATCAATAAGATTCTGATTCATTAATTCTGCAAATGGTCTTCCAGAAGCACAAGCAAGTATAGCTAAATCATCTAATGTCATAAAATATCTCCCCCTCTTATCATTTCATTTAATATAGAATTCCCTAAAGAAGTATTACCAATAACCTCTTTTGGCTTAATCATGACTACTCAAAGTAGTAGGTTATTTATATTGATTGTTCCTTTTGAGAATATATATTAAGAGAGATATTTATTATAATTTCATATCTCTTTTTACATTCATTTATATACTTATTTCAAAACATTTATAAGTAAGCTCAACCCTAATATAGGTTTAGTTAGTTAATATTAGAATGAGTAGGGGTTAAAATGGAAGAAAGAACTAGAGAAGAATACGCAATAATTATAGACTATTTACCACATGGTTATAGTCAGGACAATAGACCTAGTCATAAGAAAACCCCAATTGCTCAAGCTATAGGTAAAAGTAATTTTACTTTGTTAGAATTAGTTCCAAAAAAAGATGTTTTCTTTCAACCGCATGATGAAGTATATATTGGAGATGGTAAAAGAGAAAAAGTACATCATATTGCTGGGAAATTATCAATTGATAAATTAACAGGAACAGCGAGAAAAGAAATGGAATTTGTAATTAAAGATATTCTAAAAAAAGATCAAACTAAATTTGTTGATTTTTTTAATAAAGCACAGCCATTGACTACAAGAATGCACCAGATTGAATTACTTCCTGGACTAGGTAAAAAACATATGTGGCAAATAATTGAAGAAAGAAAAGGAGATCCATTTAAAGACTTCGATGATCTTAAAAAAAGAGTTAAACTAATTCCAGATCCGCAAAAAGTTATTTACAAAAGAATTATTTCTGAATTAAGTGGAAAGGAAAAGTATAATTTATTTGTTGATAAGTGATTTTAACAGTTATGAGTCTTGAGTTATAGGTTCTGAGTGGGTTACCAGTAAGTATTTATGAGTATTGTTACATTTTCTCAAAACTAATTTCCTACTAACCAAATTTCATGACTTATTTGCCCAGAACCAACTCATTACTCAAAACCCACAACTACTTACCTCAATTTCACTACCAACTCCAGGTAAATTTAACATTTGTATACTACAAGAGTAGTTAAAACTACCATAAGATTTAAAAATAGAATAAATATCCTTATATTATATATAATATTCTTAAGAAGATAAGGGAATAGAGACAAGAATAAAATGGTAAAAGAAAGAAACCCAGAATTAGAAGCAATTATAACATTAAATGGCTCTACTACTTATGAAACAGCCTTAGATAGACTAAAACCTAAAAGATTTCTTGAAGCAGTTGGTTTAGATCTTGAACATCATGAATATTTAGATAGGTGGTTTAACCCTGAATTTGTAGAAGAAGAACCTAAAAAAGGATGGGAAGAGTCTAAAATTGTACCTGGTTTTGTTCAAGGATTAGTAACAAAGTATAGAAACAGTGTTGAAGAAAGACCAGTTATCGATATAACAGCATTAACCAAAGATGTTAAAGCAGAAGAAGGAAAAGTTAAAAAAGTTAAAGAAAGAATGGGGTTAATAGCTGAATTGTCAAGGGAAAATACACAGTTTAGGGATTGGCTAGATTTGTATTATAAAAATCCTACAACTAAGGTTGATATAAGGGCAGTAACTAATCTATTAAGACTTGATGATACTGCAAAAGAAATATTTTCTGCATACTATTTTGCACAAAGTTTTGATGAAGAAAGTAATGCAGTAACTGACACTATTGATTCTTTTGTTGGGACTATGATTGATGGGGACACTACAGAAAAAAGAAGAGAAAGAGTAATAACTGCAAATAATTTTGTTGCAAAACATTATATGTTAATTAGTGAAGTTTATTTGTTCTTAAATCAAAAAATATATTCTGTTTTAAATAATAATTCCTCTTTTGAGATGGCAACTGATGTTGAATTAGAAGAAATATACAAAGCAATTGATAGATTAAAAATACTTAAGGAACCAACAGTTGATAAACAAAGTTATGAAAATTTATTTGATGCATATATTGAAACAATTAAAAGACATACTAAATTAGCTTTAATGCCAACAAAATCTGGTGATTCACCAAATGGAGATTTACTTTATACGGGAGATGTTGCAGTTGCAGTTATTGAAAGATTAAGAAATCAAAGTATTGAATATTTAGAAGGAAAAAATGCATTTGCAGATAACACAAGTATTGTTGGGAAAAAAAGTTATGTTAAATCAGATGTAAAAAGTACAGGAAATGATACCTTAATCAAAGAATTTACGCAGACTCCTATAGGGGAAGGTAGAATAGATTTAGAGCTTGATTCTGCCCTAAGAGGGAATGCATTAAGGTCTTCTGTAAATGCTAATGTTCCTGTAGCAACATTTGTAGAAGATACAAGACCACTATTAGGAGAAGAGACTATTGAAGATGCAGAAACATTAGTTGGAGTAATTGTTGAAGAACCTAAAAAAGTTCAAGAATTAGCAATTCAAGTACCACCTCCAATTAAAAAAAATATAAGAACTAGGGTAACTAGAGAAGATGAAACATATATAGGAATAATAACAGAACAACTAGGGAGTTTTGTAGCAGCTGCAGGGGATATTTTAGAACCATATTTAAATCCTGAAAATAATGGGTTAAAAACAGAAGAGCTTGCAGAAAAATTAAAAATATATGCAAGAACTGTTGAAGATGTTGTTGCTACATATGAAAATACAATCACATTATACAAAGAAATGCTGAGAATAGAAAGAGATGGTAGAAAAGAAGCAACTGAAGATGCATTAATTAATGCAAATACAATTGATGTATTATTAGATAGGTTAAATGAAGCAAACGAAAATATTAGAGATTTAAAATATAGTTTAGCAGAGATAGAATCCAATAATGTTAGTGAAGAAGACTATGTTGGTGTATTACATGAAAGAGATGATTTAAGAAAGGAAACAGCTGCACTAAAAAGACATTCAGCAGAAGTATTTAAAAAATTAAGAAAACTTGCAACAGCTTTTTCTTATGATAAACTTAGAATGAAAAAACTTGCAACAGATTTAAATCAGTCTGATAAAAGATATGCAAAGATGTCAGATGAATTAAGACAATTAAAAGGAGAAAAGATGTTAGAAGAAAAAGCCTTATCTGATAATATTTCAGACTCAATTATGACATTATTAAGAACAGAAACTAAATTAGTAGTTAATTTCACACCAGATGGTGGACTATTCGGATTATTATTTGATCAGGATCCAGGATCATTTTATACACCTAATATGATTCCCCGATTTACTTATCCTGATGAAGGAGGAATTCCAACACCTAGATGGGATACAGGTAGTAGTGTAAAAAGTGAGGCTGAAAAAAGAAACCAAGGAATAGAAGTTAATTATGTTCCATTTTTAGATGGAGAAGAAGTTATTCATAGATTTATAGTTAGTGGTTATTTATTTGAAAATTCAAGAGCAGTTGATAAAGGAAAAGGTTATAGATTTAAAGTAGATTGTAATATAACACCAGGAGATTATTTATTACCTGGGGAAGAAGGAAAAGAAGAAATTGCAACAAGATATAGAATAGATTTTGAGTCAATAAAATTTACTGTTGGGTTTAGAGAGCATGGTGTATTTTCAATGCCTGCTATTTTAGGTGCTGATACCCCCTATACAAAGAAAATAGAAGAAGGTAAAATGAAAACAGGAATTGCAGTTTGGAGAACAGAATCTATTAATTCCAAAGACTTAAATGATGTTGCTTATTTAAATGGAGAATTATATAATACATGGAATAGATCAGTTTTAAATAGAAAAAAGGGTCAACCAAGAACTAATGCATCAAGTTTTAGTATGAGATGTATTGAATATATTCACTAATTCTATTGTTACAAAAGATTAATTTTCCATTAATTATTTAAACACCAAATTATTCTAATTGGAATATGATAACAGATATTCGAGAGATCAAAGAAATAAGAAAAAAATATGGATTAACGCAATCTGAGCTAGCTAAAATAGCTGGTGTTTCACAATCATTAATAGCTAAAATAGAAAGTAACATGATTGATCCTGCTTATTCTAAGATTAAACAAATATTTGAAGCAATTAATAAATTACAGCATAAAAAAGAAATGAAAGCAAAAGATGTGCTTAATAAAAATATTATTTTCCTAAAAGCAAGTGATACTCTAAAAGAAGCAACACAAGTTATGAAGAAGAAAAACATATCACAACTTCCAGTTATTGATCCAAAACATAAAGAAGTTGTTATTGGAATGATATCAGAAGCATTAATTTTAGACGCAATCATGAAAAAGATTTCCCCAGATTCAAAAGTATCTGAAATAATGAAAGATTGCCCGCCAATTGTTGCAAAAGATGCAGAAATATCAATGATTGGTAATTTATTAAAATTTTACCCAATGGTAATTGTTAAAGAAAAAGGTAAAACAATAGGTATTATTACTAAAGCAGATTTATTGGGGAAAGTGTATAAATGATTTTTTCTTATTTTAGTTGTAAGGATAACTTTTTTGATTTAATAAAGAAAGAAAAATTCCAGAGTGACCTTGTCCTCCGGACCTAGTTTTGATGAATAAAAATTAAACATTTCTTACCACACCTGTCTCTGCCGACCTTAATTAAGCTCGGCCAAGATAATAGGGTTACGCTTCGCAAACCCTATATTTTCTTAACAATACCTGTTTCTGCCGACCTTAATTAAGCTCGACCAAGATAATAGGGTTACGCTTCGCTAACCCTATATTTTCTTAACAATACCCTTTTCTGCATCAATTTCTACTAAATCATTATCTTTAAGAACTTTGGTTGCTATTTTAGTCCCTACAATACATGGAATTTGAAGTTCTCTAGAGACAATAGCAGCATGGCATGTCATTCCACCTTCATCTGTGATTACTGCAATAGCCTTCTTCATTCCAACAACATAATCAGGAGCAGTCATTGGTGTTACTAAAATATCCCCATCATTTACTTTATTTATTTCTTTTGCAGAAGTTACAATCTTAACTTTACCTTTTACAATACCATTACCAATACAAACAGTTATTCCTTTAAACTCTTTTAGGTTTTCATCAACCTCAGTTTTAATATAAGGAGCTACCATTGTTTCTACCTCTTTACCTGAAAACGTAAGATCTTTGTTACCTTCCTCATAATAATTTCTCATAGAATAAAGTTTTCTATTTTCCATTTCTTTTTTTGGTAAAGGGGTATTGCTTTTCAATAACTCACTTATCTCCTCAATACTATAATAATGCAGTTCGTCAAAATCTAAACATTGTCTTTTTGAAATCTCGTATAAGAACAGATCAATATAATGATTTACCATAAAGATATATTTTTTTCTGTGATCCTGCCACCATATAGAAAAAGCTAATCTATGTGCAATTTTCTCTATATCATTGCTTAAATTATGTTTTTCAATTAATTCACTCTTTTCTTTTAATATATTTGTTTTCATTTCCTTTATTGACTTTAGCTTATCTTCAGCTTCTTTTAATGATATTTTTGATAATTCCTTTCTGAAATGTTCTACAGGTAATATTTTTGTATGATGATAGCTGTTCAAGAGCCAGAAAAACTTTTTTTGATGTTCAGCTAACATTTTTTCTTTTTCATTTTCATGTTTTTTAATTTCAAGAAGATCTAATTCTTCTTCTTGATAAAATGAATAATCTTCTGGAGCAGATAATTTTGCAACTGCATATGAGAATTCTTTTGAATCTGTTATGTTTTTCTTAAGCTCTTTTCTTAGTAATTGTTCTCCACCCCAATTACATATCTCAGGCAATAAACCAACTATCCAAAAATTTGAATAAATACCTAGAAATCCCTCAAAGACCAAAGATAATTCTTTGTCATTTAAATTAATTATTTTTTCTTTAGCATTATCTTCCATATATTTTAATAAATCTTCTACTGTAACCTTCCATTCTTTGTAATTTTTATCAAGTTCATTATCCACTAAAATGAATTTCTTGAAATTTACCTCACCAGAATCTCTTAATTTCTGATAATCAGAAATAAATGTAAGCTTTTCATTATGGGACCACATATAAAAAGTTGGCCAGCTAATAAAACGCTTTGCAAACTTTATCAATCCACCATACCACACACTAGGATAGATTGGCATTCCATCAATCGGCCCCCATATGAATAATTCTTTGTTTGGATTTATCATTTTGTTGAATTAGTTTTGATATGTATATGCAAAAAACAACAATAATAATGGTGGCAGACGGACAAAGCTATGCTTTGTCCTATGGGGGGTTTCCGAAGGAACAACCCTCCCCACATCTGCACCATTGTTGTTGTTTTTTGCTTTATTATTCTGATTTATTAGATATTATTTAATAATTTTACTCACTATTCCATGATTAGCATTTACTTCTATTAAATCGCCATCTTTAATTGTTTTTGTTGCTATTTTTGTTCCTATAATACATGGAATTCCTAATTCTCTAGATAAAATAGCAGCATGACAGCTAATTCCACCTTCATCTGTAACAATAGCAGCTGCTTTTTTCATGATTGGAATAAATTCAGGTCTTGTCATTGATGTAATAATAATTTCATTTTGTTCTAGTTTTTCAAAATCTTTAGGTCCTGAAATAACTTTTGCAACTGCAATAACTTTTCCAGTATTAGCAACAGTTCCCAAAATATCCTTACCACCAGTTTGTTCATATTGAAGTTGTACTTCTTCATATAATTTTTTAGAATCTTCATGATTGTAAACTATTGAAGAATTAGGAGTATGAATCATTCCAACAATATCTTTCCTTGCTTCTATGACTTCTTTAATTAGTTTGCCATCTTTAACAGCATCAGTATTTGTTTTATTTAAAATAGCAATAATATCAGGCATATATGTTCCTTGTTCAAGATCTTCTAATGGTATAGACATTCTTCTTGAAACTTCTCTTAAGAATACTCCAATATAATGATGCGCAATTAAGTTTGCTTTTTTTCTAACATCCTGCCAATGCCCATATTCTTCCATAATTGTAATTACAAGTTTTAATTCTTCTTCTAAATTTAGTTCTTCAATCAATTGTTTCTTTTTTTCCACTGAATTTTTGAATTCACCTTCATAATTGTTTAGTTTATTTTGAATCTTGTCTAATGGTTCTCTTGCATGATCTTTAATTCTTACTAGGAAAAATTCTTTTTCCAGGATAATTCCACGTTCATAATTGTTTTGAATCCATTTCCATTTTTTTCTGTGTTCTTCTAATTGATTATCAATATTTTCATTATTCATGAATTTGATAACTAATTCCAGCAATTCGTTTTTTTCCTTAGTAATGAAAGAATCTTTAACTGGTTGGGCAATTATTGATAATATTTGATTAAATTCGTTTTCTCTGCCTAATTCTTTCAAATGTTTCATAAGAAGTTTTTTTATTTCAACTTCACAATAATATCCAATTGCATCCCCTAAAATAGGAATTGCATATTCTTCATTATATAAATTAGTATATCTTTCAAATAAATCTACTAATTCATCATCTAAAAAAAGTGTTAAATCAATATGATCTATATCATTCCCTAAATCATACATTGCATTAACTCTTGGTTTCCATTCTTCAATTAATTTTTGAGTATATTTTGAGTCTTGTTTATGTTTTGATTTAACTAAATCACCTAATCTCATTATATCATGTTCGTCATAACAATAGATAAACATTTCATCCTTAATAATAGTTAAATTAAAATCATATGAGAACTCATGTTGTTTAGCCATGACTACAGTAGTAGCGTAACCAGGATACCATGCATAATGTAATGCACCAGGTCCTTCTTGGATCCATAATTTAACTTCTTTTGGGATTAATGTCATCATTCAACCAACTTAATAATTCCTGTTTCCATGTTCATCTCTACTTCTCTGTTATCAAATAACTTCTTTGATGCTACTTGTGTTCCTATAATACATGGAACTCCAAGTTCACGAGAAACAATAGCTGCATGGCATGTTAAACCACCTTCGTCTGTGATAATTGCCTTTGCTTTTTTCATCAAGGGTAAAAACTCTGGTCTGGTCATAGGTGTTACTAATACATCACCTTCATTAAATTTAGTAAAATGAGTTTCTCCTAAAATAATATTTACTTTGCCTCTTATAAATTTTTTTCCTGTATCACCTTTAGATGCAACAACTCCTTTAATCTCTTCATATTCATCTAAAAAATTAGAATTTAATAAACTCATAACTTCTTTTGCTTCTTTACCAGACATTAGAAGATTACTTTCATTATCTTTAATATGCCCAACTATCAATCCAGTATTCCTGTTATTAAAATCTGTGTTTAAATCATCTAAATCTTTTTTTGTTCGGACTTTTCTTAATTCAAACGGAAATGCATTATAGATTATCTTGATATCAGTATCAAACTCTTTAGAAAATCTTCTGCTAATTAATTCGTAGAAATGATTTGATCTTAAAACAATTTCTTTTCTTTCATCTCTCCATGTGGCAAGTGTTCTGAACATGTGCAACAAATTAATTATTTCTTTTGGGAGGCTATATTTATTAAGTAGTTCTTCATATTCTTTCTTTGTGTTATTTTCAAGATTTTCATATTCTTTGATCATTTCTCTGATTCTATCTTTATCTTCTGAAATAATTTCATTCAATGGTTCAAGAAAATCCTTTTCCTGTAAAATATTCACATTGCCCCAACTGTTCTGGACAAAGTAATGATTTTTTGCCATCACTAAAAGCATTTCCAGTAGTTCTTTTTCTGTAAAATCTTTGTTCTTAACATTCAAAGCAACCTTACATAACTCCAAATTAGATAATTCAACAAAATTTATCTTTTGCGGCCTCATCAACTTAGAAAGATGTTCGTGAATTATATTTAAATTATGTTTCTTTAGTTCTTTTTTTAGAAATATCTCTCCTTCAGCATCAAAATGATCTACAAAAAATGAGTCCTGCCAAAAATCATAGTTTGCATCATCCATGTCTATGAAAAATCCCATCAGTTTTTCAATTTTTAGATTTTCAATATCAACAGATTCTGCTTTTTTCAGGATTTTTTTCATATTATTGTAAACAGATTCAAACTTATGATATTTCTCATCTATAACATCAATACTTTTCATTGCAGAATCAATATGTTCCTTAACAATTGCTCTCATACCTTCTAATGACATGTACCCTTCATGTTCTTTTGGTTCTCTTGTATGCAAAAAGGGATAACTAACCTTTTCCATAACACTAAGCATAGGTGTACCTGCATAAGGTAGTTTAGTTACAACAGCCTGCCTATACCATTTGATTTCCTTGATTGATTTCTTTAATTCTTCAATCTGTTTATCATTTAGATTTATTAGTGGTTTTTTCATTTTATTATTTTATACTATTTGTTTTATTTACTTAATTATGCTCTTTCTAATACATGGACTAAACCATGAATAGCTTTTACTTCAACAATATCTCCGTCTTTAAGTGATCGTGTTGCAATCTTTGTTCCTATAATGCAAGGTATTCCAAGCTCTCTAGAAACAACTGCAGCATGACTAGTTATTCCACCTTCGTCTGTTATAATTGCTCCTGCTTTCTTCATAACAGTTACAAAATCTGGAGAAGTCATTGTTGTTACCAAAACATCCCCTTCATTAAATTTATCAGCTTCTTTTGATCCTAACAAAATTTTAACTTTGCCTGTGTAACGCCCAACAGAAGCACACATTCCTTCTATTTCAGTCTGTGATTCAGGATTAGCATTTCCCCCTAAAATTTCTTTTTCTTTTTCAACTGCTTGTTCTCCCCTATATAATTCATATTCTGGATTTTCTTCATTGAAAATTATTACTGTATGTTCTTTTTGCAGCTCTAAATTATTAATTAAATCATTTAAGCCATCAGTTGTTCCAATTTTTCCAGATAATAAATCTCTAATTTGATCAGGCACTGCAAAACTTAACAGATCAAACTCAATTTTCTTTCTTCTTGCAACTTCTCTACAGAAATTGTCTAAGATCCAATTGCATTTCATATCAATTGATTTTCTTTGATCTTGTAAAAAACAAAACTCATCTAATAACCATGTAACTTCTTGTAATGTTTTATCAAAACTAAGGTTTTTTATTAATTCTTCTTTGTCTTGCTTTACTTTTTCTAACCTTAATTCATTATCCTTTTTAATTTTATCAACATCTGCATCTAATTGTTCTTTTACTATGTTCTTAAAATATGTTATATCTAATTTTTTTGTTTCACCATAATTATTATGAAGCCAATAATATTTATTTGCATGCTGTTTTAATTTAATCTGAATATTGTTAGAATCAATACCTTTTACTCCTTTTTCTTCTTCTGCTTTAGCTAATTTTACAATCTCAAATATTTCTTCTTCCTCTTTGTTTAAGTAAGATTTTTTAGTTGGTGTTACTAATAATCCAAAATGTTTCTTAAATTCTTCTGGAGATAGTTTCTTTTTTAGTAAATCTTCGCCACCATAAGAAATTAATTCTGCTACTTGAGTAAAAGCCCACCATTCTAAGTAAATATCATCAAATTCATTGTATAGTTTAAGCAATTCATCATCTGTTAGTTCAGAAAAGTCAATTAAATTTAATTTTTGAACATATTCAAGAAGATTATTACTTAATTCATTCCATTTGTTAATTTTTCCTTCTCCTTTTTCACCTAAAAAATCAGGAATAACAACTTTTCCATTTTCTCTTAACTCATCTAAATCACAAATCCAACGAACCATGCCTTTTGTAAAAAAGCCATAAAGATATTTAGCATAAGCTTTACCTTGAGCAACTGCTAAAGGGTAAGAAGCACTTTTTGCTGCTGTAAATATTGATTGTATTGCAGCAGGTCTTTCCCATATCCATAAGTTTGTTTTCATAGATTTAAATGTCATTTTACTAAGAGTATATCATTTACTTATATATAATTATTTATATAATACCAATAACCTTTATAAATAATCTTCTACTTCTTAGTAGTAATATGACTAGAATTAACTTTTTTCATCAATCTGTTCCAGAAATATGTGATTTATTTAAAGATGAAGTAATTAGAAGATATGTAGAATCAACTTTAGCATATGTATTAAATGAATTAGAAATAGAAGAACCAGGGAGAATAATAGATGAAGTAATTGAATTAGCTACAACATATGTAAATATAGAAAGAGATTATGAAAAACCAGCTCATGATTTTTTAGTAAAGGAAGGAGTTACAGAAAAAATTCCTGAAAAATTAAGCAATAGAGCAGAATTAATATATTCTCAAATAAGTCCTCATTTATTACCTGGATTAGTATTAGACATGGGTTGTGGTGATGGTAAAGTTGGAGAACTTGCCTATTTAGACAGACATGCAGTTACATTAGCTGATGTTTATGAACATAAAAATATATTAGATCTTTGTACAAGAAGAAGTGGTCTAGATTTTGTATTATTTGAACAAGGAAAAGAAGTACCAATTACAGAGAAGTATGACAATGCACTATTATTAACAGTTAATCATCATAGCAATAATCCAATGCAAACAACCCTAGACACTGCTAGACTAGTAAGAAAAGGTGGTAGGATTATAGTTATTGAATCTGTTTATGGTATTAAAACAGAACAAGAAGAAGATATTCATTATGGAGAAAGATCTGCAATGATGGGTCTAAATTTTAAATTACTTGATCATGAAAAGCAAATGTTTGCAAATATTTTCTTTGATCATTTTTATAATAGAGTTATTCATTACAGTGATGATCCAAAAAATAAAGTAAATGTGCCATTTAATTTCTGTACACCAGGTGGATGGAAGATGTTCTTTGAAGATTTAGGTCTAGAACAAGAAAGAGTTGTTTATCTAGGAAATGATCAACTAACTGTTCCTGAATATCATACATTGCATGTTCTAAAAAAATAATAAATATATTTGTGTATTCAGAAATAAAAAACAACAACATGGCCGGATGAGACTAAGTCGAATAGGACTTTACGAAGTAAAGACCGTCCGTGCCTATGATGTTGTTGTTTTTAATATTATAATCAATTCTATAGAAAATAAAAAGTCATGAGCTACACGGACTTCGTCCCTAGTTAAAAAAAAGAAAAAATAAAATTAACTATTAAATCCAATCAATGAATTTATTTGTCCATAATCAGATAAACTAAAGAGTGAACATCCATCTTCTTTATTACAAGTGAATATAGATGAATACCCTTGATCATTATACCCAATGATATATGGATTATCTTCTGAATCTATCCACAAAGACTCTAGGTCGCTAATTTCTAAATTAATATTTTCCAATACATCTCCATCAAAATGTAAAAGAGTATTACCACCACCAATATAAATATTATCTGGTCCTGTACCAAATACAACCTTGAGGTGATCAGTTGTTCCACTTTCCATAGAACTCCAGCTATTACCATCATAATGAATTAATGTACCACCTGATCCTACAGCGTAGATATCATCTCCAGAAGAACCCCAAATAGAACTTAAATCATAAGAAGTTCCACTTTCCATTTCTTCCCAGGAATTCCCATTATAATGAATAATGATACCTTCGTATCCAACAGCATATATATCATCTTCAGAAGAACCCCAAATAGATTTAAGAAAAACACCAGTTCCACTAGATTCTTGTTCCCAGATTTTTGTCCCATCATCATTTAGTAATCCACTATAATGTGTAATTTTTCCTTCATAACCAACTGCATAAATATTATTTTCAGAAAATCCCCATACACCTCTAAAATCTGTTAAAGGATTATCATTACTACCTATAATCATTGGAGTCCATTCACTCTCTCCATCATAATGAATAACACCATCATCACCAACAAAATATAGATTATTTGGAGAAGTACCCCATATACCCCATAAATCATTACTTGTAATAGATTGTTCCTCTGACCATACCTTATCGGAATAATGATAATATTTACCTCCTGAACCAACTGCAAAAACTTCCATATTTTCATTTCCAGGTGCATCTGGATCTGGAAGAGGTTCATCTAATGCACCAGGTGCATCTGGAAGTGCAACACATTCTCCACTATCACAGAATGTGTTTCCTTCGCAATCATCATCTGATTCACATGGTCCTTTTTCAACACATTCTCCACTATAACATTCAAAACCTTCATCACACATATTATTATTAGTACATGGTGCCTTATACTGACATTGTCCATCAAAACATTCAAAACCTTCATCACAATCACCATTAGTATAGCAGATAACCTCAAACTCATGAGCCATCCATTTCCAATCATGGCAACCCCACTCATCTTCTACTTTATCACAAGCATAAGCAACAATATAATATTTACCTAATGGAAAATCTTGTTTAGATATTTTAATAGAGGTTATAGGACCAGGCTTTCTCCAATTTTTAACTTTTTGCCCTTCATAAGAAAATTCTTCCCATTCACCATTATCAGCTGCAATATACCCTTTTCCATAAAGAAAATCTGCATTAACATCAATCTGAAGCTCTTCATCTTCATAGCCAATAGCATCTAAACTAATTTTAAAAGTATCCCCTGGATCTGCAAAATTAAACTCCCCAAGAGTTTCTGTAAATGCATGCCCAGCTAAATTACTTTCACCACCTTGCTTACCTGGAGCAGGCGGCTCTGGAGGAAGATCACCACTAGTGCAGCCCATCATCAATAAACTAATACATAATAAACATATTAATAGAAATTTTATTTTTTTCATTTTATCACCTTTTTTTTAATTATAGTTATTTAAGATTATTATTAAAATTATTAATTAGGAGGTAATGGTTGTTGAGGTTGTTGAGGTTGTTGAGGTTGTTGAGGTTGTTGAGGTTGTTGAGGTTGTTGAGGTTGTTGAGGTTGTTGAGGTTGTTGAGGTT
>JABHXF010000053.1 GCA_018657385.1 Candidatus Woesearchaeota archaeon | reverse complement strand
TTATTTTAGATTTGAATATTCTCCAGATAATAATGAAATAAAAGTATCATTTAGACCTGAAAAAAGATATATTACAACCACTTATAATCTTAGATTAGGAAGAATAAGTGTTGAGGGGCATTCTAAAGAAACTAAAGATGCTGAACATTGGGAAGAAATGCATAAACAAGTTTTAGTAAAACTATATGATGATCTAACAGAAATATGTAAAGACAATCCTTATGCAAACAAAGTAACAACTCCTGAAGAATTTGAAGAAGCATTAGAAAGAACAACAAGAAACACAATTGTTGTTACAACAGCACGTTGGTGTAGTCCTTGTGGTTATTTCAAAAACAGAAGATTAAGTCCTTTCTTAAAAAAGAATCCACATAAGTATGATGTAATATTTGCAGACATGGATCCAGAATTTGGAAAAACTGTAAGTGATATGGGAGGATATCCCATTGGAAGTAATGAACCATTAGAAGAACACTTTAAGAAAAGATGTGATGATAAAGGAGGTAGCTTACCAACTGTCTTCTTCTTTGATGATAAACATAAACACTTGGGTACATATAAAGAAGGAAATGACTATAGGTTTAATATGAATGTTGAGAAGCTGTTTGGTAAATAATTTGTTGAGATTATTTTGTTTAACTAGGCATGTCCAACATTGTTGTTCTGAATCTAAAAGAAATTCACGGGAAACATGGACTCCGTCCCTAGTTAAAAAACAAGAATGTTTAAATAATATTCAATATCCTAAGAATCAACAATATTCCTGCAATTATAAAAATATACCAACCAATTGTTTCTTTTAATTTCATTCTTCTTTTTCTATTCATATTATACCTAATATTCTTAATATCATTAAAATACATAACACATACAATAATAACCACCCAAACATTTCATACCATTCTATTTTTTTCTTTCTATTCATTTTAAAATAAAGAAATGAATTAGTGCATAAATTGCATATGCTATAATAATCCATCCAATAATAGCATAGATAGTTTCAAATTTATTTTTCATTTGTTCTTTTGATTTTTACATCCAATTCTTCAATAAATACTTTATTCATTGTACTATTTATTTCTTCTTTTGTTGCAATACCTTTTGTTATCAATATTCTCCTTAATGCTTCCATAAAACACACATTCATTGACACCATTGTTTGCAAATGATTTAGATCAACTTGATTATCCCCATTTATTTCTTCCATATGTTCAAAATATTTCAAAAATTCATTATATTGTTCTTTCAAATAACTCTTTTCTTTTTCTGTACATTCGTATGGTTTCATTCTTATCACCTCTTAAAACCTTTAATCAGAATTACTCCTGGAGATATATTTAAGATATTATTATATTTAAATATATTTAATAATGAACAACATTTATAAATAAAACTCCCTTACTCTATAATATGCTTACTAAATCTAAATATCTCAAAGGATTACAATGTTCAAGGTTATTATGGAAGGCTGAAAAGAAAGAATTACCTGAAATCTCATTAGCTGATCAACATAGGTTTAATCAAGGAGCTTTGTTTGAAAAAGAAGTACATAAGCTGTTTAAGGGTGTTAATTTAAGTGAATTAGAGTTTAAAGAGAATATTGATAAAACAAAAGAGCTTGTTGATAATAAAAAAACAATATTTGAAGCTGGTTTTCAATATAATGACCTATATGTAAGGTCTGATATTTTAGAATATGATGATGGGTGGAATTTATATGAGATTAAATCTACAACTTCAGTTAAAAAACATCATATTCCTGATTTAGCATTTCAAAAATATGTATTAAAAAAATTAGGTATTGAAGTAAAAAAATGTTTTGTATTATTTTTGAATAAAGAATATGTTAAAAAAGGTAAAATAGATGTTAAACAACTTGTTTCTAAAGAAGAAGTTACTGAAAAAGTTAATGAAGTTGAAATTGAGCCTGATAAATACTTAGAAGTTCTTAAAGGCAGCTTACCAGATATGATTATTTCTCCAAATTGTAATAAACCTTATCCTTGTCCATTAAAAAAAGAATGTTGGGGAACTCTTCCTAAAGATAATGTTTTACAACTAAGAAAATGGCAAGTATATTGGAAATTATTTAATTCTGGAATAATAGAAATGAAAGATGTTCCTGATGAAGGATTAACAAGAACAGATATGAGAATAAGAAATGCAGCTATTTCTGGAAAAGTGTTTGTTTCTAAAGATAAAATTAAAGAATTTTTGGATAAATTAGTTTTTCCTTTATATCATTTTGATTTTGAAACATTTGATACAGCTGTTCCTATCTATGATAATTCTAGACCATATCAGAAAATAGCTTTTCAGTATTCATTACATATTCAAAGTGATAAGTTAGAACATTTTGAATATTTAGCAGATGGTAAGAAAGATCCAAGGATAGGATTGTTGAAAAAATTGAAGAATGAAATTAAAGGTAAAGGTTCAGTTGTTGTTTTTAACAAATCATTTGAAATATCAGTATTTAAGAAATTAGCAGAAGATTTCCCTTCTGAAAAACCATGGATTGATGATGTTATATCAAGGATTATAGATCTAGCTGATGTGTTTAAAGTGTATGATTACTATAACCCTAAACAAAAAGGTTCATACTCTATAAAGAAAGTACTACCAGCCATTACAGGCAAAGGCTACTCAGAGTTAGAGATAGGTGATGGTGCTGAGGCAAGTGCAAGATACTTCTGTACTTACATCGATAAATCATTAAAGAAAGACATAAGTAAGGAGTTGTTGGAGTATTGTTGCCTAGATACAGAGGGGATGGTATTGGTAGTTGATGAGTTGGAGAAGCTAAAATAATTGTTATTACTTTGTGTTTAACCTGTGTTAATTCTATATAAAGTTTGGATATAACCTTAATTATACTATGTTGAAATTAAATAGTTTAAAAATAGATTTAGATAAAAGAAGAAGATTAGCAGTTGAATCTTCAGAATTTAGGAGAAAAGCATCAGAAGAAACTATTAATTGGAAAAGGGGTACAATTACAGAGAAGATTTCTTATCCAATGTATAAGTCAGATGAATATGAAGTAATTCTTAAAAAACCTGGAAAAGAATCTCCAGAAGATTACAACAGATGTACTTTTAAAGGTGGAGCAAAGGGGAATAATACTAATGATATGACACCAACACTTCTAAAAAACGGAGAAGTTCATGATAATAAATTTGGATTTGATAATATATTTGAAATGATACATTCTATAAAAGATGAAAGAGCACTAGAAGTGTTTGGGACTATATTATTTAGAATGGCCTATATGTTAGAATATAATATTAATAACAAAAATGAAGTCAGATTAAATATATCTGAAGAGGCTTTAATACTTCTTGAAAATAAATGTCCAAAAGTTAAAGGTATTCCAATTAAAATTTTTATAGAGATGCTTGAAATAATTTCTCTTAATGAAGATGTTAAATATCATACATTAGGATACAATGAAAACTTCAAAAATGGTACTGGAAAAAGAAATAATCTTCTTACTTATGTTAGACTTGTTGCAGTCCTCTTAGAAAGAGAATCATTCTTTTCATTTGCAGGTTCTTTTGCTAGACCACCTGTTGGAATCTCAGCTATTTCTAATTTAAAAGTATTTGAAGTTTTTCCAGATTTAACAGAATAAAATATTAATTATCCAATTTAGAAACAAGTGCTTTCCCTATTTTTTCTACAACACCAACAACTAACGCATTACCCATAAAAAATGCTCTTTTTATATCAGTACAACCATCTGTATGATTATCTGGAAACATATTAAGCCTTTCTAATTCTAGTGGAGTGAGCCTTCTTAATCTTCCACTTTCTGTTTTCACAACATGTTTGAATCTAGATGGACTAGAACCACCTTCACCAGTTATTATAGTTCTTGAAGGATAATTTAATTTATCTGGGAAAATCATGGATCCTTCTGCATAAACATATGAAAAATTTCTTTTCTTGTTAAATCTCTTCTCTTTTTTTGCTCCTTTAAGATATTCCCATCTTTCTAAAGAGTTCTTATCAATAAAAAAGTTTTCAGGAACATCTTTTTCTCTCAATAAAATATCCTTAATAGTTGTTTGCTTCCCAACATAATTTGGAAAAACTTTTGAAGTGAATATATCTCTTTCAATCATAACACCTGCATTCTGGAATGGACTAGATTCCCCTTTTTTATTGAAATTATTAGAAACACTTATTAAATCTCCTTTCAAATTAAAATTATTAGTATTGCGATTTTTTGATTTATCTATATTAAATGCTTCTGAAAAAGTTCCTTCATCGAAAACCCAATTTTTAGAATCTATTTTCTTAATCTTCTCATAAATTGGTGTGTTTTTATGATATCCCATAATAAAAACTCTTCTCCTCCTCTGAGGCATACCATATTCTGCAGCATTGATGATTCTCCACTCAACTGCATAACCTAAATCAGAAAGAGAAGCAAGAATTATTGCAAAATCTCTTCCTCTTTGACTTGCCGGAGATGTTAATAATCTATCAACATTTTCTAAAAGAACAAATTCAGGTCTAGATTTTGAATCCTTTAATATTCTATGAATTTCCCACCATAAAACACCTTTTTTCCCACTAATTCCTTTTGATTTACTTAAACTCTTTGCAACAGAATAATCTTGACAAGGAAAACCACCAACTAAAAGATTATGTTCTGGAATCTCTTTAGTAGTAACTTTTGCAATATCTTTATTAGAATGATTTTTTTCTCCAAATTGTTTAATATAAACATCAGAAGCTTCTTGACTTTTTGTTGCTGGTTCCCATTGATTACTCCAAACCACATCATATTTATTTGAAGCATTATTTAACCCTATTCTGAATCCCCCAACTCCAGCAAACAATTCAACTACTTTTATTTTTTTCATTTTCTTTAACTACTCTTTTTCCTAATTCAGTAATTTTGTAAAGTCGTCCTCTTTTTTCTTCTTCATTTAAACAAACTATTAATTTGTTATCCTTAAGGTCTTTTAAAAAATTACTAACATGATTCAAACGAATTTCTGTTTTTTCTGCAATTTCAGATGGTGTCAAGTAATTTACATCTGAAAGACTATATAATATTATTCTTCTATATTTTGAATTCTTTAATAAACTTATGCTTTTAATCATTTGCTTGTCCATACATATATTAAGATATGGTTTTATATAAGGATAACCACATAGTACACACAAGATAAACACATATATATAAATATTTGTAATTTAAGAGTGATTATTTATGTTTCATCAATCAAATCATAAGAATATAAACATTTAAAGAATATATATAATTAATCCTTAAGGACCTTAAGGTGATATTAATTTTCCCGGAAAAACTTAGAATGAAAAATTATTATTTACGCTGAAAAAGCTATTTTTTTGGTTAGCTTAAAAAATTTAGTCAACTAAAATCAGAATATTTATATAGAAAATACCACAGATTAGATAATAATGAATAAAAAAGAAGTAATTGTATTACAAAATTTTCTTAAATCTGGTTATTCAACTAGACAATTAGATAAATTATTAGGACATAAAACCACAAAAGGATGGATTTCTTGGGAAATTTTAAAGATATACAAACTAAAGAATTCAGATAAAGGAAAACTATTTTTATATTCAAATAGACAAAGTAAAGAGATTATTTCTGTTATAATGAAAGAAAAGAAAGAAAGTTTAATTGAAGATTTAATAAAGATGAATTTACCAAGAAATCTTGAAAAATATAAGAATACTTTTGTAATTGCTGAATCTGAAAAGAATTTTTATAACATTATGTCTGGTGAAACAAGGAATATAATCAGGGATTTTTTTAATCCTGAGAAAAAACTAATAGGTAAATGCCAGTTTAAAGAATGTAATGAAAAAAAAGGACAAATTGATACAGTTCATTTAAGAAAAGATAGACCAGAAATTTTTATGGAATGTGCTGAAAAATATAAGGAAGCAAACACAAATAAGCTTTTTAAGTATGATGTTTATAAAACAATGAAATGTTTTCTTATTAGTCATGCAAAACCAAAAAGCATCTGCTTTTTATGTAAAAAACATCATTGTGAGTTACATAAAATTGAGAAGTTAAGTAAACAAAAACTAAAAGAGTTTAAAAATAAAATCATATTCTGAAAATAGTCAATACAGAATCTTCTAAAATATCCTAATTCCCACTATTTCATACGTTTTCTAACATATTTTGGGAAATCACTTCTGGATATTCCCACTCTATTCAATTCTTCAATGCCAGATTTCCAATCTCCTTTTTGTATTTTACCATGGCTAATTTTTCCATGAACATTTATATTTAGTTTAATTAAATTCCATATTTCATTATTTAATTGATCACAATCTATATGATGTATTTCATGATTAAAAGATAATCTTTCATTATATACTTTAGAATATATATACCTGTGCAACCCAATAATTGTTCCACTCTTATATTCTATCATAAAATATTTTTCTTTTTTATCATAATAAACACTTACACCAGCTCTATCATATCTTTTTTTATATTTCTCTAACATTTCATTGATATATGCTTCATAACTATTATTTATAATTTCAATATTTCTAGCTTCAATCTCTTCTTCTTCTCTTTTTATCTTTTCTTCTTTCTTTTTTAATGTTAATATTCTTTCTTTTTGTTTTTCTTCTTCTTTTTTAAGGTTGTCTTCTAATGCTTTCTTTGCATCATAACTTGCTGTTTTAATTTGTTTCTTTATTCCATTTATTTTTTCTTCTCCTTTTTTAACATCATCTTCAAGATTTTTTATATCATACTCAAGATTTTTTATATTTTCTCTTAACTCTTTTATAATCTCTTCTAATTCTTCAATTTTTTTTTGTGCCAAAATTTCACGAATTTTATGAAAACCAAGTATACAAATATAAACAAATGATATTAACAAAACAACAATACACAATGCAAATAGCCAATTAACAGGCATTGTATACTCATTATCTTCACATTTCTCATTTCTTAATTTAAAGAAACTATAGTTACCAACACCAACATCACCACAACAGTTTGTTTTATTCTCACCTTCATCAATATTGCCGTCTCCACAGCAGTAAACATGTATTTTTTCAAAATCATTCCTAATTTTTTCAGAAAGTTGTTTTCCTTTATAATTGAAATAAACATTACCTTGAATGTTTGAATCACCACATGATGAAGCAGTTAGACCAATATTAGTATTATTTTCAAACTCTATTTTACATTGACTAGTATTATGTTCTGTACAATCATCTAAAAACATTAATCCTGTTCCTGCATCCAATTCTATATCTA
>JABHXF010000052.1 GCA_018657385.1 Candidatus Woesearchaeota archaeon | reverse complement strand
TGTTGGGCTTGTAAGGCTTGTTGGGCTTGTTGGGCTTGTAAGGCTTGTAAGGCTTGTTGGGCTTGTAAGGCTTGTTGGGCTTGTTGGGCTTCTTGGGCTTCTTGGGCAACCAATGTTGCTTCAAGCCTTTATTAGTATCCCTCAATGTCAATCTTTTTCTCATCAGCACCTTGTTTTATTAAAATTTCTTTTATATTATTAATAAAACCTACTGAACCACAAGAAAAATAATAGGGTTTTTTAAAATTTATAATCATCTTAGATAATTTTTCTTTATCTAATCTTCCAATAAAACCATATTCTGGATTTTTATCAACCCTTGTATAAGTAATAAAATAATTAATGTTTTTATGTGTTGAATTTAATTTTTCAAATTCTTCTTTGAATACTGTATCATTAAAATGTCTCTCGCTAACTATCAAAGTAACTTTGGTATTTAGTTTATTATCAACAATATAATTAATCATACTTCGGAAAGGCATGACCCCAAAACCACCAGCAATAAGAACTATCTCTTCCATATTATCTTCAAATATAAATTTCCCATAAGGACCATCAATTTCCATTATGTCTCCTTTTTTTAGGTCCATAACATAATTTGACATTAATCCTTTTGGAACTCTTCTAATAGTTAGATCTAAATATTCTTTCTTTGGTGAACTAGATATAGAATATGCTCTTTTAACAAGCTGAACTTTTTCATCTACTTTAATTTCTGCAGTCAGCATTACAAATTGCCCAGATTTAAAATCTATTACTTTACCTTCAACAGGAACTAATCTAAAAGTTCTTGTTGTTTTTCCTTCTTGAATTAATTCAGTTATTTTATATTCCATTCTTCATCATCCTTTAATAACACCTAATGGAACTACTTTTACAACTAGATTACCAATACCAAGCCCATTACTTACTTTTACAACTTCATCAATATCTTTGTAAACACCTGGAGACTCTTCTGCAATACCTTTCCATGAAGCAGATTTAACCATTATGTTTTTTGCCATTAAATCACTTTTTACTTTCTCTCCCCTAAATTGTTTAAGTGCTTCATGTCTTGACATTACTCTTCCAGCACCATGAGCAGTACTTGCAAATGAAACTTGTTCTGCTTTTTTTGTTCCAACTAAAACATAACTTGCAGTCCCCATACTTCCAGGAATAATAACAGGTTGACCAACTGATCTATAACAATCAGGAACTTCTTCCCTACCAGGACCAAATGAACGTGTTGCACCCTTTCTATGCACACAAACTTTCTTTTTTTCTCCTTTAATATCAAGATCATTTGGATCTGCACCCAATGGTTTAATATTATGTTCTTCAATCTTTGCAATATTATGACAAATATCATATACAACATTAACATCTGCATTTCCTAAAACTTTGTTAATACTTTCTCTAACCCAATGTGTTATCATTTGTTTGTTTGCAAAAGCATAATTAGCAGCAGCATTCATTGCCCCTAAATATTTTTGTCCTAATTCTGATTTTATTGGAGCATTAATTAATTCTCTATCTGGTAAATGTTCATGACCATATTTTGCTTCCATCTCTTTAATATAATCACTTGCAACTTGATGACCTAAGCCACGAGAACCACAGTGAATCATTATTGTAACATTGCCTTTTTCATCTACACCAAACAATTTAGCAATTTCAGGATCAAAAATCTCTTGTATTTGTTGCACTTCTAAAAAATGATTACCAGCCCCTAAACTTCCAAGTTGAGGCATTCCTCTTTTGTAAGCTTTTTCAGAAACTGCATGAGGATCTCCTTTTAGATTTCCAGAATCTTCTGTTTTTTCATAATCTTCTTTCTTACCATAACCTTGCTTGACAGCCCATTGACTACCATTTGCTAAAATTTCTTGTAGCATATCTTTTGTTACTTTGCCCATTCTTCCTTTTGAGCCAACACCTGAAGGAACATTTTTGAAAATTTCATTTACTAATTCTTCCCTATGTTTTAGAAATTCTTCTACTGAAATATTTGTAGATAACAATCTAACAGAACAATTAATATCATAACCAACACCACCAGGACTAACTATACCTTCGTCTAAGTCAAACGCAGCAACCCCGCCAATAGAAAATCCATTTGTGGTTTAGATAGCACGTAGCTAAACTAAATATCCTTGATGAGCATCAGGCATTGCATAAGATGCTCTCTGGATTCCCTTAAGGCAAGCAACATTTGAAACTTGTTGGAATGTCTTATCTTGTTTAATTTTTTCTAATAATAAATCTGAAGCATAAATAATAGCTGGAACATTCATCTTACCTGATTTAGGTATCTGCCATGTGTTTTCAGCAATCTTTTTTATATCCATTATTAACAACCTCCATAATACTTCCGTATAATAAGGTTATATATAAATATTCTTTGTTTTTATATATAAGTATATGAATCTTAAACATTTTAATCTATAACTAGTAATTACAATCATAAAAGCAAAAGACATTTATTCCCTGAAATCTTCTAAATATTAACAAAAATCTTGAATCTTCAACGTTTGGATTATAATCTTGGAAAAAAGAAAGAATTTTTCCGGAAATCATTCAGAAAGTTTCAGTGAAAACTATAAAAAACAATAAAATGTTAAAATTTAATAAGGATTTATCGGCAATTCATGCATACCTTTGTGCAGATGGATATGTAATTAGAAATCCAGAAGGAAGAAGTAAGTATTATTACATTGGATTCAGAAATTATAATGAAACTCTCTTAAATGATTTTGAAAAAAGATTTTGCAGATATTTCAAAGTTAAACCAAGAAGAATGAAAGATGGAAGAAGTGTTGTTCAAAATAAAAAATTATATTTCAAATTAACAAGTGAGCATTCTTATTATTCTAAAGATTGGACATTCCCAAAATTATCAAAAGAAAACTTAAAAGTTTGGTTAAGAGCTTATTTTGATTGCGAAGGTTGGGTAATGAATAGAAAAGCAGTTGACAGGCATATTGGTTTAGATTCAATTAATCATCAAGGAATCATCAAAATTAAAGAATCATTAGAACTTTTTGGAATCAAATGTATACTAAAAAAAAATTCCAAAAGAAACATCTCCAGAATATTGATTTACGAAAAAGAAAATTTAATTAAATTCAAAAAAGAGATTGGTTTTCTTCATCCTAATAAAACAATTAAATTAAATTATGCAATTCAATCATATTTAGATTATAAATGGAAGTTTAATACAAAAAAAGATGTAATTGTATTCTTAAAAAATAGAATTGGAAGAATCAATTCAAAAAGAATTAGGATTTGTTCTAAATTTGTTGAAAATTTAGAATTTATTTCTAGATTTCTTGACGAAGAATTTATGATTTACTCAACGTTATATGGGCCAAAGTATAATGGGTTGGGGAATAAGTTTTATGAATTATGTATTCAAAGAAAAGAAGATAAAGAAAAGATGATAACAGCAATAAGTTAAAAAGACTCTTTCTTTTTCTTCAACTTCAAATATGTAAAAAGCAAAGATCCACCAACATAAATTAATAGATTTAAAATTACCATCATTGAAATCAATACATTATTTCTAATATCTGAAGATAGATCTGAAAACGGAGTTGACATTAACAAAAGCCATACAATCCTAGGGAAAAAGAGAATAAAATATTCAAATCCATAAATTAGAATACGAAACAAACTAAAAAAAGATAGATTTAATTGAATAAAACCTAAAAAAGATTGAAGAAAAAATAAATCTAAGAATGTAGCTCCAAGTGCAACAATAAAAAACAAGAACATAGAAATACCAACAACATAAAGAGTAATTTTAAGTCTATTTTCTTCACCAAACTTATTAACATAATAATTTACCAAATAGACTATCAAAAAATACAATAATACCAAATAAATACCCAATGATAAACCAGCTCCTAAAACAGGAATGAGATTAGATTTGATCGTTTGAAGAATAAAATTTATATCTATAAGTTTCATAAGCCCAGGATTATATTTAAAAACTGTGTAAATATTAAGAGAATAACCAAAAAAACCAATAAAGAAACCAAGTACAAAAATAATTATGGCAGTTACAATGTTTTTTATGTTCATATTATATATTATTTAAAAAGTAGTATTTAAAGTTTTTTAATTTGATAGTTAATATGATAATTTGAATTAGTAATATAAACAAACAATACTTTAAATCCAACAACATGGCCGGATGAGGCGAAGCCGAATAGGATATTTGTTTACAAATGTCCGTCCGTGCCAATGGTGTTGTTGGATTTATATTAACATATTAAGAAGAAAAAAGTCACGGGAAACACGTCCTCCGGACCTAGTAAAAAAAATTAAAAAATAAAAAACTAATCACTATACTTTTCTTTGACTTCATCCATCTTTTCTTGTGTTTTAATCTCTGCTCTTAATCTTCCTAAATATTCTTCATCCATATTAAGAGTTATATACTTTGAAAAGAGAGGATACTTTTTCTCAACTTCAGCCCAACAAAGTCTGGCAATATTAATATAAGAAATATGTCCTTGAACAGAACTTCTTAATCTAATGAAATGTTCTAATTCACGAACATTCCATTTAAACAAAACTCTAACTCTAAAAGCCAAAGGAATAATATATTGTGCTTCATAAGGATATTTCTCTTCTAATTTTTCAAATAATGCTTTTGCTTTTTCCATTGCATTAACATACTCTTGTTTTAATCCAGCTTCTACAATTTCTTCAGGAACATCATAACCAAGATGAGTACAGAATAAAGTATTTGTTTGAGTATTCATTCTATGACGCTGAATATCTCTAAAAGCCCCATAATCACAAACAACCTCTGTTGTAAAGAAGGCATGTTCCAAAGCTCTTTGTGGTCTATCAAAAGGTCCTCTTCTTTTTAGATATTCATCAAATATTTTTTCTTTTTCTTCTGTTGGCAATGCCTTGACTTCAGCAAAAACATCATTATAACTTAATTGGGAATGTTCATATAAAATTGCAGCAATTACTTTATCTTCTGCATCCTCATCTACAAATATAGTTTTAACAGGAGTAATTTGAGTCATATCACCTGTTTTATTTCCACTCAAAGTTGTTTGAATATTTCCTTTAATTACTTCTTTTGTTATCTCACGCATTTTTTTATTTGTGTCGTGAATAAATTTATTATAATTTGCAAAACGAAGTAGAGTAGGACAAACTTTACTGCCTTCCTCAACCATTCTTTTACCAACTTCTTGTGCTTCTGTTGATGGATGAGACAATAATTTACAAATTGCATGTTCAGCAACTCTTGCATTAAATGTAAAACCCATTGCAGTTAAAGTTCCAGCAGGTAATAAATATCTTATAATATCACAGATCTTTGCTTTTAATGAATTTTCATAAGCTCTTTCATTAATCCCTTCAGGAATAGGATTTTTTTTCTTAACAAACTCTGTAATTATTGGTAAGAATTTTTCATAAGTATCAAATAATAAATGTACAACTTCTCTTACTTCTCCCTGAAACTCAGAACTCATTAATTTAGGATCCCAATAAAAAACATTTTTATCAAATACTTGATAACGAGTAGATTTTTCAGTGTAACTTCCAAGTCTGTTATCCTCTAGAATTTTTGTAGCAACAATAGAAATTTTGTCGCATGCAAATTTAATGCTTGCATGTTCTGCAACACTTCCATGACCATAACCAACAACCCATTTTTCATGAAACTTCATTGCCTTTTGCTTTGCCTCAGCCATATTGTCCGTGTTACTATACATATCATTAATTTTATTAACATCAAGATCAAGATCACCACTACCTAACAATCTTAATAAATTTCTTTTAAAAGAATTTGGACTTCTGCTAACATAAGCAAATAAAACTGCAACAACTTCCTCTGGAAGGTTTTTGATGCAATAGATAGGATCATCAATATTTGTAACATGCTTTTTTAATAATTTTATTTCTTCTTCAGTAAACACTTCTTTTTCCATGAATAAAACCCCCTTTTGAAAGTTTGGATAGTTAGGAAGGTCTGAAAGGTTAGGAGAGTTTTATTATTTACCCTCCAAACCTTCCAAACACCAAACCTTCCAAACTTTCATTATCATAAATCTACAACTACTTGCACATAATCATCATTAATTTCCATTTCATTGTAAGTAACTGCTTTTACATCTCCACTTATCTCATACTTTTCAATTTCTGTATCTCCATAAACTTTAGCATGTAAAACATTACCTTCAATAGTTAGTTCCATAACTTTATGCAATAAAAATGATTCAGTATCAAGTAAAAATAATAATTCTTCTAGGAAATTGTATAATAATTGACAATCATCACTACCTGTAACATTAATTTCCTTAATAACCATTGGACTAATTGATAATGGATCAACCATAACATTGAACATAGCCAAAGCTGCATTACTAAACTGCTCTTGTTTTGTCTTTCCATAAGCTTTAAACTTACAATCTGCTGTATGTTCTAAGTATTCAAATGGCTTTTTCTCATCATTATCTTGGTTTTTATTATCTTCCATTATGTATAAACGAATATCCAATCCATTTATATGTTTTATTATGATAAACTTTATAATCATATATGAATTATAGGGAAATATGACAGAAATCCAAAATAATCTACAAATAACACCAAAAATATTAGCATCATTAATTGATCATACCCAACTTATGCCATTTGCAACAAAAGAAGATATTAAAAAGCTGTGTGAAGAAGCAGCTCAGTTAAGAACAGCAACTGTTTGTGTGAATGAATCTAGAGTTGAGGAAGCTGTTGGATTCTTAAAAGATTTTAATGCAAAAAATAATAGTAACGTGAAAGTATGTTGTGTAGTTGGCTTTCCATTAGGTAGTACAACAACTAATATTAAAATAGCATCTGCAATTGATGCAATCAGCAAAGGAGCAGAAGAAATAGATATGGTTGTTAATGTAGGATATCTAAAAGATGCAATGAACAAAGAAGAAGAAGAAAGAACAAAATTATTAAAAAGATTTGAACAAGACATTGAAGCAGTTATGGAAGCAATTGATAATTATAACCAAGAACATTCAACAAATATAATTCTAAAAATAATTCAAGAAAATTGTTATTTAACAGATGAAGAAATAAAGATTGTAGCAACCACAATTGCTAAACTTGCAGGTAATTTTAAACTAAAAATATTTGCAAAAACTTCTACTGGTTTTGGTGTTCCAAAAAAAGGACCTGTTGATAAAGAAGATGTTGGAGCAACAGAAAAAGATATTTCTATAATGAAGTCTGCAATTTTAGATGTGACTGGTGACGAATATGTTGTTGGAATTAAAGCAGCAGGTGGCATTAGAGATAAAGAAACAACATTAAAAATGTTAAAAGCAGCTAAAATCATCAACGACAATAATGAACTAGTTAATAATTACCAAGAAATGTTTAGAATTGGTGCAAGTGCAAGTAAAGAGATTTGTAAATAACTTTTTAAATTCAGATTAACTTCTTTAGTATATAGTGACGAAAACAACAGAAACAGATAATGTAGAGATTAGAACAATTGATGTAGTTGTATTTCCTGATTGGTGCGGTGGGACATTTTCACGTTATTATGATCCAGTTACTTTTGAGAAAAAAAACTTTAATACATTTGGTTCTGAAGAATTAGCTGAAAAATGGGTTAAACGAGCTAAAGAGATTCAAGCAGATCCATCAAGATTATTAATTCATCTTCATGAAGGAAAAGGCAATACCTCAACAAGACCTTTTCTGCAGGACTATGTAAAACTGATAGAGAGTATAACTGAGAATAATGAAAGATTTATTGAAGTGAATGGATATAGATTAAGAGATGGTCTTAAAACAAGTTTAGGTGAAATAGTGAAACAAAAAGAACTTATATATCATCCAGAGGTAAAAGTATTTGGTTATGGGCATCATATGTGGGATTGTGTTCCTGATTATGGAACAAGAGCAACAGTAAGTTTAGGTTTAGATGAATCAAGATTTTATGAAGAAAATGAAATGTGTGTAGGAGATAAAACATGGAATAGTTCATTGGTAATTGCTGAAGAGAATCCAGCACTTTTTGAATATTATTCTTATGAAAACTGGAAACAACATTGGGATGCCCACAATATGGATGAAGCTGTTAAATTAAATGATGCAATGCGATATCTCTTAATATATTGCAACCTAGATCAAATAAGAGCAGCAGCAAGACAAGCAGATTCTGTTGAACAGTTTGAAGATTTAATAGGAGGACATTTTAAAGGATTTAATTTTTCAGATGATTTTGAGAGAATTTGCGATGAAAAATCAAAACATGATAAAAGGGAAAGATTAAGAGAATTATCAAGAAGATTTTATGAAGAATAATTATGAATTATTATACGTCTTCTGCATCAACAACCCATCTACTTCAATATTAGGACTTTCTGAAATAATAATTCCTTTCAACTTAAAGTCTTTGAAAGCTTTCATTAATTCTTTATACTTCATATCACTTTCTTTCAAAATTAGATGGTTCCTTTCTCCTTTTGGACCATAATTAATACCAGAAACATGACAATGCATGTTATTTAGTGCTTCCCTGCCTAACTTTTTCTCGACATAACCTAATATTTCACAGAACTCATCATAATTATTATACTTGCTTGCATCACCCAAAGGACCAGCGTGCCTAGCGTGTACATGACTAAAGTCAATGCAAGGTAAAACATGTTCAACTTCTTCTGATAATTTAACAATCTCTTGGAAAGTTCCCCACTGACTAGGTTTTCCAGTTGTTTCTGGTCGAATCCATATTTTATTATCTTCATCTTGCAAAGTTTTAACAATTTTTTTCATTTCTTTCTTAACCTTAGTAAAAACTTTTTCTGCTTCCAATTTCATATAATACGCAGCATGAAAAGTCATACTATAACCGCCACATAACCATGCAATTCTTGCAGCATTCAAAACACGACCAACAGAAGCTGTAACCTTTTCAGGTTCCAAACTATTCAAATTAATATAATATTGACCATGACATGTTAATACAACCTTATTTTTCTTAGCAATTTCTTTAATTAAAGGTGCTTTTTCCTCAGAAACATTCACACTTCTGACAAACTCTAATTCCATTGCATCTAAACCTAACTTTCTAACATGCTTAACACCATTAGATATATTTCTATCAGGTGTAGATAATGGAATACCTGCAGATCCAAATAATAGTTTTGAAGGTTTGATTAATTTCATATTACAAATTAAGAATTAAGTAATTAATAAAACTTATGTTATAAATTAATGTAGAATCAGAATAAAGAAAAAAATAAAAGAAAAAAAAGTTACTTATTCTTCTGCTGGTTTCTCTTCTTCAGTTGATTCTTCTGCTGGAGCTTCTTCTGCTGGAGCTTCTTCTGCTGGAGCTTCTTCTGCTGGAGCTTCTTCTGCTGGAG
>JABHXF010000051.1 GCA_018657385.1 Candidatus Woesearchaeota archaeon | reverse complement strand
GGTTCCGGTTCTGCTTCAGGTTCAGGTTCTGCTTCAGGTTCAGGTTCTGCCTCAGGTTCTGGTTCTGGCTCAGGTTCTGCTTCAGGTTCAGGTTCTGCCTCAGGTTCAGCTTCTGCTTCAGATTCTGCTCCAGGTTCTTTTATTTCAATATCTTCTGCTTTTTCAGTAATTTCTTCTTCTACAGTTTTAGATTCTTCAGGAAAATCTTTTTTCTCCTCTTCTTCTAATTCTTTTTCTGCATCAACACCTAGAGTTGATTTTTCATGTAAATCAGTAATATATTCATCAAGATCTTCATGCTCTTCTGGTTTTAATTTAGCTTCTTCTTGTTCAGGAATTAATTCAGCTTCCTTTAATTCTTCTTGAACTTCTTTTTTAATTTGTTCTTCAGTAAGTTCTTGACCTTTATCTTCAGGTTCATCAGGTACAACTGTTTCATCTATTTCTTCCTTAGTTTCTTCATCTTTTGAGAACATAGATTTGATCTTACCAAAAAATCCAGTTTTCTCTTCAACATGATCAGAAATTAATTCTTCTTTTACTTCTTCCTTTTCTTCAACTGAAGCTTCTTCTTTTTCAATAAATTCAGAAACAGGTTCTGGTTCTGGTTCTGGTTCAGGTTCAGGTTCAGACTCAGGCTCAGGCTCAGGTTCTGGCTCAGGTTCAGGTTCAGATTCTGCTTCAGGTTCTGGCTTAGATTCAGGTTCTGGCTCAGGTTCTTTCACTTCTTCCTTTACTTCCTCAGCTTTATCTTCTTCAACCTTTGGCTCTTCAACTACTTCAGATGCTTCTTCAGCATCTTTACTGAACTTTTTAATCGCCCCTTTTAATTTATCTTTTAATGCCTTAAACATTTTGCCCTCATAAAATTATTCTTTTTTTTCTTCTTTTTTTTCCTTTTCTGCAGCACTCATAAAATCTTGCTGTAAAACATGAATATGTTGATTCATTTGAGTTAAATTTTCAATCATTTGAACTTTATACTTTTCAATTTCATCAATTTGTTGTTTAACCAAACTGATTGTATCAGGAATTGATTTCTTAACAGAAACATTTGCTCCTACATTAACTCTTACATGTTCTGCATCTTTTAATTCACCAGAAGCAAATATTCCGGATGCTAATGGAACAAGCATGTCTGAACCTTTTTTCATTGTCTTGAACTCTTCTAAAGCAGTAATTACACCATTTAATTCCATTAATTGTTTATCAAATTTTTCAATTTGTTGTTGTAATTGCTGCATTTGTTGTTGTATCATTTGAAACTCAACATATTTTTTCTGCATATCGTCCTTCATTTTATATTTCCCCCATTGTTTGGATTTTTATTATTTTAAATCATCATTAAAACTTAAACTTCATTTAAGTTTTATTTAAATTTTACTTTAATTTCATATTCCCCATACCAGGCATTCCACCTTTGAACTTCTTCATCATTTTTTCCATAGATTTAGGATTATCAGCACCTTTAAACATTTTCATCATTCTTCTACTTTGTTTGTATTGTTTAAGTAATTCTCTAATTTGTGAAGCAGATGTTCCAGAACCATCAACAATCCTATCAATTCTTGAATTATCAAGAAGGTCAGGATCTTCTAATTCTTTTTTTGTGCATGAATCCATAATATGACGCCATTTTTTTAATTTTCCTTCCTGAACTTGAACCATATCTTTTGGTAGCTTTAATTGACCCATCCCTGGAATCATATCTAAAACTTTTCCTAAAGGTCCCATCTTATTCATAGCCTGCATTTGTTCGTAAAGATCAAGAAGATTAAATTTCCCAGACAAAAACTTTTTACTCATGTCTTGCGCATCTTCTTCAGTAATAGCATCTTTTGCTTTTTCTAACAAAGCTTCAATATCTCCCATTCCTAATAATCTACCAACAAAGTTTTTTGGTTTGAATTCTTCAAGATCATCAACTTTTTCTCCGACACCAATAAATTTAACAGGAGCATTTGTTACAGAACATGCACTTATAGCTCCACCACCTTTAGCTGTTCCATCTAATTTAGTAATTATAACACCATTAACATCACATGTTTGGTGGAAAACTTCTGCTTGTTTTTGTGCAGCTTGTCCAATATCAGCTGCCATTATCAATAAAGTTTCATCTGGTTGTACTACATTGTTAATTGTATTAAGTTCTTCTACTAATTCTTCATTTAATGCATCTCTTCCTGCAGTATCAACAATAATTAAATCATAATCTTTTATTTTAGGAGCAAACTCATTGTAAACATCTTCTGGTTGTTTTGCTTTAGGATTACCAAAAACATCAATATTAATTTGTTTACCTAATTGAGTTAATTGTTCAAATGCAGCTGGTCTCCAAGTGTCTGTTTGTACTAATGCAACTTTTAATCCACGTTTTTGGAAAAATTTACCTAACTTTGCAGATGTTGTTGTTTTACCATTTCCAAACAAACCAACAAGCATTATTTTGAATGGCTTTTTATCAATCTCAATTTTATAACCTTCGCCACCTAAGAAATGAGCTAATTCTTCATAAACAACATTAATTAAATATTCTTTTTTTGTAATAGCAGCAGGAATTTCTTCTTTTAATACTCTTTTCTTAATCTTTTGAGAAAGATCCATTACTAATCTTACATTAACATCACTTTGCAATAATGCTCTTTGGATATCTTTAACTAACTCATTTACTAATTTCTCATCAATTATTATAGCAGATGCTATCTTTGAGAGTGTATTTTTCAGTGAATCTCCAAGTTTTTCTAATACCATTTTTATTTAGGCTTATAAGGCTTGAAGCTTGAAAGGACAAAATAGCCTTACAAACCTTACGAACCCTACAAGCCCTACAAGCCTTCTAATATATAATACTTATTATACTGCTCAGAATCCCTAAGCATTTATAAAGGTTTATGTGAAATATCCTAGATTTTCCGATATTACTATAAAAATCCTATATAAAGGTAAATATTTATATATGAGAAACCCCATCCTTAAAAGAGTTATTTATAAATTATATAAAAGTGGGAGATAATTATTACTAATAAGATATGAAGGTGGAAAATATGGAAAAAGATAAAAATTTAAGTCCTAATGCAGTACATGGTACTCCTTTTGGTTGTGGAGTAGGAAGATTGCATGAAGTAGGAGAATCAGGAGTTTATGTTGATAAAGGTGAATTAAGAAGTGATCCAACAAGAAGAGTGGAATCTATGAAAGCAGATGGAAAGTTTTTAGCACTTGAAAGACCTAGAGAAAAAGGGAAATTTGTTTCTTCAAATAATCCAGAATATATTAGATTAACAAGAGTTATTGAAAGTGGTTTGCCATATGAACACCTAATAGTTGGAGATCGTGATCCTTCAACATTATCACCTGAAGATTTATTAATGCAAAGAGAAGAATATAATTCAAACAATCAGCAAAGAGCAGATTATTTATTAGGTATTCTTGAAGTAGGACATAGGATTAATGATCTACAAGTAAGTGAAGATGTTAAACAGATGTATAAAATAGGTTATGCATTAATAAACTATTTTATTTCATCTGTTGTAAGTGATAATACTAACATAGAAGCATTAGAAGGAGAAGGTTTAGATTTAATTGTTGATGGAATTGAAAAAACAGATATTACTGGACTAGCAGCTGCACAAATCATAGGTAACATGGGTATAGTTGAAGAAGTATTTGGTAGTGAGATTACTGGGATAATGATGGATAAAATAGGCAGAACTTATGAAACCATAGATGATCTTAATTCAGCAATCAAAAGAGAAAAAGAAATGATTGGCAAAAGTAAAGAACAAGTAACAGAATATCAACATTAATTTCTTTATTTTTTTCTTATTATTTTTATTATTTAACATAAATTATTTTCAAAACTGATAATTTAAACTATTTTTAGAATTAGAACTAATTTATCCTATATGCAACTCTACAATATCAGTGTCTTTTAATTCATGTAAAATCTTTACAACCTTTTGACCATCATACTTTACAGAAGGACCCCATATTCTTGCATACTTAAACTTCTTAACAAAATCTTTATGTAATTTTTCACACATTCGTTTTAATGTGTTGCCTTCTCTAAGAATTAATGGTTCGTTCATATCTGCTGGTTTACTAACTTCTTTGCAATAAATACGAATAAAATTCATTCTATTAAAAATCATTTTTTTGATTGCTTCTAGATTTACTTTATTATGTCCAGAAATAGCAACATCAACATTATACTTTTTTTCTAATTTAATAAATTCATCAACATCCCCTTCTTTAATATCTGGAACTACTAAATCAATCTTATTCATAATAGTAATTCCAGGAAGATAGATTTTATTACCTTCAACAATATCAATAAATTGGTCTGCATCAATTTTAGTTCTTATCAAAACATCTGCATTGCTTGTTCTAAATTCTTTTAACATAGCAATAATTGTTTCATCAGTTAAGTCAGGAGTTTTTACAGTCCTTCCAATTCTTATACCGCCTCTACCTGTTTTTTTAATCTTAACATCTGGTTTAACTTGATTAAGTCTTAATAAAGAATCATAAATTTCTTTTTGAATTACTTTTAATGCTTGAGGTCTGTCAACATCTATTAGAATGATTACCATGTCTGCGTTTTGCATTACAGATAATACTTCTTTTCCTCTACCTTTTCCAGATGCAGCACCTCTAACAATTCCTGGAACATCTAAAATCTGAATTTTTGCTCCTTTGTATTCCAATAATCCAGGAATAACATCTAAAGTTGTAAATTCATAATTACCAACTGGAGATTCTGCATTAGTAATTGCATTTAACAAAGTAGATTTTCCAGAACTTGGAAAACCAACTAAAATGACAGTTGCATCCCCAGTTCTTCTAACAGAATAACCTTGATGAATTGATTTTTTTGAAGACCTAGCTATTTCTTTATCTTTTGCTTTAGCTATTTTAGCTTTTAACAAACCAATTGAATGTTGAGTTCTTTTATTGTACTTAGTTTTACTTAACTCTGCCTCCCATTCTTTGATTTGCTCTCTATTATTTGCCATTATTAGGTATATTAAGTGTGGGATTTATAAAATTAACTCACAATATTCAATAAAATACTTAAATAAATCAATAATCCTCTAAAAGATGAGAAAAAAAGTAGAACATGGCGAACTTTATGCAGTTGGCCACCTTGGCGACATAATATCCATCTCACTAAAAGAAATTAGTAAAGAGAATGCAAAATTTATGGATTTTGTAATCAGCAGAAAAAAATATAGTAAACATTTTGGTGCATATATAAGTCAGCATTTAGATATAGTAGGAAGAGAATTTAATGAATATGCACAGGCAAAATACAGATCTTACAATTCTAGGAAAACTTTGCTTGATGAAGAGGACATAAAAGAATTCTGGTTTATTTCTACTAGAGCAATTGGTAAAATGATTTTTCAGGAATATGAAAAACCTAAACCAAATCCAGAAATTGTTATTGGCCAGCTAAAAGTTGTAACAGATGTTGAAACAGTGTTAAGAACTGCAAGAAATAAATTATATGAAAGATTTCAAATTCAATATAATAATATTTTAGACAACGTTATACATAAACAATAATTTCTAAATATTAATAACTTACAAACTAGTATACTAATTACCAAACTAAATACCAAAAACTATTTAAAACAATATTGGCATAGAAAAACGTAGATAGTTAGTGTGGGGGTGAGAGGTTAGAAAACCTCATAAAATTGTTCAAAAAGCTTCATGTTTTTTGGGCAATGGTTTTCTCAACCAAAAAAAAATGGTGAATTTTAGTTGTGATAACTCTAATATATTTGAGTGGGCAATTGTTCAAAACAATGTAATGATCCACAAACAAATAGAAAAAAGAGATGGCCTTACATTCTTCAGAGTGAAAAAAAGAAAAATTGAATAGATTTTTATTTTTTTATTTGAAGAAAGGCGTTTATGTAATTCCATTAATTTGAAAGATTTATTAATAAAATTAAAACAACCAAAACAAATATATACAACTTCTAATAATTCATAATTATAATTTTAAAAAATATAAAAGGGTGTTAAGAAATGAATATTAAAAATAGATGGTTAGTAGTTATTGGAGCATTAATTGTTCAAATGTGTTTAGGAGCAATATATGCATGGAGTGTATTTGTTAATCCATTAAAAGAACAGTTTGGATATTCAACAACACAAACACAAATTATTTTCTCAATTGGTCTTGCAACATTTGCATTAGTCATGGTCTTTGCTGGAAGATGGCAAGATAAAGTTGGACCAAGAAAAGTTGCAATTACTGGAGGTATTGTTTTAGGACTAGGTTATATTTTAGGTGGACTAACTGGTGGATCATTCCTTGCAATTGCATTAACTGTTGGATTAATTGGTGGAGCAGGTATTGGTCTTGGCTATGTTTGTCCAATTGCAGCTGGTGTTAAATGGTTCCCAGATAAAAGAGGTTTAATAACAGGTCTTGCAGTTGCTGGATTTGGAGGAGGAGCTTGGATATTTGCAAAACTTTCATCATCATTAATTGCATCTGTTGGAGTATTACCAACATTTGTTTACCTAGGAATGATCTTTGGTGTTGCTGTTGTGATTGGTTCATTATTTTTAGTAAATCCACCTGAAGGATATAAACCAGAAGGATGGGAACCTAAAAAAGTTGAAGCGTCAGTATCTGGAGAAAAAGTAATTGAAAATTACACATGGAAAGAGATGTTAAAGACAAAACAATTTTGGTTCTTATGGATAATGTTTGTATTTGGAGCAGCAGCAGGTTTAATGGTTATTGGAAATCTAAAACCATTTGGTGTTTTCTCTGGGATGACAGCAGCTATGGCAGGCTCAGCAGTTGGTATTCTTGCATTATTTAATGCAGCAGGAAGAATTGCTTGGGGATGGTCATCTGACAAATTAGGCAGAACAAAAGCAATGTTCATTATGTTTTTACTGCAAGGTATAATAATGCTTTTACTTATGAAAATGGGTTCAACAGCATTATTATTAGGAATTGCAGCTGCATTAGTTGGATTTAATTTTGGTGGAAACTTTGCATTATTCCCATCAACAACTGCAGACTTTTTCGGAACAAAAAACATTGGTGTTAATTATGCATTTGTATTTACAGCTTATGGTGTTGCTGGTATTATAGGTCCAATCCTTGGAGGCAGAGTCTTCGATGTAACAGGAAGTTATCTTTGGGCATTTATCCCAGCAGGAGCTGTTTGTTTAATTGCAGCAGGATTAAGCTTTTTTACTAAACATCCACATAAGGTTTAGTTTGTTTTTTTCTTTATTTTTTTAACTAGGGCGAAGCCAATGTAGCCCGTGAATTTTTATTTTTTGATTTCAATTGTAATAAACTAATTTTAATTAGTGTGAGAAAATAACAACAACAGTGGCACAGACGGACTTTTGCAAGCAAAAATCCTACTCACCTTCGGTTCGCCTGGCCATTGTTGTTATTTTCTTACGGGACCATATTGTTGGAACTACCTCAAAGAATTAATCACAAAATTAATATATCATCCCATCTTATCAATTTACATGAAAAAGAGAATACTAAAACTTATTAGCGAAATTGAAGATTTACAAACTAATAAACCTATTTCTAGTGAAGATGATAAAAAGACATTAGTAGATTATGCTTCTGCTAAATATAATTATAATGCCCTAAAAAATAAGAATTATGAGACCCAAATAAAGAATAAAAAAGAGCTATTAACAGAACTAATATTTGATAATATTAATTATAAACAAAATAAGAACAACCATGACCAAGTATTACAATTATTCACATTAACAAAGGATACTACAAAAAACATAAACAAAATCAAAGAATTATTAAATTTATTAAACTTTAATGAAGAAATAAAAACTAAAACCCTTAATTTGACAGCACCAGTTAAAACACCAATAGAAATAAAGGATGAAATCAACCTTGATATAAAAGAATTAAATAGTGCTTTTAATAGTGAATGTTACAGAGCATCCATTATTCTTTGTGGAAGAATTCTTGAAACTTGCTTACATAGAATCTATTTTGATGCAACAAATAATGATTTATTAGAAAAATCACCAGGAATTGGTTTAGGTAATTTAATTGCAAAAATAAGAGATAAAGGAATTGATCTTGATCCAGGATTAACACAACAAATACATCTTATAAACAATGTGAGAATCTTTTCAGTACATAAAAAAAAGCAATTATTCATGCCAACAAAACAACAAACATATGCAACTATTCTTTATACATTAGATATTATTGAGAGAATGTTCTAGCTAATTATGTAAATAATTAAAAAGTAGAAAATCAGTACTTGGATTGCTTTTAATTCTATCAATAAATTTTTTCCATTCTTTATTTATAGCACTCATTTTATCAACAAATACAATAGTATTTTGATTTTGAAAAACACCATTAGAATTATTACCATTTTCATTCATACCTAATACTTTTGAATAGTTAGAACAATGTGCAGCATATTTTTTTCCTAACTCTTGCATTTTTTCAAAGTATCCATTAAAACATTTAACATTTGGGAAATTAATCATTGCATCCACTAATTGATTCATTGAGCCATATAAAGAATTTCTTTTTCCTTTAATTTTTTTTATTGTTTTTGCATCACTTCTTGCAGTTCTAATTGCAGAATCATATGTTTCAAAAATCTCATTTAACTCTTCAGTTTTTTCTTCATCTAAATTTGCTTTTTCTGCATATCTTACAAGGTTTTTTCTTTTCAGAAGAATATTATTTTCAAAAGAATCACTTGCAAGTTCCATTTTTGAAACATCACCTAAACTTGGAAGATCATCTTCTTTAATATGTGCTAATAAAGTTTTATAGAAGACCCCATATACAAATTCATCATCTGCTATTCTTTCTTGACCATTACCTATATCAGCATTAACCATTGTTATAGTATCTTCACCATCAATTTCTCTAAGAGCACTTTTAGCCATTTCATAAGATTTTTCAATACCATCAATAGCTAAATAAGGAAGTCTATCTTTATTAGAAACAACTAAATCAAGTTGTTGAGCATAAATAACATAAAATACTTTTCTTACATCAGAAATAGATTCATCCATATATTCTTCATAGAATTCTGCTAATTTAGGAAATTTTTGAAATAAATCAGAAATATTTTCTTTAAGACTATCAAGAGTTGTCCATCCTGATTGAACTTCCATAAGAACTGCATTTTTAATATCTTTAACAGAATCTTCCATCCATCTTTCATAAGTTTTTCTTGGATGATCTCTTAATCCATCTGAATCTAAATTTAGCTTTGCGTCATAATAAGATTCAAATGCAGTAAATAAAGTATCTTCTAAACTCATATTTATACCCCAATAAGAGTTAGAATAAGGTGTATTTATAAAGTTTTCGCTTTTGTAACTACTATTGAGTGGGCAATTAAATCAAATAATACAATTAATTAGGTTTGTATAAGTGCATCATTCTGGAATAAGTTTGTACCTAAACCTTTACCAACACCAAATCCATGATTAGATACTACGCCTGTTAATATATCAAATAGTGATGTTGATTCTTCATATTCAATAAAATTAACTTCTGCATTTAATTTTTTCTCTAAATATTCTTTTGCTTCTTCTTTTCCACCTAACTCATCTACTAAACCAAGTTCAAAAGCTTTAATTCCTAAAATACCAGAACCATCAGCAAATTCTTTTACTTCTTTTTCAGTTAAATCCCTATTTATGGCAACCTCATCAATGAAATATTTATGAATTTGATTTAATTGCTCTTGAAAAATATCTTCTTCTTCATTTGTCAATTTTCTAAAAGGACTTCCCATATCTTTATGTTCACCAGCCACCATTCTTTGATAAGTTACATCATGCTGATCTAACAAACCACTGAATTCAAGATAAGAAGCTATAACACCAATACTTCCTGTAAAACTCATTTTATTTGCAATTATATAATCTGTATTAGAAGCAATCCAATAACCACCACTAGCACCAACTTCTCTAATCCATGCTACAGTTGTTTTGTTTGTTTCCTTACTTAATTTTTTTATTGCCTGACCAATTTCATCAGATGCAACTGCACTACCACCAGGAGAATTAATTTCAAATAAAACTGCATCAACTGTTAAATCTTTTTCAGCTTTTTCAATTTTATCAATAATTTTTGAGCTTGAAACAAAATCAGTCATAAAACCACCAGGATCAGAACTTACAATAATTCCTTTTACTGGAATAATAACAACATTTGACATTCCATTGTCTAATGATCCTATTGCTTTGTAAATTAACCCACCAAATAATGCAACTATTGCTAAAACAACAACAATTAGAAAAATGATTAATAATTTGTTTGATTTATTTGATTTTTTTTTGATATATACCACCCCTTTGTTGAAAGTTAAGATGGTTAGGAGTGTCTTGAATGTTTAGAGGGTAAAAACCATCCAAACTTTCCAAACTCCAAACCTTCCAAACCTTCATTAGAGGGCAACATTTATAAATACTTTGCTGTTTTTAGGTAATTATGAATAAGAAACCATACAGTGCAAAGAAGAAAGGTCCTGTGTTAAGTGCAGAAGAGCAAGAACAGCAAGAAATAAGAAGAACAAAGCTACCTAGAGATAACCAAGTTTTGGGTATCTGTGAACAAAGATTAGGTGGTAGCAGGATGAAAGTTAGGTGTATGGATGCTAAAACAAGAGTCTGCAGAATTCCAGGAAGACTTAAAAGAAGATTATGGGTAAGAGAAGGAGATACATTGTTAATTGAGCCATGGGAGTTCCAAGGTGATGAAAAAGGAGATGTTGTATTTAAGTACAGACCAATACAAGTTAAGTTTTTGAAGAATAAAGGTTATTTAAAGTTAGATGAATTTGAAGAATTCTAGATTATAGTTAATAATTGGTTATAGGTTTTGGGTAATGAGTTCTAAGTTGGTTGTGAGTAAATCAGTTGTGAGATATGGTTATGAGTTAATTAGTTTTGAGAAGATATAGCAATACTTATAACTCCTTACTGATAACCCACTCAAGACCCAAAACCCATTACTCACAACTTACTACTCTTATATATTTCTGGTTCATGAGAATCAATTCTTTTGATTTCAATATTTAATTTATGTTCTTTAATATATTCTTCTAAGCCTTGTGAATCTTGATCATATCCTAAACAAATAATCTTAGGTTTATATTCTTGAATTGCTCTAAAGAAATTAGATTTATCTCCCAAAATAACTTTCTTTGCTAACCCTAATAAATAAACATTCATTACACGTTTCATTTCTTGATCAGCTGGTGTTTTATTTTTGATTTTCTCAACATTTTCATCTCTAGCTATAACTACAAAGAGCTCTGCATCTTCTTTTGATTTAGAATTTTCTTCAGCTATTTCACCTGCCTTTCTAATAAAATGAATATGCCCTTTATGCAGCTTATCAAATGTTCCAAAGATTAAAACTCTTGTCATAAATTACTGAGAATTGTATTAACTAATAAATATTTTCATTTTTAGAATAAAATCTCTCTACTCCCTTGATTATAACATGATTTTCAATAATTTCTTTAATCAATTGTGATTTTAGATTAAAAGGACCTATTTTAACGCTTAATTTTGAATTTATTCCTGAAATTGCTTCTTTTACTTTTCTATTTCCAGTTTCAATGTATACATCAATATCGCTATCTTTTTTTGCTTTGAATTTTGCATAGCTTCCAAACAATAGAATCAGTTCTGCTTTAGTTTTCTTTAAAATCTCTTCAATAATTATCATCATTTCAGGAGATTTATTTACTAACTTTTCCAGTTTGTAATGTTCAGCTCTGTAGATATAACTTTTTGTAATGATATTGTCTCTCAAGAAAAAGATTTTATTCTTACCTTCTCTCCTGAAATCTAAGACATTCTTATTAACCAATTCATTAAGTCTTCTAAGAATAGTTACATGAGGCTCATTAATCTCTTTAGCAATAGCTCTAATATGTTTTGATGATTTTAACAATTGTAAAATGATCTCCAATTCATTATTGTTCCATTTTTGTACCATATGTTTCATAAATGGAACAATAGTATATAAATGTTTTGGATTTTATATCGAAAAATTTTGAAGTTCATTCAAAATGTTTTTGGTTTTATGCACGACACACATTATAACTACTCCTCAAAATCCCAACAAACTTATCCAGCTGTTTATGTTGATGTTTTATAGGTGAAATAACAACTCTAATACCATAAACATTATACTTATGTTTGCTAGAATCAGTTCCTGATAAATGAATTGGTGCTACAATATAACCTTGTTTTCTTAACTCATTGACCATGTAATGAACTTCTTGTTTTGAATTTAATTTAAAAGGTATTATTGGAGTAGTAATTGGGATTATTGTTTCCAAGCCGGCATCAGAAAGCTCATCTACAATCTCTTTTGCTTTTTCTAAGCATTGTTTATACCTTTCCCTAATCTTCCCTATACCATAATGTTTAAAAATATCTCTTAAGATATAGGCTTGCCATGAAGTTCTGAAAGTTCCTCTAGTGGATTGATATGTATTAAAGTAAGATTCCATTAACTCATTTGAATCTTCTCTAACCTCACCTTTAACTAACAATGCACTACACCCTGGAAGTCCAATAAATTTATAACAATCTGCAATTACAGAACCAATTGTAAATTCTGGAACTTCAATTGAATCATATAACATAGAAATCCAACCATAAGCAGCATCAACATGAACCCAAGTTTCATCCTTAATTTCTTGAAAACTTGGAAGATCTAATAATTTATTTAAAAATAATTCATTTGTCCCAAAAAAAGTAGTCCCATAAGTAGCTGCTACAATGCCAATATCATCAATGTTTTCTTCAATAACTTGTTCAAGTTTATCTTGATTGATTTGAAAATTATTCCCTGGATCAACATCTATAATAATCGGTTCAAATAATCCTGTTGAGAGAAGAGATTTATGAGCTAAATTTGAAACAATTATCTTTTTCCTTTTTATAGATCTAGTTGCAAACCTAATTGCCTGTATATTTGCTTCACTGCCATAATGAAGAATCTGACTTTCTGGCCCAGGATCAAAACCAAGAATACTTCCAAACTTAAATATTAATTCTTGTTGAAGCAAAACAGTTCTTTCTAAATCTGCATTAACTAAGCTTGAATATACTTTAGGAAGATGTTGTATTGGTAAAACAACTGGACAAAACCCCTGAAATGTAAATAAATCTAAATAACCCTCAGTTGAAGGTCTAAGTTCAAGTTCAAACAATTTTTCCTTAAATCCACATAGTAATTTATCTAACATAATATGAAGAATCAAAGTAGCTTATATAACCCTTTGCTACAACTATTTTTGTACCAAAAAGTTTAAATATAAGTATAAACTACCCAAATATATGCTAGAATTATCAATTCCACAATTAGGTGAAGATTCAAAGAATGTCAAAGACTTAGTTTTCACAATATTAAGTAATGAACAACCATTATCTATCATTGAATTAACCAATAAGATAAGAAAAAATTACAATGTTAGCATTACATATCAAGGTGTAAGGAAAGCTGTTGATTTATTACATAAACAAAATGTATTAATTAAAACAAAAAAAAGATATTCCATTGATAAAAAATGGGTTTTAAACCTAAAATCATATTTTGACAGATTATTAACAACTTATGATACAAAAACAAGGGCTTCTATTAAATTATTTGAAACCGAATTTGCAAAAGAAGATTATGCAGTTTATACATTTAACAATCTGTGGGATTTAGACAATTTTTGGAGTGATGCAATAACTTATTGGGCAATACATAGAGAAAAAAATGAAGAACCTAAATTTGTAAGCTATGTTTTCTACTCTTTTTGGTTTTTAATTAATCTTGGAAGAGAAACAAGATTATTTGATGACATGATAAAGGCAGGAATCCAACCATATCAATTATTTCTTAAGGATGTTCCTCTTAATAGGTGGGGATCTAAGATTTACAAAGAACGTGGTGTTATAGTTAATGTTGTTGAAAATAAAAAAACAAAACAAGTTGATGAATTAATGGATATGAATATCCTTGGAGATTTAGTTTTCCAAATAAAATATCCAGAAAAGATAAGGAAAAAACTAAAAGCATTCTATGAAAAATATTCCTCAACACAAGAAATGAGCCTAAAAGAAATAACCCAAATAGCTCATGAACCATGTGAAATTAAATTCATCATATTCAGAAATCCAACATTAGCTAAAGATCTAAGAGAGAAATACTTGAAAATGTTCTAGAAATAATGCCTTAATGCTGTTTCATACCTTGTAATCTGCTTTTGTAAATCTGTCTTTTTTTCTTTACATACTTCACCTTTCCATTGAGGCCCCTCACCATATTCATGAGGTAACAATCCAATTGCCATTTCTGTACGTAATACTTTTCTAAACATTACAAGATCAGACATGATATTACCATGATAACTCTCTTTACGATCTCTCGTATTTCTTGCAAATTCTGCAATAAATTCAAGTGCTGCAAAACCTGCACTTAGATTATGAGCTTCCAAAGATGTGTAACATATGTTAGGATTTCCAAATGATGCCAAATGTGTATTCAAATCAACTCCGTGAAAATCATAAACATTATCAGAATCACGTTGATCCCTTGGACAAAGCTGCCCATCATCTCGTGCACTAAGTAGAACAGCGTCATAAAGAACTGCTTTTTTTTCCAAATCAATATCTCCCTCAAGAAAATTAACACTATGTCTAAATGAATCTTCACGAAGCCAAGAATAATGTAGTGAAAGAGTAAGAGGAACACCTAAAACTGGCACTGTATCTTCAATAAATATACTATCAGGCAAACGATCATATTCCCTTTCTGAAACAAGCCCAAGATGATCAAGCAATATAGGTCTCAGCCATTTTTTGATAAGTCTTTTTGCTTCATCACTATGTTTGTTTTTAGAAAATTCTACTACTGCTTGTTGGTAAAGCCTATGTTTTAAATTTAATTCAATTTTTTCAATTTCCATAAAAATAAAGAAATCTACCTTAACTTTTAAATCTTATGATATAGTTAAGTAAAATACTGCAAATAGTTATTACCACACACTAACAAAAAATACCATATTCCTCCTCGACAACAATAAAGTTTAAATAGGAGTAATATTTATTAGTCTTAAATAGTAGATAATATTACTATCTGATATTATAAAAAAGGGAATTGAGGTGTAGAGACATGAAAAAAATTGGTGTGTATATATTAGTATTAGTTGTTATTTCTATGCTTTTGTTTAATGGTTGTACTGCAAAAGATACAGATATTGAACAAGAGAGAGCAGAAGGAGAAGAATTAGTTTGTTTGCCTGGTGATACTGAAGAAAAAGGTGATTTAGCTGGCAAAGTAACAGAAGAAATTAAAAATGAAATTCCTGATGTGTTAGATGAAGAAGAACCTGTTGAAGAAGAGGAAACAGAGGAAGAAGTTGTTGAAGAAGAACCTACAGAAGAAAAAGAATTAGAATCTGAAACAACAGAAGATTCACAAGATGTACAGGACGTAATTGTTAAAACTTATACAGAAGGAGATTTAGTTAAATTAACTCCAAAAGCAACTGATAAAGATGATGATGAAGTTACTTTTTCATTTACAGATCCATTAAATGAAGGTGGAGAATGGCAAACAAATGTAGGAGATGCTGGAACATATTTTGTAACAGTTACAGCAGATGATGGAAAAGCAACAGTTAGTAAAAAAGTAAAAGTTGTAGTTATTCCAAAAAATAAAGCACCAACACTAACAATTGAAGCAATTGTTGCAGTAAATGAAGGAGACACAGTTAAACTTAGCCCAGTAACAAGTGATGTTGATGGTGATGATGTTACAGTTACATTTTCTGGTTGGATGACTTCTGAGACAAAACTAACAAGTTATGATGATGCTGGTGAATATACAGTAACAGTTACAGCAGATGATGGTGTACAAAGCGTTGCTAAAGAAGTAACAGTTAAGGTCAAAAACTTAAACAGACCACCTGTATTAAATAATTTAGAAGATGTTGTTGTTGTTGAAGGAGATACTGTTGAAATAACTGCAAAAGCTTTAGATGCTGATAATGATGAAGTAACATATAGCTTTTTAGGTGCACCATTAGATAATCAAGGAAAATGGGTCACTACAGAAGGTGATGCAGGAACTTACATGGTAAAAGCAATTGCTGATGACGGAGTAAATAAAGATGAAAAACAATTTTTAGTTGTTGTTAAACTAAAGAATAAAGCTCCATTCATTAGTCCAATAGAAGATATTTTACTAACAATAGAAGAAGGAAAAACTAAAACAATCACACTTGAACCAGAAATTATTGATGAAGATGGTGATGAAGTAACTGTTACTTATTCCGGTTGGATGACTAGTGCAACTAAAGATGTTGAGTTTGAAGAAGGTGGAGAACATACAGTAACAATTACAGCAAATGATGGTAAACAAAGCACAATACTTGAAGTAAGCATTGAAATCAACAGACCACCAGAATTTGTGATTGAATAAGTTTGTTTTTTTCTTTTTATTTTTTCTTTATTTTATTTAAATTTTCTAATTATAACCAATTTTACCATTAAATTTATATATCTATATACATAAGAATAAACATATCAATAAAAAAGGTGATAATTATGTATGTCGGATTCGCATTATTCAGATTCAAGAAAGGACAAGGTAAGTTTGCTTTAAAGCATATGAGAAAGCATCTTAACACTGTTAAACAAGTTAAAGGTTTTATCCATGGCTATGTTGCTAAATCTATTGAGTTTGATCATGAATATTTAGTAATAGAAGAATATGAAACAAAAGAAGCTCAAGAAGAAGCGCAAAATAAAATTTCTAAAGAAGCTACATTAAAACCAAATGAATACATTAAGTTTGGTAAAATAATGAAAGAAAAACCAAGAATTGAAATTTTCAAAAAAAAAGAAGTAACTCATGGTAAAATTACAGCAACTCAAAAAAAGATGTTTGAAATGATCAAAAAGAAAGACAAGCTAATGAAAGCTAAAAAAAAGAAACTAACTTCTAAAAAAATTAAAAAGAAGATTACAAAGAAGAAAACAATCAAAAAAAAAGTTAAGAAAATAGTTAAAAAAAAGAAATAATAAAGTAAAACATTAATCAAGTAAATGTTTTTCTTCTACCCTTGATATGAATGCAATTATAATTATTCCTAAACCTAATATTATTAATGTATAAGTTAATGACCATTCTACTAATAAAGCTATTAAAGGATAAGCCAATCCCCTAATAAATCTATCAATCATTGACATAGTAGAAATAACAGTTGCCCTATTCTCTGATTCTATGTATTTATTATAATAACTTTGAAATAAAACATACCTTGATAAACCAAAACCACCTATTAGTACTAGTAAAATGATTGTAAAAGGAATATATGTATTAAGACCTAATAAAATAAAACAGATACCTGAAATTAATGCACTCCATAACAAATATCTTTTCTTTGAGCCAAATATTTTTTCAAACCAAGTAAAATTATTCATAAAACCAACTTGAACACCACCAATAGCCATATGAATAAAACCAAAATAAATTAGTGGAACACCTAATTGTTTTAACAATGGCTGATATGTCCAGATAATAAAAAATACTAACACAGCAGTTGATATCCTATCAAAAGCAAGTATTTGCAAAACTTTATGATTTTTAAAATATTTTACTCCTTTAATTAAAGTATCCCAATAACGCCTTGATTCAATTGCCTTTTTCTTTTTAATAATGGGTTCTTTTAGTGTTAAAGCAAATAAAGATGCCATTAGAAAAGGAACAACCATAAACAACATGGCATATTTCAAACCAAGAGTTGCAGCCACCACACTACCTATTGGAGCACCTAATGAAATCCCAATTAACTCAAAACTGCTGTATCTTCCAAATATTTTTTTTGATATCTTTTCCTGCTTTGTTTTCTTCAAAGTATCATAAATTAATGCTTCATCTGATCCAGACATTAATGCAAAACCTATTGCCCATAAAATTTCTCCTAATATAAACAAAGAAAAGCTTGGAAATAACGTATAAACTATTGCTGCACTAGCTGTAAATATACCTGATAACACTAAAGATGTTTTTCTTCCAAAATGATCAGCAATTGCTCCTGTTGGCACCTCCAACAAGAATATTGAGAATACAAATATAGATTGAAGAATCATCAACTGTGTAAAGCTTATACCACCCCAATCCATAAAAAATGGAACTAATACACCGCCAATAAAATGAAAACTAAGAAAAAGCCTAAACAGATACATTTTCCAGATATTAGATTTATAAGGCATAAAACAATAAATTGTTTCAAGAATTTATAAAAGTTACCTAAAAAGAAGCTGAATAAAAAAAAGAAAAAAAATAAAATCACATTTCTCGAACCACTGAGTATTAATTCATAATAGATTGACTTACAGTCTCGTTTATCTCTAATATGTTTTCTTTTGTTTGTAATGATTTAAATTCTTGATCTAATGTAATAAGTTCTAATGTTGCAATTCTCTTCTTAATCAAAGGAACACCCTTTGTTACTAAATTTCCTACATAACATTCAACTAAATCTAATGTTAATCCTAATCTTCTTCCAATATCTTTAAGTGTAATCCCTTCATTAATGTATATCACCATAAAAACTTCTTGTTCTTTTCTTGTTAATTGAGAAACAATAAACTTTTTTTCTTTTTGTCCTTGTAATTGTTTAATAAACATAGTAAGTTCATCAATTCTTTCTCCTAATTTCTCAACTTTAGAATCTACTTTACAAAGATATTCATAATTACTTTGCACTTCATTAGTATTTTGGTTAATACTATCTCGGTGTTCATCAAGTTCTTCTCTAACTACAATAAAAGCATCTTTTAGAGACACTTCCATTTCCTTCAAGCGCTTTGACCCTAACTTAATATTAATCATCTCTTTTGTCCCCCCGAACATTACATATACTTGCTGATTTCCTTTAAATATATTTATATACTCCAGTATATATTTCAACATCATTTATATTAGTTTCCACGACGTGGTTACAAAAAGATTAAGTGTAAGAATAAGGAATAATAAGACACAAATCTAATTACAGAGAAATTAAAGAATTTTAGCCTCTCCAAAAGCTAAAAAAAGCCTTTCTGACCTTCTTTTTCCTAAGCAAATATTTTAAATCTGTTTCTAGCTGTTCTGCATTCTTAAACATCTTTTCATCTTTTCTAAAAGCAGTTGTATGATGAAAACTTTTTCCATTTTTGTGATGAAATTTGTGTTTCTTATGCAAAAGTTCATGATACATTACATAATCTAACATTTTTGTAGGGGCATCTTTTAATGCTAAACTCATTAACACAGTATCATTACCATATTCATAACTTCCTAGTTTAGTTAAAGTGTGTTTACCCCACAATACATTTGGCATATTCATTAATCCATTAAAAAATTCATCATTAACTCTTTCAAAAGATTCAATTAATTGAGGATCACTTTCTTTTCTTGGTGCAACATTACCTACATTCTTCAGGAACATTTCATATAACTCCATTTTATTTTTTTTATTAAATTTTTTGTATCTCTTTGATTTAAACACTTTTACTAGCAAACTTTGTATCAAGCCAATTCTAATATCTTCATCAACTCCTCTCCATGTCTTACTAACTCTAAACTGCATTTTCCATGGAGTATAAGAAACATTAGCATTATAATCAGAAAACTTACCAGAGTACTTAACACTAACCTCTTGCCTTAATTCCTCCTCTGGCCATAGTTCATTAAATGCCTTATGTACGAATTTCATAAGAAGTTGATTAGTTTAGGGGTTTATTAAGTTTTATTTTATAGAATACAATAATAAACAGATTTAAAAAACTATTTTATGAGTGCCTCATAACACAACCCAATAATGTAGCCAATAAACATAACAATCAATAATGATATAATTAGAAAAAAAGGATAGATTGTAACAATGAAAACAGAAGAAGCAAATGCAAAATTTGATTCAAATTTATAAATAAGTACAAATAATGAGACAAGTACAAATAAAAGATTTATTGCAAGGAAAAAAAGGCCACCAGTAATTGCCCACCTTTTTGATACATTTAAATTTTTTAATCTTAATTTCTTAATAAATAAACAACCTAATAAAATTATAAACAAAAGAGATATAGCAAACATAAATAATATAAAATAAATCATATCAAACAAATAAGATTAAGTTATATATAAAATTATCCAACACTATATCTTAATATGGCTGCAATACCACCCATCTTTTCCAATTGCACACCTTCCCTTGTTTCAGTAGAAATAATCTTAACATTAGACTTAAACTGTTCTGCTTCTTCTTCAAACTCTTCAATAGCATCATCACCAATTGATTCTGACAATAATAAAACATCAACAACACCATTCCTAACATGTTTTAAAACTTCTTCTTTACCATAACTTACTTTCCCTGAATCCTTTGCCAAGGTATCAAAGAATTTCATCATAATATCTTTTTCTCCTGTAATATCTTCTTGAGCTAGAACATCTTCACTCTTATCTACTAATTCTTGCACCCCGAAATCATCAGTATAACTTAAGTCTTTGATTGCAATAATCTTTTTCTTAACTTGATCAGTAATATAATTTCCTTCAACAAAATCATATTTAGTTGGTCCAGGGCCACCTACAATAATTCCTTTAATATCTGGATTATTTAGAAATTGTTCTTTAACATATTCTGCAACTTTTTTATAATGTTGTTTTGCAGCTCCATCTCTTAGTCTTTCAAACCTTTGTGCCGATTGACCACCTGCACGGAATTTTCCAGGAACCTCTGAATGTGTTTTAACTAATGGAACAATTGTTTTTCCTCGCAAAAAAGCAATAGTTGCATCTCTTCTATCCATAACAACTAAACCATAACCACTCTTTTCTTGACACATATCTCTTAGTGGATCAAGAACAAATGCTTTATCACATCGATACAATCTTTGGTTCATTGGCAATGGTGGTTCAATACTCCAAACTTGAACATCACTTTGTCCTTCTCTTTCTGCAACATTTCCTGAAAACACAGCAAGACCATTTGGTGGATTCTTTAAAATAATTTTCAAATGTTGAATCATCTTTTCTAAAGCATCAATCACATTCTTTCTTGTAGCAGTAGATTTAATATTTGTAGCAGTTCCTTGTTCTTCTGCCAAATGCTGCATAATTTTAACTAAATCATAACCTGCAGGAACGTATACACTAACTAATTCAGTATGTCTTCCCCTAAAATTCTGTAGGTCTTTGATAAATTTCTTTAATTTATGCCTTTGAGCAGTTGTAACTTGCATAATACCTTAGGAATCTGCTGAATTTATAAAGGTTTTTGATATATTTGCAAGATAAAAGATTCCAAAAATATAAAATAGATAATAATAAGATTTATAAAAGATAAAAATAATCAAAAGTCATGGGAACACCAAAACCTGTACAAGAAACAAAAGATCACAAAACTCAAGTTCTAGAAGCATTAATGCAATATAATGGAGATAGATTTGTTTATAAGCATGAATCTACTGCTGATAAAAAACAAGGATACCATTTAAAAGAAGAAAATGAAAGTTTAACTATAGATGATGTCCAAGCTGGAATAAGAATACCAATAAAAGATATAGGTACATTAACAATAATACTATCATCAGAAGAAAGATTAGAAATTGATTTTCATGCCAAAGCAGGTTATTTTTGGTTAAGAAAAAATTTAGATCAAGTTGAAGATAAATTATATGCACATAATGCAAGAGCTGTTTATAGTATAGAAAATATTGAATCAACTCATATAACATATACAGATGTAAGAAAATTAAGACAAGATTTTGATACAGCAATGAATCTTGATTTAGCAACTTTAAGTATTGATGAATTAAAAAAAAATTCAGAAACAGCAATGCAGAATTATTTAGCATCTCCAGAAGGTGCTCTTATCCACCAGTATGCTGATTTTGTAAAAGATGTATTAAGAGGTACAGGATTTATTTCACCAAGTATTGGTCCTTATAGATTACATAAACTACCTGATAAAAAGAAAGAGATAATAACTAAGTAGAAATTAATTTTAAATAATACATATTGTAGTATTCTTTTTAATATAGAAAACAACTGGCCAGGTGAGGCGAAGCCGAATAGGACTTTAGGAACTAAAGTCCGTCTGTGCCATTTGTTGTTTTCTCATAAATATATTTTAAATAAACAAATTCCAGAGAAACATGCAAAAATAATTCCGACTCGTAAACTCATCGAAATTATTGAGCTTCCAAACAAGTTTGAAAGTACTCCTGACCTAGTAAAAAAGAAATTAGTCTCCTTCAAACTCAGTTTGCCAATAAAGATTATAACCAGCTTCTTGCAATTTCTTTCTTCCACCAACATCAGGAAGGTCAATTACAAATGCAGCTTCCATAACTTTGCCACCCATTTTCTCAATTAATTTAATAGCAGCCATTGCTGTTCCACCTGTTGCTAATAAATCATCTACAACAAGAACATTATCTCCAGGATTTATTGCATCTTTATGAATTTCAATTTTATCTGTACCATATTCTAATTCATATTCTAAGGCTTCACATTCTGCTGGTAACTTTCCAGCTTTTCTTGCTAATACTAACCCAACACCTAAAACATAACTTAATGCACCACCAAGTATAAATCCTCTTGCATCTAAACCAACAATTTTATCAATTTTCTTTCCCCTATAACGTTTTACTAAATCATCCATAACTAATTGCATTCCAATTGGATCTTTTAGTAGTGTTGTAATATCTCTAAACATAATTCCTTCTTTAGGAAAGTTAGGAACTGTTCTTATTTTTGATTTTATTGGCATGTTTTTTACCTCCACTAAAAAGCTTGTCAGGCTTGTACGGCTAGTAAGGCTTGTAAGGCAAGCAATGACTTTTCACCTTACAAGCCCTACAAGCAACAAGCTTTACTAGCCCTTTATTATTTCTCCCCCATAACTGCAGTTTTAATCATTTCTCTACAACTACATGGTTCATCTTTAATCTTAGGAATAACTGATAAAAATAATTTAGTAACATTTGCAGCATTTCCTTTCATTGTTTCAATTACCTTTCCAATATCTACAACTTCATCTTCTTTCCAGCAATCATAGTCTGTACTCATTGCAACACTTGCATAACAAATTCCAGCTTCTCTTGCTAATATAACTTCAGGAACAGTACTCATATTAATCACATCTGCATTCCATGATCTAAACATATGACTTTCTGCTCTAGTTGAAAATCTTGGACCTTCAATTGTAACCATTGTTCCTTTTTTATGAAATGCTAAACCTAATTCTTGTGCTGTTTCACTAAACACACTTCTAATTTTTTCACAAAATGGATCAGACATTGGAATATGACAAACAGAATTTGGTTTAAAATTATTATCACCATAAAATGATTGGTGTCTTTTAGTTGTTCTATCAATAAACTGATCAATAAAAACTAAATCACCTGGCTTAATTTCTTCTCTTAAACTACCGCAAGCAGTTGCTGCTAAAATATGAGTACAACCTTCTTGTTTTAGAGCCCAAATATTTGCCCTATTATTAATTTTTGTAGGCATAATAGTATGTCCTTTTCCATGTCTTGAAATAATTACTACTTCTACTTCATTAATCTTACCACAAATTAAAGCACTAGAAGGTTTTCCAAATTCTGTCTCAACTTCTTTTTCTTGAGCATCTGTTAATATTTCAGGATTTTCTAATCCTGTACCACCAATAATTCCGATTTTTACCATAATATCACCTTTTGAATTTTTTAATATTATTTTTATCTATTTAATATTCTCATTAAAAATCTGTTTTCATTTATATGTTTTATCCGGACTAAAGCACAATAACTCTTACTATAGCATAAAAATGTAGCACAACAACTTTATTGTGCTTTAGTTGGATCCTAAAAATTGGTCAAAATCAATTTTTATGATTTAACAAAATTCATTACTAACCATTACTAAAAAAAGAAATACCTAGACCATACTTATACTAGACTATAGAAACATTTATATACATCCCAAGGTTCACCACGTCCATAGAATAAAAGCAGAAACAAAAAAGGTGGTAGTAATAATGAGGAAAATCTGTATCATTAATCAAAAAGGTGGTGTTGGTAAAACAACAACTACAGTTAATCTTGGAGCTGGTCTTTCTAGAAAAAACAGAAGAGTTTTATTAATTGATCTTGATCCACAAGGCCATATTTCTACTTGTTTTAATGATCAATCACATAAAGATATGTATGATTTCTTAATTGAAAATGCACATATTAGTGAATGTATTAAATCCTTAGGAACAAACTTTGATATGATTACTAGTAAGGAATCATTAACTAGTGCCGAAGTTCAAATTCATCAAATGGATAATAAAGAAGGTTTGTTAAAAAGAAAATTAAATGAATTTAATGATATAATTAAAAAGTATGATTATATTTTAATTGACTGTCCACCTTCTATTGGTATATTAGCTCAGAATGGAATATTAGCTTCAACTGAAGCAATTATTCCAACCACTTGTGATTATTTAGGATATAGTAGCACAAAAACAATGATTGGATTTATTGAACATTTAGGAGAAAAATACGACCATGATATTAGTGTTACAAAAATAGTTCCTAGTATGTTTGATTCCCGTTGTCAAGAGTCAAATGATATATTAATGCATGTAATGAATGATTATTATGAAAAAGTTGCAGATCCAATTAGAAATACTTCAAAAATTAAGGAAGCACCTAAATGTGGTCAATCTATTTTTAAGTATGCAAAAACATCAAGTGGTGCTGAAGATTATCAAAGACTAGTTAATAGTGTAATTTATGATGAAAGAAAATATAAAATTGAAGACAGGGCAGAATTAGAAGAAGCAGTTGATGATACTGAAGAATATATTGAAGAAAGAATTGTACCTAAAGCAACTGCAAAGGCAAGAGCAACTGCAAAAGCAAGTATGCGAACTAAGGTAAAAAAAGCAAAGAAAAAAAAGGGAAGTAAAAAAATAGTTAAGAAAAAACCAATTAAAAAACCTGCTAAAACTAAAAAGAAAGCAGTTAAAACTAAAAAAACAACTAAAACCAAAAAAAAAGAAAGCAAAAATAAAACTACAAAAACAAAAAAAACAGTAGGGAAAAAAGAAACTAAAAAAAAGACAACAAAAGTTAAGAAAACAACCAAAACTAAAAAGGAAAAAACTAAAGTAAAAAAGCCTGTAAAAAAAGTAATTAAAAAAAAACCTACAAAAACAGGAAAAACAACTAAAGCTAAGAAAACTGTTAAAAAAACAGAAAAAAAACCAGTTAAAACTAAGAAAAAAACAACTAAAGGACCTAAAAGAAGAAAGCGTTCAAAAAGAACACGTAAAAAATATAAAATCCAGAAATCAAACACTAACTTTGGAATAAAAGTAGAGTTTGGTGGATAGAGTTCTAATAATATTTGAAAATTAATTCTCAAAAATTAGATTAATCAAAAAAGGAAATAAAATTAAATATTAAAAAAATACTCAATAGAATTAATCAACCATCTCTATCTCAATATGTAAACCTTCAGGAATAGGTACTCTCATAACAAGTCTTAATGCTCTTTCGTCAATACCAAGATCAATAAGTCTTTTATGTATCCTCATTTCATATCTTTCCCAACTTGCTGCTCCATCTCCACAAGGACTTTTTCTTGTTGTCAACTTTAACTTTTTAGTTGGTAATGGAAT
>JABHXF010000050.1 GCA_018657385.1 Candidatus Woesearchaeota archaeon | reverse complement strand
GATAAAAAACCTGCCATATATTTATCCAATATTCCAACATATTTTTGATCAAATTGCAGCTCAATCACAACAAGGTCTTTATTATATGTTTTCTTTTTCCTCAATCTTTGTGTTTCCAGTTCCTTTAGAGTTTGTATTTTTTGGTTTTCTTAAGCAAGGTTTTGCTCCAAAAAGTCTTTATCTAATTACAATTGCAGGTGTTTTTACTGGACAAAATCTTAATTTCTTTTTTGGGAGATTTTTGGGATTCTTAATTAAACCCTATATTAAGAAAAGAACAAGAAGGGCATTGAGAAGAAGATTACACAAGTATGGTGTATTTGCAATTGCATTTATGCATCTTTTACCCTTACCTTACCCCTTGTTTAATTTTGTTGTTGGTTTAACAAAATACAATTACTTTAAATGGATAATAGTGATGCTGCCTTCATTATTAATTAATTATTTGATCTTTTATTGGATATACTTGAAATGGTTCTAAAAAGGCTTGTAGGACTTGAAGCTAGTAAGGCTTGTAAGGCCAACTGATAGTAGCCATACAAGTATTACTAACATTAATCTCCTACAATCTTTTATATCTTTCATTATCTAAATCTTTATATTCTAATTAATTTTTATAATTATCATGAACTTCATACAATACTCTTTAATTTTGCTTGTATCATTCTTAGGTATTATTTCAGGATTCATCTTATCATTAATAGCTCCTGAAGAATTAAGATCAGGTAAAAGGTATTTTGATTGGCTTGCAAGAATAATTGTGTTCTTAATTATGTTCTTTTTCATTATCTATACTAAAGCAACCTCATTTCATTATATTTTCTTGGTTATAATTATTTTATTAGTACTTTTTACTAAAAATAAATATCTTGATTATTCTTATCCTTTATTTAGTATAGTTATCTTTTTTTCATTGGAAAGCACAACTTTGTTGTTAATCCAATCTTCTTTAATTTTCATTTTAGGATTAGTTATTGCATCTTTATTCATGACAAAATATGAAAATAAAGAGAAAATAATTGGTTCAAGAATAAAGATATTTGGTTTATTGTTATTAAGATATGTTTTATTTTTAATTATTGGGTTGTTATTTTATTTATTTGCTTAGAATTAATTTGTTTCTTGTGTTAATCTTTATCTTCAATCTTGTTTTTTTCTTCAATGTTTGCAGTTGTTGTTTCATCTATTTTGTTATTATCTTCTTCAGGATTTTCAGTTTGTTTTTTCTCTTCTTTTTCAATAAAAACAATTTTTCTCATTGCCATTTTACTATATTTTTTTTCTAAATCTTTTTTTACGTTTTCAATACTCATTTTCATATTGTTCTTTTCAAGAATATTAATATCACTAATGGTTTCTTTACATTTTTTCAAGAAATGTTCTTGCTTGTACAACATATCATTAAAATCTTGATTAACTCTATTGCTTAAGATTTGTGTATCAATCTCTTTTTTTACATTCTTAACTGATTTATGGTTATTAATAAAATTTTCAATATATCTTTTGCTTAATTTTTCAACTGTTTGTATTGCTTTGTTTTTTTGTTTGTCTTTAAGTTCAATTTTATTCTCAATAATATTTTGTTTTAGTTTAGTTAAAATATCCATTATTTCTAATTTATCATCACCTAACAATGCTAATATTGGACTTTGGGCATATCTCTCTACTGCTTTTTCATTCATTGACATTCTACTATGTTTTTTTAATGGTCTTGATAAAGCTGAGAAATCATTATTAATATTGTCTTCTATTTTTTTAATATCTTCTATTAAATTATCACGTTTTTCAGCTAATTTTTTATAGCTAAGATATGCTTCACTTTTTTTTAATTGACTAATCTTTTTGTCAATCTTTTCTCTTGATCGTCTATATTCTTCTAAATCTTCTCTTTTGTCTTTTACTTTTTTATCAATATCAGACAATGCTTTTTGTTTGTTTTTGAATTCTTTTAATGATTCTTTAATCTCATCTAAATTATAAATTGGTGATTTTTCAATTAAGTCTTGTATTTCTTTAGAACTTTCAACTATTTTTTTTAGGCATTGTGCAACTTTACTGCTTTCATTTGCCATGAACTCCTGCATAACGTGATAGCCTCTGATGGTTTGTTTGTTTAATTCAATGACTTTTCCATTAAAATCTTTATAAAATCTTTTTCCAGAATAAAAACCTTTATTGCTTAAATCTAATGAATCAGCAAATTGGTTTAATCTTAAAATATATGTCTCCCTATTTCCTTGCATTATTTGTATTGCTCTTAGTGCAATTTTATCATTTTTCAATTCTGCTTTGCTTAACTCATTAAGGCTATTTTTTAATTCTTTTACTTCTGTTTCCATTCTAACATAGATTTCGTTAATATCTTTATCAATATCTTCAACTATTTCAGAAGTATGTTTGTTTAACCATATATCTATTTCTTCTATTTTAATATGTTCAATTTCTTCTGTAGTTTCAGATTTTTTAAATAGATCTTTTAGGAATTTTAGCATAGAATAAAAGATATATTAGTTATTTAAAAAGTTAATGGAAATAATTATGACAATGTTGCCAAGCATACTATAAAATTAGTTTTGTATGTATTTGTCTCCTGTTTTTAGTGCAATCTCTGCTCTTTTCAACTCTTTTTTCAGGTATAATGCATGCTCATCATTAACTAAATCTTTGATTTTATTAAATAATTCCTCAGGATCTTTAGAACTATAGCTGTTTTTAAGCTGATCTTCATAATTATAATGTTCAGCTGTGATTAATTGATTTCTTATGGTTATGATAAAATAACCATTTGGGTCTAATTTCATATATTTAGGTATTGTTTATGGATATATAAAGATTTAGATAAAACTTAGAATTTCAATATATGTTTTAAAGAATAGGTGTAAGAGATTAATTTAATTTTCTGAAGAATTTCTAATTTAATTCCAGATATCTTCCGTTTCTCGTCGGAAATCTTCTAAAAAACCATCAATTAAACATATTAATAACCTCCTCTTTTTATTTATCATGAAAACAAAATATTACATTGATACATGCATTTGGAGAGATTATTTTGAAAACAGAAAAGACAGATTTAGGCCATTAGGGGAATGGGCATTATTTTTATTAAATATGATTATTGATGATAATAATTCAATACTTTATTCTAATTTAGTTTTAGATGAATTAAGAAAAGAATACAATGAAGAAACAATATCAAATCTATTTGAACCTTATAAAAATTGTTTAATTAAAGTGGGTATGTCTCGTCAACAAATGCTTGAAGCAACTAGAAGATCAAGATTAATAAATATACCTTTCGCAGATGCATTACATGCAATTCTTGCTAGGGATAATTCAGCAATATTAATAACAAGGGATAAACATTTATTTGAATTACAAAATATGGTTGAAATTAGAACTCCGGAAGATTTATTCTAGACTATGGTACTTATTCAAGATTAAATTTCTTCAAATACTCCTTACTAACTTGCTCTCTTATTACTCTATCTTTCCACAAAGGTGTTTTTACTGGAGATTTTCCGAAGCTTTTGAGTACTCTTTCATCAATTTGCTGCATTCTTAACTCCTTTAATTTATCTCTAATTGCTTCTCTGATAAATTCTGTTTTAGTACTATAATTTAGTTTCATTGCTTTTTCAATTTCTTTAGCAAATCTTTCCTCAACTTTAATAGTTATTGATTCCATAAGACTAAGTAAGACTAAGTAATATATATATTTTTTGATTATTAAATATCTAAACTCAAACCACTCTTGAGTTAACACACACCTTTAAATAGATAATTTACTTAATATGCATGAATATGGGTTTACTTGGTAAATTAATGTTTTGGAAAAAAGAACCAGATTTTGGTGATTTAGGTAAAGATCTTAATCTTGGAAATGATTTTAATAGTATGGGGAATAACAATTTTGGTGCAGATGCAGCTTTGCAAGGTGATCAACTTGGATTACAAACAAGTAATGCAGGTATGCCTCAAGACAGTTGGCAAAATCAACAATCTCAAGATTATGGGATGAATACTACAAAAGGAACTTATCCAGGTGGTCAACAACAACAACCTCAACATCCTGGTCCAGGGTATGAAAAACCAGAATTAGTTCAAGAACATAAACAATCATTTGGTACTGATAATTATACTGCACAAAAAGATTTTGAAGTTATTTCTGCTAAATTAGATGCACTTAAAGCAGGTTTAGATGCAATGAATCAACGTTTAGCAACTATTGAACGAGAAATGCGACATAAGAAATGGTAATTACTGTAATGTTTTGATTCTTATAATTATTTTTGTTGTTCTTCATGAATTTTTGTTATTGGTTGATAAGTTTCTTTTCTATCTAATGGTTCTGCAACTTCACTACTTCGTCTAATTTGTTTAGGAATATAAGTTTTTTTAATGGGGTATGTTCTCAAAAAATTACTAACAGCAGATCTAATTTTTGCAGTCCCTGCTCTCCTTCTTATTTCATCGAAAAAAGTATGGTATTCTTCTAATTTTTTAGTTTCAATATCAATATAATCACTTAATACATAAAGAGCAAAATAAGTTGTGCTTAACAATTTATTAACTTCTTCTATTTTTTCATTATTTTCTTCAGCTCTTTTCTCTTTTTCTGATTCTCTCCTCATTGTTGTTGGAATTGATGTAAGATCTCCAATATTACTTCCTGTAAAATATGTTCCTTTTATTGCTTCTATTGTTAAGTCAACTAATGCAACTAATTTACCAACATCACCTGCTTCTAAATAAATTTTGAAATCATCTTTTAACTTTTTTTTAGCAGCTGCAATTCTCTCTAAGCTTTCAGGAGTTATCATCTCTTTTTTATCTATATTAAATCCAAGTAATCTTCTTGAAGAATATTTCATGACTATTTTATATAATGAAGAAATAGATTTTTGTGGTTGCCACATTTCTAAATAATTTCTCCCTTCTTTTTTGCCTTTTTTCTGATTTTTAATAACTGAAGAATATCTTTCATACATCCAAGTATAGCTTTCTAATGCTGTATGTAATTGTTCTTTTGCTTCAAGATCTTTAATATCACTTTCTTTAGCAGTTATTTCTTCTAATGCTGCTACTTTACTCTCTTCACCTTTTTGAACTGCTATTCTTAATGCTTTTCTTTGACCTTCTGTACTTGGAAATATGAATATTGTACCTTCTTCTGTATCCTTTTTCAGTATTTTTTGTGGTATGAATCTTTTTCCCATTTTACCTCACAAGTTTTTCATCTATAACTTACATCTTTGCACATATACTAGAAAATAAAAGTCTTTCATCTACATATCAAAACTTATTATATATTACGCAATTAAGATATATAAACCTACTGACTAATATTGTGGAGAAAATAAGAATTTGACATATTTGATTAAACAACAATATTAATTACTAATTTAATATTATTTATTATTAAATATAAAACATTAAACTCTGCTTTTATATTTACAATATTCTCCTTTGGCTTTCTGACTCTTTTTATCTTCTGGATATTGATCAAGATCATTTCTTTCATCATAGCCACAGCTACATACTTTAACTTTTGCACCTAAATATTCAACTAATTTGCATGGCTTTTTGCATTTTGGACATTCCATGGTTTTATTTTTATTTCTTTTTATTATATAGTTTTTCTTTTTTTAATTTTTTTTAACAGGCCAGGAGGCTCTTTTTGCTGTTATTAATTTAATTTTTACTATTTTTTCCTTTTTAATATGTTAATTATAAATCCAACAACAACAATGGCACGGACGGACATTTGCAAGCAAATATCCTATTCGCCTTCGGCTCATCCAGCCTTGTTGTTGGATTTAGAAATCTTCCTGGCCAAGTTGTTTTTTCTTATTATAAGGCCCAATTCATTTTAGGCTCATCTGGTCTTGTTATTGGATTTTATAACTAAATTCATCCTTATTTTTATTATTCCCACTTATTTCATAATTAAATATATAAACAACATCAATAATAAACAAGATAATGAAGAAAACTAAGCAACATTACAAATATCTCATCTACTTGCCAATACTAGTTATTATAATAGACCAAATCACTAAAATTCTAGTGACATCTTTGATGCAATTACATCAATCTATACCAATAATACCTAAAATCTTTCATTTAACCTACATATCTAATACTGGTACACTTTTTGGCTTATTTCAGGATGCAAATTCATTTTTTCTTTGGTTTTCCATAATTTTGGTAGGGTTAATCTTGTTTTTATATGACAAATTCAATAAAACAGAAGCAATCATCTTTTCATTGGTGATTGGGGCTGCAATTGGTAATTTAATTGATCGTATTGTGTATGGCCATGTGATAGATTTCCTAGATTTCCGAATTTGGCCTGTTTTTAATGTTGCGGATGTGGTTGTAACCTGCTCAGTGATATTTTTAGCAATATATTTCTTTAGAAAAGAAGAAGAATTAGAGGACTTAGCAGATAGAATAGACTAAATCATCCTTCTTTTCATATTAACTAACATATTCTACCTTTTTAATACAAAAAACATCTTAAAATGTGTTCTTTCTACAACTTTTTCAACCTTTATAAACTAAAATACTAACTAAATAGTGACAAAAAACGAAATATTTAAATACTACCTTCTTTTTATCACTAGTTAATAGCTATTTTAATCAGGTTTATATTAAAAAACCATATGGGGGAAACAAAAATGATGAAAAATTTGTTAAATTATCTTTTAAGCAAAAGCATGAAAAAAGCTTATTTTGCTATATTCGCACTATTATTATTATGTGTTACAATTGCAAGTGCTAGTGCATTCACATTAATGCCTGGTGATGTAATTATAAACATACCACAAATTAGTTCAGCAGATGTTGAATTAGGGGAAAAAGACTTTTCACAACCTTGGAATATTCTAGGGGAAGATGTACTGTCTGATGATGTTGTAAATGAGATTGATATCCCGGAATTTACAATTACACCAGTACAACCAGAACATGATGATATCTTTGAATACTTTTTTAATGATGTTGACAAATTAAACTTAAAAAGAACACAACTTCAAAAAAATTATGAAGATTTAAACACAGAATTAAACAAAATTAATACTGAAAAAACAGAATTTGATGTTTGTACTATTGTTGATTCAATTAAATTCATACAATCAAGAACAAAAGAATTAGCTCAAGATACTACAGCTATGAAATACAAGGTTTGGGGTATGAAACCTGAGCCTGGAACTTTTGAGCCAGAAACAAAAGAAACAATTATGAAACAATTGTTTGCTTTAGATGTAAGAGCAAAAGAACTTAATCACAATGTAATTAAGATTATGATTGCTGCAGATAATATCTGTGAAAAGCAAAAACAATCATTACCTGTAGTTGAAATGCCTGAAGAATCTGAAGAACCTGAAGAACCTGAAGAACCAATTGAAGAACCTATTCCTGTTGAAGAACCTGAATTATATGTACCAGGTCTTGATTATTTACAAAGTAGGTATGATTTATTTAATCACGCTTCTTATTTGTTAGATTTCAAATATTCAGCTTATAATACTGCATTTGAAACTAAAACATTTACATGTGATGAAGAAATGCCTCTTGAAGAGATTGCTTCAAAATCAAAAGAATTAAATTTATTAGTTTTTGAATTAAAAAATAAGGTTTCAAATTATGAAGCACAAACAATTACTGAATCACATGTTCAATTACAATTACTAGAAAAAGTTAAGGCATTAGAACTAAAAGTTAGAAAAATAGCATTAGGTTCAAATGAATTATTAGTTGTTTTCCCAAGTGATTTATGTGATAGTGTTAATGTTGATGATAACTCAGATGTTGATCCTGATGATACAACAGATCCTGTTGAAACAGAAGATCCTATAGATCCACAAGATTTAACAGAAGAAGAACTTGCTCTGTATTGTGACAATATTCTAAGTTTTAGTTTTAGTACTGAAGATGAAATCAATCCTGATGTGGATTATTTTGCTGACAAAGACCTTAATATATTTTATTCATGTATGGAAATTGCATTAAATGCTTTAACAACTAATCTTGAAGAAACAAAGGTTAAAATCACAGATGCTTATTGTGCTGAAGACGAAGCAACAGCAATTGATATGCAGGCTGGTATTGGTTTTGGTGGTGGTTTTATGTATGCTTTATTTAAGGGCATGACATTAGAAGCTTCAGCAGTTGTAGCAGAAGAAGATGTAGAGTTAGCAACAAAATATGGGCAATTAGCAGCTGACTTTGATCAATTTGCTTTAAATTTAGGAGAACTTGTATCAGTGGAATTAGTTCCAGAACTATGTTCAATAGTTGATCCAAATGTAGTAGATCCTAATGCTGGTGATCAAACAGATCCAACTCCTGAAAGCACAGAAACAGATTCAGACAAGTTAAATGATTTTGAAAATCAATATGATGGGTTTGATGAAGAATATGATAATCTTAAAGATGACTTAGAAACAGCAGAAGATGACAATGATGAAGACGAAGTTGATGATGTTAGAGAAGATTTAAGTGATTTATATGATGAAGTTGATGATTTGTATGATGATTTAACACAATTCAAAGGTCTTGTTCAAGAAAATTTAAAAGATGAAGTAACTGATCTTAGAAATGATGTTAAAAAACTTAAGAAAAAAATAAAATGTTTAGCTGATGGTGAAGAATCAAATTGTTATCTTGATAATAACAATGATAACAGTGAAGATGTTTCAGATTATTCATATGAATATACACCGGTTAACACAAATAGTAACACAAATAGTGATAAAAAAATAACTACAGAAAAGAAAGAAGAACAAGTTGATTTAATTACTACAAGTGTTCAAGCACCACAAGAAACCCAACCAACAACACAAACAACTGAAGTAGAACAAATTAAGTTTACAGAATCAAGCACTTACTTCGCATTATTAATAAGTGGTTTTGTTTTATTGTTAGGTATTGCAGCATTTTTAGGTGCGGTTGTTGTTAGAATTTATTAATTTTTTATTTTCTTTATTTTTTATTAATTTTTTATTTCTTTTTTTGAAATATTATTCTTATTCTTATTTTAACCATATATTAAATTATATATTAAATCATATACTAAAATATATATTTCTAACCGAAAGGTTTATATACTTCTTTAATTAAAGAATTACTTAATTACATTTGAGTGGGTTTAAATAAAAGTTAAAAAATAGTTCCTATTAATAAATATTTTAATAAATTGAGGTGTGTGGGATATGAAAAAGAGGGTACTACTTAGTCTAATTATTATTATAGCTATTGCTTTATTTTCTATTAATGTTTTTGGTATCTGTGGTGGAAATTATACTGGGCCAGGTGATTGGAATATTAACAGTACTATTATTTGTGATTCTGCTGAAATAATAAATGTATTTGGTGGCAGTATTATTGTTGCAGATGATAGTGTTGGGGGAGCAACGCAATTTGGAGCTCCAGGGTCTGCTTATGATCTTACTGCTAATGAAGTTTCATTGGATTTATCTACTCCTGATCTTAATGTAGGTACACCATCTGAATATACATCTGATTGGGATGGAAGTCCTGATCATGACTTTTTAATTGCAATGAATCAAGCAAATCATAGGATTCAATTCTTTTTAGAAAATCGTGTTAATAGTAGTATGCTCTATATGGTTGATATTGATAATAATGTTAGTAGTGGATGTACTGGTCCTATTGCTTGTCCTCCTGGTGGTGTTGGGGCAGATATAGCTTTTGGTTATGCTCAACCAATAAATTCAATTAGATTTACTTATTGGAATGAATCTTTAAATGATTGGTCTTTTTTATCAGATGGTATGTCTGTAACAACAGGTGCAGATGCCAATCTTACTGTAAATTTTTCAGTTTATTTTGCTTTTTCACCTGATCCAGTTGCAATTGAGGCAGTTATTAATGTTACCGGGCCATGGATTGATAAACCCATTTTTAATACTGATCTAGGTCCTGGTCAATTATTTACTACATTTCAAAATACTTCTATTCCAGTAACTCCTGCACTAGGTAATTTAACTTTGAGTGGGAATACTAATCTATTTATTGAAGGAGATTTAGTTGTTAATCAAAATGCTTATTTGACAACTAGTGATGCTTTTATTACTTTTAATTTAACAAAAAATGCAAGTTCTAATTTTACTATTAATAGTGGTACTTTCGTAAATCTTGATAAGCTTACAATTACCTCAAATCAAACTGATCTTTATTGGGGTTTAGGTGTAAGTGCAAATGATGTTAATATTACTAGTTCCTCCATCTCTTATAATGGTGTTGATTCAGCAGGCCCTGGTGTACCTGCTTTAGATAATTCTTTTGTAAATCTTATTTCAGGAAAAATATTTAATAATACTTTTTCAAATTGTAATAATGGTGAATCAAATGTTGCTGGTTGTTTATATTTTAGTGGTACATCAAATATAAATGTTACTGGGAATACTTTTTTAGATACAGATACTTCTGGGATTGCATCTTGTTGTGGTTCAGTATCATCTGTTATTGAAAATAATACTTTTAATAATCAGGAGAGTTCATTTGGTCTAACACAATATATAAATAATTCTTTTGGTCAAAACTTTGTTGATCAATCTAGTGGATGTCTTCTAAAAAATAATCGATTTCAGGCTCTTATTGTGGATACAAATGAAACAGTATTAGCTAATAACATTCATTACACAACAGATTTCGGAGAAATTTTATGGGTTGCATTGATTAATTCCACTATTCAAGTTGGAGAAGTTCATAATTTCATCTACATTGAAAACAATACTGTTGGTGTTGGTGTAGAAGATGATATTGGACTAAATAATTTAAACACAACTGCACAACTTACTTTTTATGGTTTAGGTTATGCATCACAACCAGAATTACATAAGGATGGTGTGAGATGTGATAATGAGACAACTTGTAATATTACTAGTTATGCTGGTGGAACATTATTGGCAAATGTAAGTGGTTTTAGTAATTATACAACTACTACATCAAATTCTGCACCTTCAGTTACTATGGCATTAATTCCTGCAGTTGCTTATACAACTAATAATTTAAATGCAACTGTAAATTATGCTGATGTAGATAGTGATGCTGGTACTGTTTATTTTGACTGGTGGGTAAATGGAACTCCTACTGCAAGTGCTGCACCTAGTGGTGTTTCTGCAGGTACAAATGTTTCAGATATTTTAACATTTGGTAATTATAGTAGGTGGGCAAATGTTACTGTACAAGCTGTTCCTAATGATGGAACAACAAATGGAACCGCAGTAAATGTAAGTATAAATATTAGTAATTCTCCTCCTGATGTTATTGAATCTACATTAATTCCAGTTATTGCTTATACTAATAATACATTGAATGCAACTATGACGTTAGGTGATACTGATAATGATGCTGGTACAATTTATTTTGATTGGTTTGTAAATGATACTTGGCAATATGCTGAAGCTGTTAATTCAGTTGAAGGAGATACAAATGCTTCAGTTGTTTTAAATCCAGATAATTTTACTAGATGGTCAAATGTTACTATACAGATAACACCCTATGATGGAACAGTTAATGGTACTG
>JABHXF010000049.1 GCA_018657385.1 Candidatus Woesearchaeota archaeon | reverse complement strand
TTCTAAAGAAGATGCAATAATTAATTCATGGTGGGACTTTGGTCACTGGTTCAAAGCTATTGGAGATAGAGGAGTTACATTAGATGGTGGTGGACAAAATCAGCCACAAGCACATTGGTTAGGTAAGTTAATGTTAGCAAAAGATGAAAAAGAAACATTAGGTGTATTAAGGTTAATATTATGTGGAAAGAATTACCCATATAATAAAATAAAAGAATTGTTAGAAGATGATTTGAAAACAAAATTATTATTAGATCAAATAATTATTGTTGAAAAAGAAGAAGCAGAAAATATCCTTAAAGATAATAATATAGTTGGAGAAGATGCAAAATATATTCTTGATCGAACACATTGTGATCCACCTGAAGATTATTTTATAACTTCACAAGATATGGTCTCTAAAGCAGGAGTATGGGGACATTTTGGATCTTGGGATTTCACAAAAGCAAGTATGTATAATAAAGTTAAAGGAAAGGGAAAAGATGAAGGGATAAAAATCCTAACTGAAGAATTTAAGCTAGATGAAAAAACATCAAAAGATTATTATAGTGAAATTCAAACTATTGATGCAGATCAATGGATTTCACCTTGGCCAGGATATACGAGCAACCCAATGGCATGTAATAAAATTAGTGATGATAAATTTGAGTGTCCTGTTCCATCTCAAGGTCAATTCATCATATTAAATATTGACATTAACAAAATGGAAGCATTTATACCAGGAAATGATAATGAAAGATATCACATGGATTCAGTCTACATACCTACAGAAAAAGGTTTTAAAGAAATAAAAATCAAACAAGATCAATTATCTAGTGGATTAAGTTCAACACTAATCCCAACAGAAGATGGCAATTATAATATCTTAACCACACACCCATTACACGCAGGAAGTACATTTACAAAATTATTTTTTGCTGAAGGACATGGACTAAAACATTTTAATAAATTCTACGATGTTAGAGATATTACTGGTGCAAGAATAATTGTATGGAAAGTTGATTGGGAAGGTGAAGACTTTAATAACCCTTTTGAATCTTTCTTTGTAAAAACTACAGATAATAACAACAATGAAGAAATGAGTAATAGTAATGACAATAATAATGAAATAAGTAGTGATGATAGTAATGTTGAAGAAAGTGATATTGAAGTAACAATAGAAGAAGAAATAATAGAATAAAGTGTTAATTAAAGTGACTAAGAAAAATACAGAGAATAAATTAGAAAATGTGTGGGTAATCATACCGGCACATAATGAAGAAAAAAACATAGGAAATGTTATTGATAAATGTAAAAAATACACAAATAATATTGTTGTTGTTGATGATGGTTCTTTAGATAATACTTCTATGATTGCTGAAAAAAAAGGTGTGGTTTTAATAAAACATTTAGTTAATCTTGGAAAGGGAGCAACACTAAAAACAGGATGCTTTTATGCTTATAGAAATAAAGCAAACATAATTGTGTTATTAGATGGAGATGGTCAACATAATCCTGATTTGATACCTACATTTCTAAAAAAATTAAAAGATTCAGATATTGTGTTAAGCTATAGAAGATTCAATAAAAAAATGCCAGTAATATTTAGAGTTGGTAATAATTTCATTAATTTTATAATTAAACTATTTTTCAATATAAAAGTAAAAGATAGTCAATGTGGTTATAGAGTCTTTTGGGCTAAAAATTTTAAGAAAATAAGATGGAGAGCACATGATTATAGTATGGAAAGTGAAATGTTAGCTAATATTGGTAAATCAAAATTAAGATATAAACAAGTCCCAATAGAAACATTATACAAAGATGATTATAAAGGAACCACAGTGTTAGATGGGATAAAAATAGTATATTATATAATGAAATGGTGGGTTGTAAAATGGTAAAAGGAATATTAGGAATACAAATATTTGGTATGTTCTTTAGTTGTATTATGATTTACCTTACGTTTCTCCATTATAAAAGAAAAGAATTTAGTGTTGAAATATTCTTTTTTTGGCTAACTTTATGGTTAGGGTTTATTTTCATGGTAGTTTATCCAACATCATTAGATTTTTTAATAAGAGGAATACTAAAATTTGGTAGAAGATTAGATTTTTTCATAGTATTAGGATTTATTTTTCTAATTGCTTTGATGTATTATAATTATATTGTTGTAAGATATACAAAAAAAAGAGTTGAAAGAATTATTAGAGAAGTTGCTCTTGAAAAAGTAAAAGACTGTAGAGATAAAAAAGATAATAAAAAACCATGAAAAAAAGAAGATTAGTTTGTTCTTAGTAATTGTCCTGTCTGGGTTCCTTGTACTGGATTAAATAAGCCACTAGACATTAGCTGTTGTATACGTTCATTAGCAAAAGTAGAATTATAAGGCTTTTTAAGACATTGCGTATCAATGATTAAATACTCATATTGATTACTTTTCAAAAAAGTATGAACATCATTTGCATCCATACCTGCAACATTTTTTCTAAATTGTTCAATCTCTGGAATCCAACCTTCTTGTAATTTATCATACCCTGTTACATCTAACCAATCCCCACAATAAGACATGACTTTTGTATTTTTAGGAAGATTATTTTGCATCCATTGATAAAGTTGAACTTCTTCCATACTACCAAAATTCTCATTTCCCCACATTGCAGTATTAACTGTATACTTTTGATAACCTGTTGTTAAGAAAAGTCCTGAAATAATAATAACAAAGATAAGAAAAACAGGGATTTTTATCTTCTTTCCTATTTTTAACAAAGAAAAGTAACCAAATGCACCTAACAAAGCAACAGGGATTGCCAAATATGACCAAGCTCTGAATGCATAAGGCATTTGAATTGGAAAATGTTCACCAAGCACAGAAAATAAACCAAACAATAACCAAATCACAGAAACAATCACCCATGCATTTTCATGTCTTAAATAAGATTTTCTTTCTTTAACATCTTCTTTAAAATCTTCTTTTGAATCTTTTTTTGAATATTTTTGTATGTATTTTGAAACAAAAGGATAGATAAAAAGGTAAATAAAGGAAATCACAGCAAACAAAACAAGAATTGAAAGAACAAGCCCAATACCTTTAGGATTGTTGATCATATTGTAAGTATTTACCCATATAAAATCCATAAACTTATATTTTGTAGCACCTGTTCCATGAACATGTAATAATTTTGTAAGAGTTGCATCTGTTCCACCTTTTACTTTAACAATATTTAATATGATTAAGACTCCTTTAAATGTATACCTAATAAACATATCTCCCCAAAATAATAATGATAACACAAGCCCACCTAAAGCAGCATAGATAATATTTAAATTTAATTTCTTAGTTGCTATAAGCTTACCTAACCAAAGAATACCTAAAAATGGAGCAAGATAAAAAGCAGTTACTGGAGCTGTGATTAAAATACTTGCAACAATAATAATTGAAGGAATTAGCCATTTTTTATTTTGTTCAGACCTTAGAATACAATAAAGTGCAGGGAAATATAACAAAATTGCTAATGTTTTAGACCAAATAAAATGACTTAAAAAAGAAGGAATTATTGTTAATATAAGTGTTGCAAAAAGTGCTATTTTTTTATCATTTGTAAATTCCTTAGCAAAAAAGTAAAAGAATATTGTTGCCAAAGAAACAAGTAATGCATTGAAAAACTTTAATGCCCAATAAGATGATTGAGATATTTGAAATAAAATAGTCATTAATATATCATAACCAGGGGGATAAGGAATACCATAATTTGTTAGTTGTGTTTCTCCAGGAGTATAATATGTTTTATGGAGTTCCATATATTTAATATGACCAACATGACCCCAAGAATCCCCATTTTCCAACCAAGGATTAAGAAAAGCCCCCTTATTCATAACAAAAAATAAACAAATAAACATAATTAACATCAATAAAACATATATTGTTGATTTTTTGATTTTTAATAATTCACCAAACTTAATTTTCCCAAATATTTTGTTAAAAATCCCTTTAAGATTAATTTCATTAACTACATCATTAGAATCACCATTGGATTTTACAAAATTTGATTTTATCAGGCCTGATTTTAATATGTAATTAAATAAATCATAAATAGGCATGATTAATGCCAATAATAAAAAAAGCCACCATACAATCTGTAAATGTAATAAACCTAGTAAAGCACCTAATATAGGGATAACACCTAAGCCAATTCCAAAATTCATAAGATTTGCTTCTAAGAAAGAGTCTTCTCCTTTTTTTATCAGCCTTCTTAATGTATAACCAAAACACCAAGTAAGCACTAAAAAGTAAATTACTGGTAATATCTCAAAACCCACCATACAAATCGCATATTTAGTATTATTTATATATTTTGTGAGTGAAGTGGTTTAAAGCTGAAAAGGTGTAGGGTTCTGACTGCTAGAAAAGTAGTTGTTCGGTATTCGTTGTTCGTTTTTCGTTACGAAGACCAAATAACAAAAACCGAATTACCACCTTCCTAGCACCAAGCACATAATCCCCAGCATTTATAATATAATATAGATACATAATATTTTAAAATGGCTATGTATTCTTATGATTTATGAAGACACCAAATATAGTGATTACAATACCTGCCTATAATGAAGAAAAAAGCATTAGAAGAGTTTTATCAGGCATTAAAAAAGCTATGCAGGAGAGTAAATATAAGAATTATAAGATATTAGTACTTGATGATGGATCTAAAGATAATACAGCTAAAATAGCTAAAATCCATGGTGCAAATGTTGTTTCTAATGGCAGAAATTTAGGATTAGCCCTTACATTTAAGAGAGAAATGGAAGAATGCATTAAATTAAATGCAGATATAATAGTACATACAGATGCAGATGGCCAATATCCTGCAAGATTTATTCCTGATTTAATAAAAAATATTGAAAATGGTTCTAATTTAGTATTAGGAAGCAGATTTAGAAAGGGTAAATATAGTGGATCACTGATGAAAAGAATAGGAAATATAGCATTTGCTAAAGTATTTTCAGGATTATTAAGAACCAAGATTACAGATACAACCACTGGATTTAGAGCATTTACTCAAGATATTGCTAAATTTAAATTAATTAATACATTTACTTATACCCAAGAACAATTAATTAGAGCTGGAAAAGCAAAGATGAAGATCAAAGAAATACCAATTAAAACATATAGAACAAGACCAAGTAGATTATTTGGAAACCCATTTGATTATGCAATAAAAGCATGGATTAATATTTTTAGAATATATAGGGATTTCGAGCCATTATATTTTTTTGGAAGAATTGGATTAATATTTATTGGATTAGGATTTATTTTAGGATTATACATATTATATTATTTGATGGTATATGGACATGTGGGTGGAATTCCAAGAGTTGTACTAAGTATGCTCTTAATAATGGTAGGTGTACAAATTAGCTTATTTGGATTTTTAGCTGATATGCAAAATAAATCATGAAAAGATATAATAAATTTATTTAAAATATAATAATTAAGAAAACATAAATTTGGAATAAAAACAAGGAGATAGGAAAAATGAAGAAAACATACAGTTTCAAACATGTTGGAAAAAGAAAAGGAGATATTAAAAATATCTATAGAACATTATTTTATAGATGGTTAGTTAAGAAATTTCTTAAAAGATGCAAAACAGTTCTTGATATTGGTGCAGGAAGTGGAATATTTTATGATACAGCTAAAAAATTGGGTAAAAAAGTTCAGGGAATTGATCTTAATGATAAAAATATTAGAGATAACATAGTAAAAATGGATTATAGGAAATTAAATAAACATTTTGATTGTTGTTTTAACTCACAACTTATTGAACATGTTGATCCATTTGAATTTATGAAAGTTATGGAAAAATATTGTGATAAAATATTAATCACAATAACAGTTAGACCCTGCACTAAGTTTTGGGATAATCCAGATCATATAAGACCATACACTACAAAAGCTATGAGATTATTGCATAGAGACCATGGATTTAAAACAATCTTTGCAATGAACCTTTATCCTACTAAATCATTTATAGCTATTGGAAAGAAAATTAGAAAAAGAAAATAATAGAATAAATTAATAGAAGAAAAAAGCCAAAGAGTAAAAAAGAGCCAAAAGCTAGAAACATTAACTAATAAAAAAATAAATAGTGATTCAAAAAGGTAAAGAAATGAAAAAGATAGTAATGGCTTGTGGAGATGGAATGTTTAATTTGGGGGATGAAGCAATTATTGCATCATTTTTACCTGAGATCAAAAAACAGATTAAGAATCATGATAAAAATATCAACAATAAGAAAGTCAAAATCAAGGTATTCTCATCCAACAATAAAAAAACAAAAGAATTGCATAACATTAATTCAATAAAATTAGATATTTCTGTTAAAGGTTTAATTAAAAATATACCATCAATAATTAAAAATTATTCAAAAATGGATTTATTAGTATGGGGTGGTGGGAATTTAATCAGTGATGGCTCTAGTATTTTGTATACACCCTTTCATTTAATAAAAATTATTTTAGCAAAATTATTAGGTAAGAAAGTTGCTGTTTATGGTATTGGAGTTGGACCATTAAATGGATGGTTTGTTAAAACATGGACAAGATTAATATTAAACAATGTAGAGTTAATAACTGTAAGAGATGAAAATTCTAAAAAGTTACTTAGAAAAGCAGGAGTTAAAAAAAAGATATATGTTACTGCTGATCCTGCATTTTGTTTAGAAGCAATTAATAGAAAACAAGCAATTAAGAAACTAGAAAAGGAAGGTATTGTTAATAATTTTACCAAAAATAATTCTAAGCAGCCCTTAATTGCAATTGTTCCTAGACGAGTATTCCATAGAAAATCTAAAAGTATTATACCTGTAAAATATAAAGTTAAGTTTGGAATGATTGATAAAAAAAGTAAAAATAAATTTAAAAAATTTGTAAATGATTTATCAAAAACAGCTGATTTTCTTGTTGAAAAATATAATGCTAAAATTGTATTTATCCCAATGCAAATGATTTCTGCACAAGAACAAGAAGATCATAAAATTTCAAAAGAAATTATTAAAAAAATGCAGCATAAAGAAAATGCAGTAATCATTAATAGTTATAATTATAGTAGTCAAGAATTAAAAGCAGTATATGGATTAATGAAATTAATTATTGGTATTAGGTTTCATTCAATTGTTTTAGGAAGCAGTATGAATGTTCCTGTTGTTTCTCTGCCATATAGCCTTAAAGGAAAAAGATTAACTAAATTATTAGAATTAGAAAAATATTCACTTAATGTTGAAGATGTTTCTTATTCTGCATTAGTTAGTAAGATAAATATGATTTTAAAAGATGAAAAAAAAGTTAAAAAAGGGTTAAAAAAGAAAATAGAAATACTTCAAGCCAAATCAAAATTTAATGTTAAATTAATTGCAAGGATGTTACAATGAATAAAATAATAAAGAATATATTAAAAACAAGTGTGAGTGTCATACTAATAGTTATATTATTATTTGCATTTGACATTAAAGTAATATTAGATTTATTATCAAATATTAATTTATTTTATTTAGGGCTAATTATTTCATTCTTTTTGATGAGTTTTCTTATACCTGCAATAGGAATGAAAATCCTTTTAATACCAGTTAAAAATAATAAAATTGAGATTGAAAATTTGTATTGGTATAATCTTTTAACTTATGGGATTTCAAGATTTTTACCTGGAAGAATAGGAGATGCATCAATAATTTATTTCCTAAAAAAAGAAGATATCCCTATAGGAATTGGAACAGCTATTGCCTTAATTGATAAAATAATTGTATTTTTTGTCCAAACTATGTTTGCAGTTGTTGGGTTTTTCATATTTTTCTCAACTGAAGTTGCATTAAAACTTACAATAATATCATTTTTTATATTTGTTTTGGCAATGTTTTTTATTACATGGGAAAAAGGACGATTATTAATTAGAAAATACATATTAAGAAAACATTCTGAAAAGTTCAGTAAATTTTATTTAACATTTTCAAATTATTTTAAGAAACACATATTATTACTTATTGCAAATATAATCTTAGCTACAGTTAAAACATTATTTTTCGGATTTTTAATTTATTTGGCATTTATAGCTGTTAATGTTAATCCAAATATTAATTTAATTACAATAATGATTATTGCATCAGTTATTAACATAATCTCAATAATTCCAATTACAATAGCTGGTTTAGGAGCAAGAGAATCTATTAGTGTATTATTATTTAATGAACTGGGCATAACACCAGAAGTAACAATAAGTGCATTTATTATACTATTATTTGTAAGATATGTTTCATCTGCAACATTGTTATTATATTATACATGGAAAAAGAAGCATTAGATTTAATTGAAATTTCCAAGCAAGCTCATAAGATAAAATTATTAATTCATAATCTTTATTAAACCATATGGATTTAAGATTAAAAAAATAAACATTAAAAGCAAAATAATTAAAAGTTAAAATGGGAATAATATCACAAAGTATACATTTGATTCCAAAGGTTGTTCAATATAGACTTAGCAGGCTTAAATTAATTAGGCCTCCAATCCCAGATAATTTAACTTTCTCTGTAACTCATGCTTGCCAATCTAGATGTAAAACATGTAATATTTGGAAATTGTATTTAGATAAGCCAGAATTAAAACAAAAGGAATTAAAAATAGATGAGATTAGAAAAATATTCAAAAATATTGGTAATAGTGGAAATGTATACTTTTTTAATATTAGTGGTGGTGAACCATTTTTACGAGCAGACTTACCAGAAATTGTAGATGCAGCTTGTAAATATCTAAAACCAAAAGTAATACATACACCAACTAATGCAATTTTATCTGATCTTGTATTGAGACAGACAAGAAAAATATTAGAAGTAATGAAGAAAAATAAGTGTAATATTCCTTTTACAATCAAACCATCATATGATGGTATTGGAAAAGAACATGATGAGATTAGAGGAATAAAGGGTAACTTTGATAATTTTTTGAAAACATATAAGGGATTAAAAGAATTGCAAAAAGAATTCCCTAACCTTGATGTTGGTATTGGAACAGTCATATCACAATTTAATCATACAAGAATAAAAGAGATTATGAAATATGGTAAATCCCTTAAACCAGATAGTTACATAAATGAAATTGCTGAACAACGTTCAGAATTATTCACAGAGAAAGATAAAATTACACCAACTGCACGTGATTATAATAAAGCAATTCAATTCTTTTCAAAAGAAATTAGAAAAGATATGAAAAAAAAGAAACCATTAGTTCGTATTACACAGGCATTTAGACTTGTTTATTATAATTTAGTTGTTGAAACATTAAGAAAGAAAACACAAGTTATTCCTTGTTATGGTGGCATAGCTAGTGTTCATATTAATGCCTATGGTGATGTTTGGCCATGTTGTATTTTAGGTTATCATAAATCAATGGGCAATCTTAGAGATGTAAATTATAATTTTAAGAAAATTTGGTATAGTAAAAGAGCAAATAAAATTAGAAGATTTATCAAAAAAAAGAAATGCCATTGCCCACTAGCAAATATATCTTATACAAATATTCTCTGTAACCCCAAGTATATGATTAGAGTAATAAAGAATGCATTGTTTCCTTAAGATATTGTTTCTATAAGAATTATCAGTTTTTTTTGAATTTATTATTTAAGAAATCCTATTTCCCTATACCATTCAGTTGTTTTTCTAACACCATCTTCAAGACTTACTTCAGGATTGTAGTTTAATTCTTTTTTTGCTTTTGCTATTGAAAAGCTACTGCTCCTTGTTAAACTATTAATTCTATTTATAGAGAGTAATTGTTGAATACCTACAAAACTTAAGATTTTAAAACAGAATGCTCCTAAATAAGCTAAACATTTTGGGAGATGTGAAGGAGTTTTTACACCTAAACTTTTGGTAATTGTGTAAATAAATTTATTCATTGTGTATGAATGTTCATCTGAAATAATATAAGTTTGACTAATTGCTTTTTTAGTATTTGCTGCTTTTAATATTCCATCAACAAGATTTCCAATATATACTAAAGCCATCAAATTTTTACCATCTCCAATTATTCTAAATAACCCTTTTTGAATAAACCTAAACATTTTGGCTTTATTAGTCATTTCTCCAGGACCATAAACCATTGTTGGCCTTATAATTGTATATTTTAAAGAAGATTTTTTCACTGCTAACTCTGAGAAGTATTTTGTTTTATCATAATCAGATGCAGGTTTACATATTGTTGATTCGTCTGCTTTATGTTTTAATGTTCCAAAAACAGCAACAGTGCTTATATGAATAAATCTTTTTACTTTATTTTGTTCTGCTGCTTTTACTAAGTTTTTAGTTCCTGTAACATTTGCTTCATAAATTTGTTTATATGTTATTTCTGGACTTCCTAACATTGCTGCACAATGATAAATAACATCAATGTTTTTTGTTGCATTAGTTAATGATTCTTGATTAGTTAAATCACCATAAATGATATTGACTTTTAATTTACTTAGTGATCTTAATTTAATAGGCTTACTTGTTTTTCTAACAAGGACTGTGATTTTATTTTTCTTAATTAATCTTTCAACTAAATGAGAACCAATGAAACCTGTTGCACCTGTTATTAAAATATTCATTTTAGTCACTATTTTCTTGTTTTTCTTGTTCTATTTGTTGTTTTTGTTCTTCTTTATTATTTAAATCATTAGGTATGAATTGTTTGTATAGTTCAGCTGTTTTTTTAGCAACACTATCCCATGAAAATTCTTCACATAGGTCTTCTGCATCAATAGATAATTGTTTTTGAAGTTCTTGGTTTTTTAAGATCTTGATTAGTTTTTCTGCTAAAGCATCCACATCATTTGTTTCTATAACAAATTCTTTGTTTTTTACTAAATCTGGCAAACCACCTTGATTACTTACAATTAATGGCTTATGAAAAGCTAATGAAATATTACCAGGGCCACTTTGTGAATCAAAATGTTTGTAAGGCAAAGCAATAACATCAGCAGCTGTAAAATGATGTTTTACGTCAGACATTGGAACATATTCTAAAAAAGTTATAATTGAATCTTTAAGATTGTATTTATCAATTAATTTTTGGTTTGGTTCCCATGAAACCCAATTTTTTCCTGCAATTACTAATAATGCATCTGGTAATTGCTGTTTTACCTTAGCAAAAGCTTCAATTAAAATATCCACACCCTT
>JABHXF010000048.1 GCA_018657385.1 Candidatus Woesearchaeota archaeon | reverse complement strand
CTTTACCATCACAACATATCTCAAATACTTTCAGAGCATTAATAGTTTCTAATTTATTATCAGAAGTATGAAATAAATAATCTGCAAATGAAGCTCTTTTATCTTTTTTCCCCCTATATGCCTCACCAGAAATATCACTAACAAAAACACCAGCAAAAGACAACACAACTAAAGCAATAAGAAGTATAACAATTAAATAGATATAACCATAATCTTTCCTCTTTTTAGACATATGTAAATATATCTAGAATACATCATATATATAGTTTATTGTTAATGTTCAAAGAATCCATCTAATGTTCTTTTTAAAAATCTATCAGCTCTTAAAAGCAATGAATTTGTCAATTTAGTTACTATTGGAAGTTGTTTTCTAGATTTAACAAATTGAGAAACAAAACTATCAACCAATGATTTATCTTGTTTTACAATTTCAAATATCATTGAATCAAGATCATTCATTTCAACCTGAACTCTCCTAGTATAATTAGAATTAGGGATATCGATACATTGATAACCAAAATCATTTTTAGAAATTTCATCACCTAAAGTAATTTCACTTTCAAAAACATGCCTAATTTTATTATCAGCTATATTAAAAACAAAATATTTTAATGGAGAACCAGTACTAGTAAGCTCAAATCTATGAAATAGATGAGTAATACTTTGACCAACAGAATAAGGGTTAGATGGACCAATAAGAGAGACATACTTAACCCCATCATGCTCTTGATATCCAATAGAAAATTGACCAATACCCAAATAACATTTACTAGCTACATTTATTTCTAAATCTAAATCAAATATTTCAGTGTTAGTTTTATGATCTGCTTCAACCAAAGGAAACATAGGACATGGATCAACTACTAATCCTGATTCAGTCCTTAACCAATAATGCAAGACAAACAAAGATAAGCAATCCTTGCCTTCTTCAACTTTTGAATCAATACCATGTTTAGATAAAATATTTCTTGCTTCATAAGAACCTGATAAACAATCATAATAACATTCTCTTTCTTTTGAAGAAGGAAAAACAATTGCCCCAAATCGAGAAAACTTTAATCCAGATTCAACTTGGCTTCTAAAACCATATTCTCTAGCATCTCTCCATTCTTGAATTTCTTTTAAAGCATAATCTAATTTAGTTGGCATAATAACCTCCAAAGATTACCTCTTTTAAATTAATAATAAAAGAATAAGAATTAAAACTTCTTAAACTTGCTAACAGTATCAATTAAATCAACATGAGCAAGGAATAAAGCTCTACAACAATATCTTTCTAATCCCAAATCATCCATAACTTTTTTACGGTCTTCGCCATCTTCAACTCTTTTACAAAAAGATTCCCATAACTGGGCAACTGGTTTTCCACATGACATGCATCTGATTGGAATCATCATTTTCTGTTCACCTGTAGGATTTTTGCCTTCTTGCTCTAGCTTTAGAATCACCAGGCTTACAAGGTTCTTTTCTTCTTGTATCAGCAATTAATAAATGTCTATCATATTCTAAAAAAGCAGTTCTTAATGCATCGCTTTTTGAAAATTCAACTAATCCTTTTGCAATTGCTAATCTTGCTGCTTCTGCTTGAGATATTTGACCACCACCATGAATTTTAACAGAAATATTTACTTTTGAAGCAAATTTTTCCCCAATTAATAATGGTTCCATAATTTTCATCCTTGCTAATCTAGGTTGAAGATGATCTAATAATAAATTATTAATCATGACAATACCTTTACCTGGTTTTAGTGTTGCTCTTGCAATTGCTCTTTTTCTATTTCCTGAAGTTTGAACTGCTTTCATAATTTACCACCTAGATGTTTAGCAATATCTTTTAAATAAACATATTTAACATTTGGGAGTTTTGAAACACTTGCATCCCCAATTAATTCTAATTTTTGTGATGAAAATTTATCAGGAACTCCAATATGACACATAATTCTCTTAAAAGCTTCTTTTCCTCTTTCTTTTTTATAAGGCAACATACCACGAATAGCTCTTCTAAAAATCCTGTCACTTTGTTTAGGAAAATAAGGACCTTTTAATGGGATACCTCTGTCTAGTTTTTGCTTAAAATCAGCTAAAACTCTTACTTTTCTCCCTGTTACAATAGCATTCTCGCAATTAACAATATTAATTGATTCTCCTAATAAGGCTTTCTTTGCTGCAACTGCAGCAATTCTTCCCATGACTGAATCTGTTGCATCAATAATCATTTTTATTTCTCCATTTAACCTAAAATTCTTACACCCTTACCTTTAGGATTTAATTTCAATAATTCATATATAGTTAAAACTTTACCATTAGCATTAGTAATTTTATTTTTTGCTTCACTTGAAAAATTAAAAGCTGCAACATTAACTTTATGATCTAGTTCACCAACACTTAATACTTTTCCAGGAACAATAACTGTTTCCTCAGGTTTAGTAAACTTATTAATTTTATACAAATTAACAGTAGATCTTCTTCTAGTTGGTTTTTCAAGGTCTGAAGCAATTCGTTTCCAAACTTTTACATTCTCCAAACTAGATTGTTTCTTTAATTCCTCTACTAATTTTATTAATTGTATGTTTGATTTCATTTTTATTATTATAATTTTGTTAATTATTACCTATTATTCAGTTTCTTTAATTTTTTCACTGAATGTATCAAGTGCTTTGTCGAATACTGACATTGCTTTGTTAATTATTTCTTTTGCATTTAATTGTCCCCAAGCTTCAACATAAAATATGAATGTATCTTTTTCTGGTTCAACTGTTACTTCACCTTTACATGAATCAACACATGCATTACATAATGTACATTTCATCAAATTATCATTATTTAATGTTAATTTATTACCTTTGAAACTGAATATCTCAACTGGACATTGTTCAGCAACTTTCTCAGCATTTTCAAAACTGTTTTTAACAATCTTAATATCAGGTTTATGTTTATAATATACTAAACCAGGTGACCATTTAATATGTTCTTTTCCAACACCCATAGATGCAACTGCCACAAATTCAATTTCCTGATCTTTAAGCAATTTTACAATTGGAGTTTCTGGAAATACTGGTTGAACTTTTGGATCTGCACTTTTTAATTCTGATCCATAAACTGTTTTAGGTCCCTTTGCTTTAAGTGTAATTTTTAATTGACACTGTGAACATCCTACACCCTTGCACTTGCAATCTTGAGGAAGGTTATAACTTTTAATATCAGTTGTTAAAGGCATTAATCCTAGACGATGAGCAATAATTTCATCATATAATGCAGAGGAGTTTTTTCTAAATTCTACATCTTCAATTGCCAATGTAGGAACCTTATTAATCATGTATCTTCTTAATGAGTTTACAAAAGCAGGTTCAACACCCTTTAATATAAAACTTAATCTTGTTAAGTCTTTATTTTTTTCTAGTAATCTAATCTCCATTTTATACTCTCCTTCCTCGCTTTCCGCCTTTTTTACGACAACCGTCGTGAGGTATTGGAGTTGTGTCTTCAATAATTCCTATTTTTAATCCCATTCTTGCTAATGCTCTTACAGCTGCTTGAGCTCCAGGACCAGGATTTGTTGGACCATTATGGCCACCCCTTGATCTGATCTTAACATGAATAGCATTAATTCCTCTTTCTTTAGCAGTTTCAGCTGCTTTTTTTGCTGCAGTCATTGCAGCAGTTGGTGAACTTTCCAACCTATCAGCCTTAACAACCATACCACCACTACATTTTGTAATTGTTTCACAACCTGTAATGTCAGTAATATGAATTATAGTATTATTATATGATGCATAAATATAAGCAATACCCCATCTAAGAGGTCCTCTATCCCTAAATCTTCTTTCTCCACCGCGATTATCAGGTCTTCCCCTATTATCAGGCCTTCTATCTCTATTATCAGGTCTTTTATCCCTGTTATCAGGAATTTTACCTTTGATTTCAGGTTTAGGTACACCTGTTGGTTTTGGTGCATCTGTTGGTTTTGGTGCATCTGTTGATTTAGGTGCTGGTTTTTCTTCGGTCATTTTACTTACCTATTGTTTTTTCTTCAACAAATCTTTCAGGATGTTCGTTATTTGTTAGTGCTGAAGAAGATGTATAACAAAGTTGAGCTTCTTCTTCGATTGTAACTAAATAATTAGGAGATGTAACTTTTTTATTACCAATACTAATATGTCCATGAGCAATAAATTGTCTTGCTTGTTTCAATGATCTAGCTAAATTTTTTCTTACAGATAAGGTTTGCAATCTTCGTTCACAAAAATCTTTAATAGTTAATGATAAAATATCATCTATTTGACCACCTTGTTTAATTAATCCTAATCTGATTAATTTATCAATTAGATTTTTCTTTTCTAATTCAGCTTGTTTAGTAGAAACAACAATAGAGGTTTTAGCTTGTTTTGCAAAATTTTTTAATAAACTTGAGATTTTCCAAATTTCTTTCTTATTCTTAAAGCCATATTCTTTAGTTAGAGTTTTCTCTAAACCAATCCTATCCTTATTCCAGGGATGTGGTGGTGTACTATATTTTTTTCTTGCTTTTTTTGGATCGCCCATTTTATCTCACTTATTTACCTTTCTTACCTGCTTTTCTTTTTACTCCTTGTACTTTCCCTTTATTTCTTCTAAAATTAGATTTTGTTCTTTGGCCCCTACATGGCAAACCAAACATGTGCCTAGTGCCTCTGTAAGCTTTAATCTTTTTCATTCTTCGAATATCATTTTCTTGCGTAAATTTAAGATCACCCATAACTAAATGTTTATCTTCACCAGTAACATAATCATTTCTTCTATTTAACATCCATTTAGGAGATCCACTTGTTAAAGGATCTTTAATGCAAGAATTTAGTGATTCAACTTCTTTTTCATTTAATTTTCCAGCTTGCTTGTCATTATCAACCTTTGCTAAATGACATAACATATTAGCAAACATAAAACTAACTCCCTTAATCTTTTTAAGAGCTTGAGCTATTCCCTTACTACCATCTAAATCAGTATTAGCTACCCTTATAATGTGTTTATAGTCTTGATTTTCTGCCATTTTATTTATACCACAGAAAGCACGTAGAAGTTGAAATTCAACAACCCTAAATACGCTTTCACTCGGGCTAATGTTAGCTTGGAGTTGGGGGTCATTTATAAATGTTTTGGAAATATTTATCTGTTATTGTCAATTTACATATGTTATAAGTATTGAACTGCCAAATAATGGTTTTCTTCATAAGAAATAAATGTCTAGTGCCCTATATGGCCACTAATTACAGAATTATGGGTCCTAAGAGCTTAATGAGGCTTCCACTAGACATGTTGATGTGAAGTTTATAAAGACAAACCATTTACGCAGTTTCACAAAGGAAACTAATTGATGTAATATGACACTAAACAATAAACAAATCAAAAATTTAAAAAAAGAAGACCTTGCATATTGGATTGGAGTAGTTCAAAGTGATGGTTATTTTAAAAAACAATTTGTAAAAAGCTTAAAGGTAAAAAGATATTATATAGTTCTTGGAGTTGGAGAAAAATCCTTACCTATGCAATACAAATTTATAAAAATTTCACAAAAAATCTTCAAGGTTAAAGGAAGTATGTTCATTTCATTGACATACAATAAATTTAAGAAATATGAATATAAATTTGGTTGTAAAAACTTACTTAAGACTTTCAATTTACTTGACATAAAATTTTCAGAGCCAGTAACACCACCAAAATGGGTTTTAAATAAACATAGCTTGTTTGGTGCATATTTGGCAGGAGTTATCGACGCTGATGGCGACATCAGAATCACTCGACCAAAATACCCACAATGCCAAATTAGAATTTCAACTAAAGAAAAACCAATAGAGTTGATAATTGGTATGAAAAAACATATGACTTGTGCTGTAAATAATAGATTTGGAGATAGAACATATATTGGTAGGTACTTTGTTACTGAATTCAAAGTTTCAAAGAAAAATTATAACTTTATTAATAACTATTTAATAAACCATTTAGCATTAGAGTACAAAAAGAATAAAATTAACAATTTTTTAAGAAAAAAAGAAGGGCGATGGCCGGGACTTTCATTCCTAAGGAATTAAATCCCTAATGATTTTTGAATTTCCGAGATGTGCAATGATGCAACATCTTCCCGGACAAGGGGATAGCTGCTCACTCAGCAAAGATTGTACGAGTAAGTGCTCTTCCCTACTGGTTATCCACAGTCCCCTATGCTAACCAGATTACATTACCATCGCCATGATTTAGGTTAAAAACTGCTCTTTACTTATAAATATTACTTTTTGGACAACATTTATAAAGGTGCTAATAGTTCTGAATATTTATATAGCGGGGTAGGGCAGCCAGGAGTGCCCGTTGGGCTCATAACCCAAAGGTCAGTGGTTCAAATCCACTCTCCGCTATAATTTTTCTTAAAATTTTATTAAAATAAACCAAAAAAAACCTTTCTCATTCAAAACCTTTAAAAACATCCTAGATTTCTATCCTTTTCATGCGTCGCGGTGGCACAATCTGGTACTGCGCAGGATTGCTATCAATCATTGTTAGATAATCCTGCAATTATTGCGTGAAGATCCTGTTGGCTTCGGCCTATCTGGGTTCAAATATCCCTTGGGGAGACTTCAAATTCCCAGGATTTGAAAGTCCCAGCCGCGACGTTTTATTTACCTTTCAACAATTCATCAAAGTGTACATTCTTCTTAACAAACTCATAAGGTTTAGATAAATGTTTAGAAGTAAACTCATAAGGTTTCTTATAGTGCTTTTTAACTTGTTTATATGTAAAATCTAGACTTCCAACAGCACTTACAACCATACCTGATAATGGTCTTACAGCAACTAACTTAAAAAACAAAACATGAACATCTGCTGGTTCTACTTTTCTAACTTCCTTAAACCTATTCATATAAACAGCCATAGCTGTAAATCTTAAGATTGCAGATATCAAAAAAATCATTTCATAGTTTGAATTAATCATAAAACCAATTCCTTTTGCAGGAAAAACATTTGAAAGAAATGCCCCAATCATACTACCTACAAATACTGCAATACCCCATGCAAGATTATAGAATGCAACCCCTCTTGCTCTTTTTTCTGGTGAAACAGTATCAAATATAAAATTAGAACTTGCTAAATTATATCCGCTCCAAACAAAACCAGACAAGCATTGTACAAAAATAATAAAATAAAAGCTATGATTAATTACCCATAAGAGTGGAATTAGTGGTATTAACAATCCACAAACAATCATTATTTTTTTATTTCCAAACACATCTGCATTTCGTCCCCAATATAACATAACTAAAAATGAAGAAACAGTAGCTGCTGACAATGCAATTGTTAATTGTAAATAACTAAAACCAGCATTCAATAATAAAAAAGGAACAAAAAAAGGAGAAGCAATATTAACAACAAATTTAAATATTGCATTAAAATTAACAAATCTTCCAAAATTTGTCTCTTTCATTGATCTCATAAATTGTATAATATTGTATTTTTTCTTAAGTGCAATTTTATATTTTGGTTCATAAATCTCTTTCATGTATTGATAAGAAATAAGTCTTGCGATACAAGCAACTGAAAATAAAATCCCAAAACCAATCCAGATATTAATACCTTCAAATAAACTTAAGATTAAACCTGCAATAACAACACTTGCAAAAGCAACACTTCCTGTAATTTTATTTCTTAATCCAAAATATCTCCCTCGTTCATTCTCTTTTACAATATCTCCCATCAAACTATTCCATGCTGGGATTGTCATTGCTTCTAAAACATAACTTACTGTTACAAAAAATATCAAAAAGATTAAACTAAATCCGTGACTATATTTCTGAAATAGGATAGGAAGCAAAAATAATGGCAACCAATTTAGAGCTTGTAAAAGAATTGCTTTTAAAATAATCTTCATCCTTTGCCCAGTATAATCAGTGATTTTTGCAGCATATAACTGAAAAATACTACTAATTAATGTGGGTAAAGAATTCAAAAATGCAAGATGTGTATTTGTTGCACTCAAAGCAACAGCAAATGTAGACAAATAATCCCTACCAAAACCATTCATAACTGAGTAAGCAGAACCATCCTTTATAGAATATTTCAAACTTTCATTTGTAGTCTTTTTATTAATTCTTTTTACATTTCTCCAAAACTTTTGCTTTTTTAGAAATTCTTGCATAGATTTTTTTAGATAACGGTACTATATATAGATTTCTATGAAAAATAATATGTTTAGAGAATAATATTTAGATGACAATATATTTAAATAACTATACCAAATATATATTAAAAACATTAAAAGAGGCATTATTATGAAAATTATAAAAAAATACATTATTTTTGCATTTTTTCTAATATTTATTAGCAATGTAGCTGCTTCTAACACCCCTTATGAAAATTGGAACATTGTTAGTGATTCATTATTATTAGATTTCAAAGTTAAGACAGATATTACTGTTGAACCAAAAAGTAATGATTTTTTAATTAAAAATATTAATTTAAGTTTAAGTTTTTTCCCAAGAAATGACTATAGACAGGATAATGTGGTATTTCAAGTAACTCCAACAGATTATCAAAAAGGTGAAAATTTAATTTTTAACTGGCAAGACCCTCAAAAAGATAAATATCAGGTGAAAATTGATTCTAATATTAGAACAATAAATATTCCAAAAAAGATAGAGGAAAAAATAAAATTCCCAATAGCAACTATTCCGGAAGAATATAAACTATATTTAGAAGAAACAGAATTAATGGATTATAATAATGAAGCAATTATTGAATTAGCCACAGAACTTGCAGAAGGTGAAGATGATTTATATGAAACTGTTTTTAAAATTGCAACATGGACTAATGAGAACATAAATTATTCCTTAGACACATTAACCGCAGATGCTTCTTTGCCAGCATCATGGGTTTTAGAGAATAGAAGAGGTGTTTGTGATGAATTAACTAATTTATTTATTTCATTAGTTAGGACATTAAATATTCCTGCAAAATTTGTTGCAGGTATTTCATATACTGAATCTGAATTATTCACAGAAAACTGGGGCACACATGGTTGGGCAGAAATTTATTTCCCAAGTTATGGATGGGTTCCTTTTGATGTTACTTATGGACAGATGGGAATAATTGATCCAACCCATATTAAGCTTAAAGAAAGTTTTGATTCTGATAAAACATCAACATCATTTGAGTGGCTTGGTCATGAAGTAGGGATTAGTTCATCAGGGATTAAAATGGACACAGAAATCATAGATTATGGTAATCAAATGTCTGAGAGAGTTAAAATAACAAATTCATTAACAAAAGAGATGGTAGGATTTGGATCATATAATTTATTACATGCTAGAATTAAAAACTTAAATAATTATTATTTACCAATTAGAATTAGTGTTTCAAAAACACAACCAATTAATGGTATAAATCCATTGGAAATAATTGATCCATTGAATAAATACGTTTTATTAAAGCCAAATGAAGAAAAAACAGTATATTGGCGTGTAAAAATTGCAAAAGACCTACCAAAGATTAATGTTTATACGTTCCCAATATTAGTTTATACTAGTTTTAATGAAACATCAATGATAAATCTAAAAGCTAAATTTGGAGAAACGACATTAAGTCATAAAGATGTTCAAGAATTACTAGAGGCACTAACACAAAAAGAGCAAAAAGTTTATTCTAAAAAAATAAGTATGAATTGTAATAGTGAGAGAAAAAATTATTATATCTCAGAAGACGTAAATATTAAATGTAGTTTAAAGAACAATGGAAATACTAATATAAAAGAGCTTGATGTTTGTTATGATTCCGATTGTAAAAAAATAGAATTAAAAATTTCACAACAAAGAGAAATAACATTTACAAAACAAAAAAAAGAAGGATCATATGATGCAGTTATTACTGCAAAAAATAATGAAATTTCAAAAACAGCAACAGTTGAGTTTATAGTTGAAGAAAAACCAGTTTTAAAAATCAAAGAAACAATTTTTCCAGAAACAATAATATTTAGCAAACCATTTGATATTAAGTTTACTGTTGAAAAACAAAGTAGTTCTAGCCCAATTAATATTTCTATAAAATTATTTTATAATTTTGGTCATGAAGAATGGAAGATGGAAACATTTACCCAAGATAGAGATTTTGAAATTACAATCCCAGGTTATCAGTTAGCATCAAAAACTAATGAATTTAAAATTTTAGTAGAATATTATGATAAAGACAATACCAGGTATGAAGTAGAAGATATATTAAAAATAGAAGTTAAAGATTTAACAATAAAAGATAAAGCAATTTTATATTTCAATAGAATCAATAGTGATTCAAAATTAGCAGGCATAATTGGGGGAGTAATTATTGGATTAATCATATTATTTGGAATAATTAATATTGTTAATAAAAAAAAGAAATAAGTGAAATATTCTAAAAGACTAGAATTTAAACATAGATAATAATTAATCAATAACTTTTTATAGTCAGTTCTATTATCATATAAACATGATAGAAAAGACAGAAAAAATAATACCAGATAGTTCTATTTTAATAGAAGCATGGTTATCTAAAAATAGTTCTAAAATAAAGATTAAAGAAATAATTATACATGAAGCACTTCTTCAAAAACTGGAATACTTGGCTAATCAAAACAATGCAATTGGTGCACTTGGCATTGATGAGATCTCAAAATTAAATAAATTTGCAGAAGTTAAATTTTCAGGTATGAAATTAAGATTAAATGAGCTTGAAAAGATATCAATGGACAATATTGATATTATGGTAAAAGAACTTGCATTAGAAGAAGATGCAACATTAATAACAGCAAAAAAAACAATTGCCAAGGCTGCAATTGCAAAAAATATTAAATTAAAACATATTGAACCACCAAGCAAGGGGAGAAAAATTAAGCTTGAAAAGTATTTTGATACCACAACAATGTCTGCTCATTTAAGAGAATCTGTCTTGCCATATGCAAAAAAAGGAATGCCAGGGAAATGGGAGTTTAAAGCTGTTGGAAAGAAAAAATTAACACAAGAAGATATTCAAGAGATTTCCAGAGAAATTATTGAAGAATCTAATTTTAGAAAAGATGGATTTATTGAAATTGAAAGGCCTGGCTCTACAATTGTTCAGCTTGGCAAATATAGAATTGTTATTACTAAACCTCCATTTTCAGATGGATGGGAAATCACAGCAGTACGACCTGTAAAAAAATTAAACTTAGAAGATTACAAATTATCAGATAAATTAAAAGAAAGAGTTGCAGAACAAGCTGAAGGTGTCCTAATTGCAGGATCACCTGGTATGGGTAAGACAACATTTGCAGCTGCATTAGCAGAATTTTATGGTTCTCAGGAAAAGATTGTAAAAACAGTTGAAGCACCAAGAGATTTAGTCTTACCAGATAATATTACACAATATGCAATTAGCCATGCAGATACACAAGAAATCCAAGATATTTTATTACTTTCAAGACCAGATTATACTTTTTTCGATGAAATGCGTAATACAGATGATTTTAAATTATTTGCAGATTTAAGATTAGCAGGTATTGGTTTTATTGGAGTTGTGCATGCAACAAATCCAATTGACGCTATCCAAAGATTTGTTGGAAGAATTGAATTAGGTGTTATTCCGCAAGTAATTGATACAGTTATTTTTATCAAAAATGGACAATTACACAAAGTCTTAAGCCTAAAAATGCTTGTTAAAGTTCCATCAGGCATGACAGAAGCAGATTTAGCAAGACCAATTGTTGTTGTTACAGATTTTGAAACCAAAAAACCAGAATATGAATTATATAGTTATGGTGAAGAAACAGTTGTTGTTCCAGTTAATGATCAACAACAAAAATTAAGTGCAGCTAAAAATTTAGCAACCCAACATTTGAAAAGTATACTTAAAAAACATCTAAATGAATATGAAGTTGAAGTTATAGACGATAACAAAGCAGTTATTTATGTTCCTGAACAAGATATTCCAAAAATAATTGGAAAGCAAGGTAAGAACATAAATGAACTTGAAAAAAATGTTGGAATTAAAATTGATGTTAAACCAATATCTGAACTAAAAAGCAGTGGAAGTAATAATGAAGAAGGGGAAGTTATAGAATATAATTCATCAATTGGCAAAAAAAGCATTATTTTTGACACTGATCCAAAGCATGTTGGCAAAGAGGTTGATATTGTTGTAAATGGTGATTATTTATTAACAGCTAAAGTAAGTAAAAAAGCAAGAGTTAAAGTAAGAAAAGATAATAAAATCGGAAAAATCATTGTTGATGCAATTAACATAGGAGAAGAAGTTGAATTAGTATTAATAAATCAATGAATAGTTTAAATTTTATATAAAATTACTTCTAATAAAAGCTAAACAATATAAGATATAACAATAACTCAAAGTTTAAATTTAAGGAATTGTTTAATCAAGCTGTCCTATATCCTTTAACTAATTTCAAATCATGATTTGAAGAAAGCAAGAGTTATTAAGCTTGATTTAACAATAAACCATATAAATAAGTAATATATCTATCTATATACAATGTTAGACGTAAAATTAATAAGAGAAAATCCAGAAATAGTAAAGGGAGATCTTAGAAAAAGAAAAGATACAGAAAAGTTAAAGTGGATTGACCAGCTAATTAAGCAAGATAAAGAATGGCGTGCTTTACAATACAAGGTACAAGAGTTAAAAAAAGAGAAAAATAAACTAACAATAGAAGTATGTAAATCAAAAAAAGCTAAGAATGAAAAACAAGCTATTGAACTATTAAAAAAAATACCCGTAATTGATAAAAAAATTCAAAAGATTGAAAATGAGCAAGAAAAATTAAAAGATGAAATAAATTTCTATTTAATGCGTTTGCCAAATATATTACATGAATCTGTTCCCCAAGGTGAGGGCGAAGATGGCAATCAAGTTGTTGAACATCATGGTAAAAAGCCAACATTTAATTTCAAACCAAAAAGTCATGTTGATATTCTTGAAAATTTAGATATTGCAGATACAGAAAAAGCTGCAAAAATTGCAGGTAGCAGATTTTATTTTCTAAAGGGAGATTTAGCATTATTAGAAATGGCATTACAGCGTTATGGAGTAGATTTCATGTTAAAAAAAGAATATCAACTCCTTGCAACACCATTAATGATGAATAAAAAAGCCTATGAAGGAGTAACTGATTTAAGTGATTTTGAAGATGTTATGTATAAGATAGAAGATGAAGACCTATACTTAATTGCTACATCAGAACATCCCTTAACTGCTCAATTTATGAATGAAATTATTGAGAGTAAACAATTACCAATAAAATTAGCAGGAATTAGCACTTGTTTTAGAAAAGAAGCTGGAAGTCATGGTAAAGATACAAAAGGAATTTTTCGTGTGCATCAATTTAATAAAATCGAACAAGTTATTGTTTGTAGTCCAGAAAAAAGTTGGGAAACACATGAAGAATTAATTAATAATGCAAAAGAATTTTTTATAAATTTAGGAATACATTTTAGAATGATGAATATTTGCACAGGAGATATTGGAACAGTAGCTGCTAAAAAATATGATCTTGAAGCATGGATGCCTGCTCAAGAAACATATAGGGAAATAGTTTCTTGCTCTAATTGCACAGATTATCAAGCAAGAAGATTAAAGATAAGATATAGGGGAAAAGATAAGGATGGGAAAGAAATTAAGATAATCCCACATACACTTAATAGCACTTTAGTTGCAACTGGACGTGCATTAGTAGCAATCATAGAAAATTACCAAGATAAAGATGGTAATGTACACATTCCAAAGGTTTTATTACCTTATATGAATGGAATTAAAGTTATTAAGAAACAAAAATAAGTAAAAATCAAAAAAAGAGGTAAAAATGAGTATCCATGGATTAGTATTTATCATAATTGGTGCATTTGTCCTAATTATTTCTTTTTTTCGAGAACAATTAATCTTTTTTAGATATGTTGGTGGTTTATTCTTGATATATGGGACATTTAAATTAGTATTTAAGTTAATTACAGGAGCTAATTCAAAGAAAGAAGCATTACAGATGCAATCTAACTATCAACAAGGATTAACACCACAACAAATGCAACAACAAGCACAATTAAGACAGCAACAAACTAATAAAAACCAACAACCAGTTTATAGAACCCAAACATTCAAATGTAGATGTGGCAATGATGTTTACCCAAATAATAGATTCTGTAGTAATTGTGGATTTAGATTCAGATAATTCTTAAATTACATTATATAACCTAACAGCGTTGATTAATAAATAAAGGGCATTTAGAAGCCAATACATTTAAAAATAATACTTCATTCTTTTACCATATGGTTAATATAAAAACCCATAAGCATGTATTGATGTTAGGAGATTTACATTTAGGTGATATTAACTTTAATCTTGAAAAAGAGTTAATTGAAGTTATTAAGAGTAAGAAATTTGATTGTATAATAATTGGTGGAGACACATTTGATACATGGAGAGGAATAAGTGTAGAAGAGTTAATAGTTAAGTACAAAAAGATTTTTTCATTATTAAAACAAAAAAAGAATGTAATTTTTCTAAAAGGCAACCATGATACTAATTTAGATGAATTAGAAAAAAGTGGGTTCATTGTAAAAAACCATTATAATTATTTAACATCTAGAAAAAAGAAAGTTAAAGTATTACATGGTCATGAGTTTGATAAATATAGAAATTATTTTGAAATATTAGGGAAAATCACATCATATGCAGAAGAAAAGATTAATAGGATATTAAAATGGTTCCATATCCCTATTGCATTAAGAGTTGTAAGATTGTGGTTTGGCCTAGACAGACCAACAATTTGGTTAGCCCTGAGAAGAAAGCATTATATTTATTCTGATACAGATTATTTAATCTTTGGTCATACTCACACACCTATGTATGGAACAATGAAAGGAATTAGATATTACAATTGGGGAAGTTGGCAGCGTGATCGTGGTTATAGACCAAGTTATGTAATTAACAAGGAAAATGATTTTAGAATTGAATTTTTACATATCAAAAAAAGAAAATTAATCTTACACTTCATTTCTATACTAAGTAATATAAAAGAGAAATATACTAAAAAAAATAACAAATTAAAAAAGAATTAAGTTAAATTACAAAAATAAACGCTGATAATTACTAAAGATAATATTAGCTGCTTCTTCTTGTTCTATTTTTTTAATATTTGCAATTTTCTTTACAGCCTCAGCAACAAAAGCAGGTTCATTTCTCATTCCAGGGTAAGGAGATAAAAAAGGGGAATCTGTTTCTGTCAAAATTTGTTGTAAAGGAATAGTTTCAACCATTTCCTGAAATTGTTGACTTTTCACAACATTTGTTGGAATTGAAAAATACCAACCACATTCAATTGCTTTTTTAACTAATCTTCTTTTACCACAAAAACAATGTAAAACTACTTTTTTCATTTTTTCATTTTCTAAAAGATTTATTACATCTGCTTCTGCTTTTCTAGAATGTACAATTACAGGTAAGTTTAATTTTTTAGCAAGTTTTAATTGTTTAACAAAAGTTTCCATCTGTAGTTTCATATCAGTCTTATTAGAAACAAAATCAAGACCTATTTCACTAATGGCAATAATATCTTTTTTATTAGTTTCAATAAATTTAAGTTCCTCATCAACATAATTATTGATATCAGTGTTTAATTCTGTACTGGTTTCTCTACTTAGAGCATCCATTGGATATAGACCAAGAGCTGCCTTAACAATATCATATTTTTTAGCAATCTCTAAAGATTGTCTATTAGACTCTACATCAACACCAGCTGTTATTATTGCTTTAACACCTGCATCTTTTGCTCTTTCGATTACTTCATCTAAGTCCTTAAAATCTTTCCAATGTAAATGTGCATGTACATCTATTAGTATCATAGTCCTGATAGAAACCCAATTCATATAAATACTTTTTCAAGAATAATAGAAAAATTAAGTAGTATATTAAAATTAATTAAAACCAATCATAAAAAATCAGTCTCAACATTTAAACAATCAATTGTTGGATATTCCCTTACAATTGCCACTTTAATTTTAGAATTTATTAATTTAAATTCTTCTACTAATTCTTCTACTACAATTGTTGTTGTTAATAATCTATTTTTAGTTTTATCTAATTTATAATATTTAACAGGCACTTCATTATTTTTTAAGATTGAAATAATATCGTTAACTTGTTCAAGATTACTAAAATAAACCACACCTCTAATCAACATCCCTTCATCATCAATAATATCAAAGGCTTTTGCAGAATTCTTTGCTCTTTTTTTAATTCTATTTCTTAATTGAACATTATCTTTTAATTTACAAGTACAATAATGAACATTTAATTTATAATTTTTTTTAGAAATATATTTTAATAATTTTTTAGATAATTCTTCACTACCCTTAACACCATAACTATATTTATCTTTTGTCTTAAAACCTTTGTCGACGAGTTCACAAGCATTGGTATCACTAATTTCTAATTCATTAAGATTGATAAAATCAACTTTACAATTATTATTTATTTTGTAATTAAAATTTATTTTATCCATATTACAAAGAAAATCAATCATAATTTTATAATTTTTTTCAATATTTGGAATTACTGGAACTTCAACACCAACATCCCAATTAAATTTCTTTGCTAGTTCTATTTTATTCCAAAATTTGTTATTATACAAATCCATATGAAATCGAATCTCATCTAAACCAGCATCAAATAATTTTTTAAGACTTTTTTCAGTTACAAGATTTAAAGGAGTGTAAAGATGTATATGAAATTTCTTCCCAAACTTTTTCTTAAGTTTTTTAATAAACTCAACACTTCTTTCTAGTTTAACTAATGGATCACCTCCAGTAATACCAACACCTTTGCTATTACACAACTTAATTTCTGTAAATAAGTCATCAATTTGTCTTGAAGGCCACTCATTAAAATAAATAACATCCTTATTTTTCTTTTGATCAGAAATGGGACAATAAAAACAATTTAAACTACATTTTCCTGTGATAAATAGTACTGTTTTTTCTCCTTTAACACATTGTTTGCAACCTTTTGCAAGACTACCAATTTTGTAAGAGTCAAATTTTGTTTTTTGTACTTTTTTTACCATTATTTCTTACCAACCATATTTGATTTATAAAATACCAATAATTTTTCTAAAAAATGTTAACAATTAAACAATCAATCTGCTCCACAATAATCATGCCCAGAACAAATTATAACATCATTGTTTCCATCTATTATTTTTTTAAGCTTAGTTAGGCTTTTTTTCATTTCCTCATCATCAGAGTTAGGAAAATCAGTCCTCCCAACACATAAATCAATTCCAGTTTCAATATTACCACCAAAATAAGTATCACCAGTAAACAAAACCTTGGCTTTTTCATACCATAAACAAACACTTCCCCTAGTATGACCAGGCGTATTAATAATCTGCAAACAGTTCATATTAACCAAGGGTTTTAGTTTTTCATCTAAAAACTTCATCCTTGCTAAAATTTCAGCATCTAACACAGTAAATTCTGGATTTTCTTTAAAATCTTTAATTTCTTGTTTAGATGCAAAAAACTCTGCATTTGGAAACATGTCCGTATTCCCAATATGGTCATAATGAAGATGTGTAAAAATAACTTTGTCAATTTTTTCTAGTAAAACAATCTTAGGCAATAATAACTTCAAGACATTAGCTTTCATCCTATTACCAGTATCAATTATGATTTTTTGGTCAAAATCAAGAAAATATAAATTTGAATCTAATCCAAGCTTCCAAATTTTATCTGCAATCTTTTTAAGCATTATCAGTAGTAAACACTACTCATATTTATACTTTACATTTATTATTGCCAATATAAAAATTTAGCGACCCATTTTATAAATTCAGAATAGAACAAAACATTACAAAAAGTATATAAATTGGAATAGCAATATAATACATATGGAAGAAAAATGCATAAAATCATTTGATGGAACAACACTTTTTTACATCCATAAAAAAACAAAAAATCCACATACGATGATTTTTCTACATGGTATTGGAGAAAATTGGACAGTTTGGAGAAAAGAAGTCGAATTCTTCAGTAACAAAGGATATTCAATAATTGCCCTAGATTTAAGAGGACATGGATTATCAGATTGCCCTATTGAAAAAGAAAGATATGACATACATCATTTTAGTGAAGATATACAAAATATTTTGAAAAAAGAAAAAATAAATGAATTTAGTATTATTGGACATAGTTTAGGTGGTATGATTGCATTAAATTATTGTGAAATGTATAAGCAATTACCAAAATCATTGATACTTCTTGATACTGCACATAGATTTCCTTATGAAACCAATCATGAATTTAAACTTAGTCCATATATAGTGCATTTATTAAGGAAATTGGCAGAGAGTGAATACCATTTAGTTAACTATTTCCCACATTTATCAAATAATAGAAATGAGTTAAAGAATTTTAAAGAAAAACATCATATTTTATTTAAGCTATTATATCATACACCACTAAAATGTATTTTCAATTGCGTTGATAGTTTCCATGAATATTCAGACAAGCATATTAAAGATACTGAACAAGTTCTAAAATCATTAAATATCCCTGTATTGATTATTACATCTAAAAAAGATAAAGTAATTGATCCTAAATTTTCAAAAGAACTACATGAATTAATTAAAAAATCAGAATTAAAAATACTTAATCGCAGACACCATAAAATACCAATCCATAAACTAACAGAATTAAACACAAACATTTCCGAATTTCTAACAAAATACAAACTTTAAAACTAATAAAAAATTAGAATTAATGTAAAAGATTATTTTTCCAGATTAGACTATAATCATAGAATAGAAGAGTTTTATTTATTTTCAGTATTGAAAACAAATAAATAAGTAATTTATGAAAAATATAGCGACTACAAAAACAACAAAAAGACAATATCACTACTCCAAAATAACTATTCCAACACATATTTCTATTTATATTAGTTTTCATTACTTAAATAAAATGATTAAAAATATAATAACTACAATTAGTTCATTAGCCATATTATCAACTACGGCTGTTGATGTTAATGCGCAAGAAAACCCAAGATTAAAACCTGAATCAACAAAAATAGAAGACACAGCAATACCTGTAATTTCAGATAGAGCTACAGATAACAAAGGAGACATACAAATTAAAACTAACACCCTTAGTAGAAGAAATCCTGTAAATCGTAGTAATAATAGCGTAAGTAGTATAGATTATGATAACATAAGACAAGCACAAAAAGATAATAATCAATTAATAAAACCAATCACATTACAAAAAGGTTGGAATTTAGATATAATGTTAGAATTTATGATTATACCTAAATTAATGGAATGTGATGCATTAGAAGAAAGATTAGATGTTACAAGAGATGATTTTGCCCCATCAATGGGTGAGGAATTTGGGGATCAATTACAAATTAGTCCAATGTTTGGATCATTAGGATTAGTAACAAGGTTAACATCACCATGGGGATTTACAAATAGAGATCATGTAACATTTTTATTAAGTGCACATTATGCTTCATCTAGTTATTTAGGAAAAATAACAAGTAAAAAAGATTATAATGCAACATTATTAGATGGTGTAATTGAATTAGGGAAAACAACTGCACTTTGGGAACAAAATCTAAACCACCATTTTGCGATTTTAGCAGGAGTTGGTTATGATTGGGATTTAGTAAGAAAACCTAATTTCAAATTAGGAGCTGAACTTAGTGCAAGAGGTGGCCTAGCTTACATGGAATTCTCTACATTATTAGATTTATTTGTTCATGACACAACTCAATTTGAAAAATTTACTTATGAGGTTGCTGCTGCTATTGACGTTTACAAACACAGATTTACAGAATCAGAAGGCAACGCATGGGGTGGAATTGGAAGATTTGAAGGAACATTACAATTTAAAATCTGGAAAGGTATTGCTCTTGATTTAGGAGGTGGTTTTCAAGTCGAAGGCTACCAAGAATTCCATATGAATGTAACAGAATATTCAGGTGGATTTCCTGACCAAAAAGTTAAAGATTATTTAGTAAGAGAAAATCCAATTAATGATAGAGATGATGTTGGAGATATAGATAATAATATTAATCCCATGACAAGAAATGGTTGGTATGCTTTTGTAAGATTAGGTTATACTTTTAGTGGATTATTTGGAGAAAAAGAAATTGAAACAAACAAAGGACCAAGCACATTACTTGTCCCAATAAAATATTTAAATTCAACAACAAATACTTCAACAACAAGACTTCTAAAATAAAGATTCTTAAAATTTATTTTTTAATTTAATAGAATATACTTAATCCAAATACTTATTCTTAATCCTACTAACATTAAACAACTCATGATCGTAATCATGTAGATGTATACGTGGATTAATAATAAACTTATCATTTAAATAAGACTCCTTAAAATCAGAATTAATTTCCATTAATCGTTTCAAGATAATATTATGATAAAGTTGTTTTAAATTATCATTTGCTTTAACACCTTTGTTTAGATGAATCCTAATATTAAAATTAATATTTTCCTTTTTGTCATAATCAACTCCAATCCTAAAACTTTTAGTAGATTTAATTAATTTAGGATGAGAATGAAGACACATTTCAATTTGATGTGGATAAACATTTGCTCCATCTAATGAAACAGTACCATCACTTCTTCCAGTAACATATAAAAATGGGAGTTTAAGAACATCATTTTTAAGAACTTCTTTTGTAATAAGTTTATTACCAAATGTTTTTAGTTTTTTTGCAATTCTTGGTTCATACTTTTCTAATAGTTTAATCATTTCCACATATTTAATTACACCACCTTCATCATGTAAATTATATTTAAGCTTAGGACTTACAACATTTTTATCTAACAAACTAATTTGATATTCTTGTTTACCTTGTTTATTAATATGATTAGTAATATAATGCATTGAGGGATTATATTGAAATAACATAGGTAATTTTTCATGATGTCCAAATAATTCACCTCTTAATTTTTTATTTTTACTAGCTACCCTTCTTATTAATTGAGAAAAAGGGGTTTCAAAACCAATACCAATATCAATATCACTTGCACCATAAGAACTAATTACTTTAGCACTTTTTTTCAAATGACTTTTAACATAATCAGTCCATTCTAAAATAATTCCTTCTCCACCTGTAACAACATCAATGTTATAATCTTTCCAATTAATTTTTCTTTTACCTTCATCCAACATATGTTTAATAAATGGGGGATAACCAGCAATAATATAATTATATTTTTTACCAAAAGTTTTTAATGTTTTAATAATATTTTCTACATTTGTATCTGTGTTTTTTACAAGACAATAATGTTCCATAATCTCACAAAATTTAACACCTGTTGCCCAAGGTCCTGTTGACCATGCACTTAATACAATATAATCTTTATTATCTGAATCAAAAATATAATTAAATTCAAATTTTGCAGCCTTAAACAACATATCCTCTTCTTTTACTGATCTAATCCAATTTGTTGGGTTTCCTGAGCTACCAGAACTTTCATCAATATTTCCCTTAAATGGTAGCTCTCCAAATAAACATCTATCCTCATAGCTATATTTTTTAACATAATTCTTTTTATTTGTCTGTGGCACTAATTTTTCATAATCTTCAAAAGTTTTGATATCATTAATATTAATTTTATTATTTTTTAAAAAGTTTTGATAAGCAGGAACATGTTTAACTGCATGTTTAAACACAGCCATAACTTTTTTCTTAGAAATTTCCTCTAAAACTTCAGGATTTGATTTAGTAACTAAAATTTTAGCTTTTTTAAAATCATTCATAAGAATAGATTCAAATCTAGTTAACATTGATACAGGTAATAATTTCACCAACTTTTTCATTGTGTTTATTTATAGATACATCTTTATATAAAGATTGTGGTGAATAGTGGTTGTTAGAATATATATTTTCAATAATGAAAATAAATAAATATATAATAAAGTTTATATATAGATATACATAACTACATTAGGTTGGTTACCATTAATGTGTGACAAACAATATAGTGACTTGGTGATAATATCGCAGAAACAACAATTGATTTTTCAAATATTGTAGTTGATAGAGTTAGGTCTGAAAATAGAGTAAGTGTTAGTTATCTTTGTGGAATGTTTGCGACATACAAAAGCAAAGGAAAAGATGATTTGGAATTACTTCTTAAAGAGATTATGGAAAATAATGTAAGAGATGGATTAATGCCTTTTAAAGAATTTGAAGCAATAGTTACAAATGCAACCCAAAGCATTGATGCAATTTTATACCATGTTATTAAAGAAAAAATAATCCAAGAAACCGGATTACCAAGAGATGAATTATCTTATTTGGCAGGTTATAGAGGAATGTTAGGGGATCCAATGTTTAAAGATAAAATACACTTAGCCCCTGTTAATTTTATGTTTGATCAGTTTACAAAACTAAATGCAGACAAAAATAATGTAGTATATGGTAATTTACTTAATAAAGAAAAAAAAAGAAAATTAGGAAAAAAATTAATGGTCAGACATATAGAAAGAGCCTGCACATTAGAATATTTGCAAGCATTGAGAGATCACTTTCCTGTTGAAGTTATTAATCAATTATTAGAAGATGATTGGTATACAACAAAAGGTGCATGGAATGTTTCAGGAGAAGCAAAACAAGACAATATAGAAATATCTGGTTTTTTAGATTTAGATCAATATACAGAGAGAGAAAGAGCAGAATCAATTTTACTTAATCCTAGACTTGACACTGAACAATACAAAAAAGCAAGTGAAGGATTAAGATTTGTCTACACATTAAATACAATAACTCATTTAGATTCAGGGTGGAGAGATAAATTAGGAGATTACATGCACCCAATAAGAACAAAGCAAGAATCCAGAACATTACTTGCAAGTTTGGATGCAAGTGCATCATTTAAAGATGAGATTATTGACTTAGCTGTAAAAAGAGAAGATGAATCACGAAGAAGAATACAAGATGCAGAAGCACACGCAAATGAAGAAAAAAGATTAAGAGTAGTTGCAGAAGATGCAAGAGATATTGCAATAGTAGCACAAGGAGAAGCAGAAGCAGCAAAAGAAAGATTAATAGCCTCTGAACAAAAAAGTGCACATAACACAGGTAACTTCTTAGGAACAGTCTCAGCACTTGCTGAAGACCTGTACAAAAGACTCTCAGAAGGAGTAATTGATACAGGTACACAAGAACTTTCAAGAACAGTTTATGCATTAAACCAGTTATTACAAAGACAGAATCAAGCAAAGCTTGCCCTATATCAAGAAAGTGGAGAATTATTACGTACTAATGAAAAAATAGTTTCTTTAGAAGGACTAGTAGGTCCATTTTTACAAACAATGAATAATGCAGAACAATACATAAGACAAAAAAGAGATGAAAATAGAACAATGAAAGGAGAAGTATACAAAGATTGTGAAGAAGATTATGTTAAAGTTCATGAAGATGTTTTTATTGGCTCTGTCATAGGTAACATCCATCAAAATAGTATTAGGGCATTAGCTGGAATAGAAAATGCAGAAATTAGTTGTATCATAGAAACTAAAGAAGATAAAATGAGATTATATGTTATAGATAATGGTTATGGTATGGATGACGAAACTAGACTTGCAATATTAGAAAATAGAGAAATAAAAACTACAGGAACTGGACTTAGAATAGGATATCAAAGTATTAAATCATATTTAGATGTGATTAATGGTAAACTAGAAATTTGGTCTAAGAGAGAAGATGGATTTACAGGAACAGAAGAACATCCATTCTTTGAAAAACTAGGTTATTCAACAGGAACAATTGTAGGTATTGAATTACCCAAAGCAGAAAAACAAGATGATGATGATGATGATGTAAAAGTTTATGTTATTAAAAGACGTAAAAGAAGTGATAGAAGAGATAAAAGAAAATAATGTAAAATATTGATTATAGTACAAAACAAAATAATCCAATATTTAAATTATATTTTTGGAGGAAATTAAAATGAATGATGGAAGAAGAATACCAAAAGCAGAGCCAGGCTTTGCAACTAGACATACAATCCCTGAAGAAGAATTAGAAATGTTAGTAAGCGCCGCTAATAGTGGTGGTTCATTAGCTTATGCCATTGAAGGTTTAGATGATGAAGAAGTAAAAGAACAATCTCAAATACCAGATGAAACTACAGAAGGCACAATACTTCTTATTGATGATGAAGAAAAAACTTTAGCTGCAAATAATTCAAGAGTTAAAGCAGGTGGGTTCTCTGTTGTAGATTACCTAGTTACAGGAAATAATCTTAATAGATTAGCAACAGATATTAGAAGAATAATAAGAAGAGATAGTGTAGACATAGTATTATTAGATGTTAATATTGACCCAACACATGGAATGGAAAGTGGTCCTGCTTTAGGTTATAGTCTTGCTAAAATGATTACAGATGGAATAATTCACCCAGTAGTTCTTGATTTTTATTCAGGATATAGGGATGAGAAAACAATTGAAAGAATGATTGGTGAAAATGTAGATATATTCCCTATTGCCCCAGGAATTTTATTAAAAAATCAAGTAGATTCAGCAGCTACACTAAAAAAATATCTGACACAAAGATTAGCAGTTTTAGATATTGCCACACCACCAATTGAAGATGCAGTAAGTTCAAGAAAAGATTATATGGCTATTGCAGCTGCAGTTGAGACATTAACTACAAGATTAATGGCAGACAAGACATTACAGGATTCAAATGTACAAAAAGTTTTAAAAAGAGAATATCTCATGTTCTCTGAATTTTTAGGTAAAGATAATGTCCTTGGTGAATTCACATATAATAGTTTAATAGATTCATTAAGAGATATAAATGTACAAAGAGTATATGGTAATGAAGGAAATAGTGAAGGCGTAGGAATAAATGTTGTTTTAGCAAGAGAAGGTGCTTGGCAATTAAAACAAACATTAAGGAGATTGCCTGATTTAATTGAAGATATTGGACAAAAACTTGCTGTTTGTACTACTGGTCAATATAATATAAGTTTAGGAACTGATCTAAAAGAAGGTCTTTTAAGATTAACCTTTGAAGCTGAAATAAGACCAGGTCAAATTTATTATGAAAAAGCAAATTCTGTAGCAACACATATTGGAAGTAGAGGGAAATTTAAATTTGTTTATTGTGGAGCATCTAAATTTGGTGTAAAAGCACAAGAAGCAACAAACAAATTTCTTTTATCTGTTGATTTAAAAGATGTATATGTACCTACAAAATAATAAAAAGAAAAGAGTTATTTTTATTTTTTTACTTTCTTTTTTCTATTTAATTCTCAATTAGAATAATTACTTAAAAACAAAAAGAGATCTCACTAAATTATTTCTCTTTCATGCAGTACATAACCAATCCACATACCTAATATAAACAACACCAAGATATATTTGCTTTTCCCATAAAAGCTGCCTAAAAGAAATCCAATTAAATAAAAAATAAGAATTAAGATATATGCAATCCTATGTGTGTATTTTCTTGCTAAAAATCCTCTCCCACTAATTATTCCAGATAACAATATAACCATATAGGTTACAACTGCACTTCTTGCCCATAATGCAACTAAAAATCCAATTACTAAGATAAAAATTGCAAGTATTTCTGCCCATCTTTCTTGAAGATTAAATACACCACCAATCCAATATGCTTTTTTTTGTTTAATCATTATCCAAATACCCATGCATCTTTTTCAAATGCTATATAGAATACCAACCATGCAACTAATCCAATTAATACTGCAAAGATTAGTGAATAAAAATGTAGTTTATACATAAAAATATAACCAATTAAAAAGAACAATATAATCACAAACCAATTTCTATTTGCAAAAAACATATGTGCCCCATCATGTCTTGGAAATGGAAGCATTGTAAAGATTGCAAAATACAAGGCTATAAATGTAATTCTATCAAAAAGTACAGGGGCAATATTACCAATTGCTAACGTTTTAAAGAATGTTGCACATAACAATAAAAATAAAGGACCTGCTGCTGCTAAAAAACCAGTTGTAAAATAATTTAATCCATATCTAAAATGCCCTAAACGTTGGACAACTAAATGATGGAAAAAAACACCACCAGGCAAAATAATGTAAAATTTACCTCCTGAAAGAATAGTTACAACCATACCAATTAGTAATCCAGTTGACCACATTTTGTATTCTGCTTTTATATTCATGAATATCGAGGCAACTTTATGAGCCAAATCATATAAAAATACAATAATAGTTACTATAAATACATGTAATAAAAAGTTAAATAACCAATAACTAATTTGAAAAGAAGGTTGTTTATCATTATAACCAAATATAAAAGCTACAACCAAGATAGTAATAACTAAATCTTTAATCTCAGCATTGGTCCAATGAAGATACCTCTTTAATTTCCAGTAAAATTGACCCATATATCTATTTATTATATAAGGCTTTTATATATTTTATTATTAAATTGCTTAAAAGACCAAATGAGCAAGGAATAAGTAGTATATGCCAATTTATTCAGACACAATTATTTTTTAAAATTATAGACCATAATAATCTTCTAATACTATTTTATCAACTTCTTTAACGTCTTTAACAACGTATAACCTACCATTAGAAATCTCAACTATTTTTTTAGCTAATTTTTCTGATTTTTGGTTTAGATTAATACCAATCAAAGAAATAGTAATTTCATGAGATGCAGCAATTCTAGCTGCTTCTAATGTCTCTTTTTCTGGATCATCACCAAAAGTTGGCATTGCATCTGTTAGAATAATCAAATGTTTAGTAACATCTGTCTCAGGAAACATTTCAATTGATTTTTGAATTGTAATAGCTAAGTTTGTTTCAGAACATGCACGAATTTTTGCCATTTCCTTTAATAATAACATAAAATCATCAGTTGGCATAACTTGTTGTTTTACTTCTTTACCAAAAACCATTAATCCAACTAAATCCTTTTCTTCAATTGCTTTAAATGACAATGCAATTCCTGCTTTTTTACACATTGCAATTTTTTCTCCTTTCATACTACCACTACTGTCTAAAGCATACACAACATATATCTTTCCTTTAGATGTTCTTTCAAAACTTTTCATATCTTCTACCATTAATTTATTGTGGCCACGCCTAATTGCAGATTTAATTGATTTTCTAATTGCTAAATCCTTATATCTATCTGACTTTTTAAAAATTTTAACATCATTTTTATCTCCATAAACATGATTTTTTTTATGAAATTTATCTCCAATAATACCTTTTGGCATTAAATTATTAATTTCTTCTACATATAATACTAAACTTGCTAATTCTAATCCACCTTCAGTAATTTCATTTTGATTATTGACTAATCCATCAGCTTTTAGATCTCTTACTTTTTCTTTCATCTTATCTAATAATTCACGTTGAAATTCTGGAATCTTAATATTTTTTTTAACATAATTTGGATCATAACCACTAAGAAACCTCAATAAAGATTCTCCATAAATCTGTTTTGCTAATTTGTAATCTTTAACAAACTTTTCCATCATTAAATCAGGCATAAAACTAGTCATTGTTTGATCTAATAAAGATTGTAACAGTTTTCCCTTTTCTACTGTTTTTTTATCTCCTTGAGTTAAAGAATTCAATAACTTATTACCTTTATTTGGTTTAACTACTCCTTCAAATTCTTCTAGGCCCTTAACTTTCTTTTTTTTCTGTTTATTTTTCTTGTTACTACCCAGGCACCTCGCCTTTCTTCTCTTTAGCGGAAGAAAAACCTGGATTTTTTACCTTGAAATTTTCAAACTCTTGGCTAACAAACTTGGTTGGATCTTGAAGATATTTAACAGAAGGTTTTAATTTAATTCTATGAGCTAAAACAGATTCAATTACTTCTTGAATATCACCAAAAGTAACTGTTTTTCTTTTGTGAAGAATTGCATTTGCTTGTGCTCTTTCATATAAACCAAGAGTAGCCCTAACACTTGGTTTTTGTTCAAGATTGTCATTAGCCCTCAACTCATGAATAAATGAAACACAATATCCTAATAAGCCATCTGGAAATTTAATTCCCAAATCAACACCTTTCATATATGCTATCTTTTTTTCTATCTCTACTTTTTCAGGATAATCCATATATAATAAATCAAATCTATCCAATAAAACATTACTTAATCTTTCTGTAGAACTATCTTTTGGGTTCATTGTTGCAATTAAAATGAAATTAACATTAATATCAACATCATAACTTCCAATAGTTGCTTTTCCTTCTTCTAAAACCTGTAAAAGTGAATTTTGTAATTTTTCAGGACATCTGTTCAACTCATCAAAAAACAAGACACCATTATTTGCTTTGAAAATCTTACCAGGAGTAAAAGCTTCTATTGATAATGGTCCAAATTTTAATGCTTTTATTGGATCAATATCACCAATTAAATCTTCTACTGCTAAATCAGGACTACCTTGCACCCTAATAAATCTCTCAGCTGAACTTAATGTTTTAGCTTTAAGACTTTTATTATGTATCTTTGCTGCCTTACAACAAGGACATAATGGTTTAGTAGGTAAACAATTAAATCCACAATCATTTACTTTTACATTTGGCAATAAATTAGCAACATCTCTAGCTAAAGTTGTTTTACCAATACCTGGTGGCCCAACTAAAATAACATGTCTTCCACATATTAAAGTTGATTTTAGGTGATGTTTTATTGAATCTTGTCCAAGAATATCTGGAAAAATATCTTGTTTTTCTACTAATTTTGGTTGTAATTCTTTTGAAATCATGCCACATAAAAAATACAGTTGGCTTTATAAACTTTACTGTGACTTTACTATAAACATATAATAAATATTTGAATTTAATTCAAAAGGTTTTCACATTGAATAAGTATTTAAAACCAAATTACTACCAGAAATTATATAAATTCTGTTACATTAAATACAATTATGCAACTTTCAGAAGATCAGCAAAAGGCATTAGAAGCACAAAAAGAACAATGTCCTTTTTGTAAGATTATCAAAGGAGAAATACCTAGCAAAAAAGTATATGAAGATGATTTAATAATTGCAGTTCTTGATATAAATCCAGCATTAAAAGGCCATATATTAGTAATGCCTAAAGAACATTATCCAATAATGCCTTTAATTCCACCAGAAACATTTGAACATTTAGCTATAAAAACCAAACAATTAAGCAAGGCTGTTAAAGATGGAGCATTAGTTTTTGGAACCAATATATTTATTGCAAATGGTGCTGCAGCTGGCCAGCAATCACAACATTTTATGTTACATATTATCCCAAGAGAAGAAGAAGATAGTATTTCTATATTTGATTATGAAAAAGTTGATGTTGATAAAGCCAAAGAAGATGAAGCTTTCAAAATATTAAGTCATAATATACCTAAAATGTTAAGAGATGTTTGTAAAAGATTCCCAATGCAAGGACAGGAGGCTCAACAACAAAAAGTTGCCTATGGTAAAGAAGAATTATTAAAAGTTATTGAAATGAACCCACAACTTAAAGAAGCAATTATGAAAAATCCTGCACAATTCAAACAAATGATTCCTTCTAATCCTCAACTTAAACAATTATTTGAAAAGGTTGATGTTGATGATATTATTGAAACAATTACAGGAAAGAAAATAACTAATGGTATTGATGCTGAATTTAATGCACCTCAACCTGACCAAATCCAACAAGAAGGGATGACAAATGATGCATTTAGTGCAATACAAAAAGCAGTTGATATTAATCAAACTGATGATGATGAGAAAGAAACAGAAGACGACGAACAAGAAGATGAACCAAACATATTAGAAGTAATAGAAGGCAATCCAAAACTAAAAACATTATTAATTAAAGAACCTGAAGCACTTAAACAAAAGATTGAAGAAGTTCCAAAACTTAAAGAACTATTTGAAGGGATTAATATTGATGAGTTAAGAGAAGAAATTTTAAAAAAAGAAGATGAAGAAATAGATAATAAAGAGGAGGATATTTCTGATTTACTAAAATAATAAAATAAAAAATGGCAGACTGCAAAATATGTAATATAATCAATAAAAAAATTGAAGCTAAAATAGTTTATGAAGATGCAGCTGTAATGGCAATTTTATCAGATGAACCTACAATATTTGGGCATTTACTAGTTTTTCCTAAACAACATAACTTAACTTTAGAAGAAGTTGATGATAAAGTTGTTACTCAATTATTCTATGTTGCAAGTTATGCTGCAACTGCTATTTTTGAAGGTTTGGGAGCAGAAGGAACAAATATAATTATTTGTAATGGGAAAAATTCATCACAAAAATATGACCATATTGTTATTGATGTTTTACCTCGAAAAACAAATGATGGGCTTGATTTTAAATGGGAGCCTAAAAAATTAAGTCCAGAGGAGATGGATACCACTATGGGAAAGATTAAAGATAAAGCTGATGTAATGAATTATCAAGGTGAAGATAAACCAAAAACTGAATCAAAAGAAGAAACAGACCCAACTAGTTTAAATGAAGATAATTATATTGTAAGACATCTAAGAAGAATACCATAAAAACAAGATAAAATAATTATTATTATCTAACAAATTCTATAAAATCTATAAAAAATAAGAAGAAAAAATTAAAAAATTATGTACACCTTCCTCCTAAACAACCACTTTCACATTCAATTTTTGTATAACCAACACCAGGCCCACAAAAGTATTCTCTTAATGTGTTAGAATCTTCACAAGTATCAGTGTTAACTGTTTTTACATTATATTCTCCTGTTGTTGATCCAGTGACTGTTCCTAGCTTAAAAGGTTTTTTACCATTATCTGTATCTACACATGGCTCTTGCCTACATGCACCTAACACACAACCATTTTCACACATCTCAACTCTTGATTTAAGAATGCCTTTTTTATCACAAAAATACTCTTTTAATTGATTATTACCTATACATGTATCTTCAGATTTAAATGCTAAAAAATCAGCATTTTGTCCAGAGACTTCACCAAATTCATATACATTGTAACCATCATCTGATTCTTTACAAAGATTTTCTTGACAATTATTTTCTTCTTGAAGACATCGAGTATCACATTGATGAAATACAAATAATCTTGAGGTACTACCATCAGGATATTGATATTTACGATAAACATTATCTCTTCTACTATCAAGATCAGGATCACCACATTGTTGTGTATCAGGTAAATAACCTGCTTTATATTTACCAAAGTTGCCAATATAAATATCACATCCCTCATAACCTTTTATTTTACAGGCACAATATTTGTCTTGATTTTGATACTTAGAAAGAGGATAAACAAAACCTGCATTTTCTAAACAAGCTTCAAACTCATCTAAATCTTCATCAGCCACATTAACTACACTATAACCCTGGATTGCTAATGTAGCCTTACCAACAAAGCCATCATTTGCCATAGCTAAACCAAATAATAAAGCTATAAAAACAAAAGAAACCACAATTAATGATAGTTTTTGATAATTAGTTTTTTTCATGTTATCACCTTTTTTTAATATAATTTTAATATGATTTTAATATTCTATTACTTATCATATTTAAATATATTGATTATGACCTATATTTCATACATAAACAGCAAATATTTAAAGAAGTTATACTAAAACAAGATTATGAGAATATTAGCTATATCAGACATCCATGGTAGTCAAAAAGCACTAAAAAGACTTAAGAATACATCTAAAAAAGTAGATTTAATTCTAATAGCAGGTGATATTACAGTATTTGGTAGTCATATTGAAGATATAATGAAGAAAATAAATTATTTAAACAAAAAAACACTATTAATAACAGGAAATCATGAAATTCCTAGCCAAGTTAGAAAACTTACAAAGAGATTTAGGAATATTTATTTTATGAATAATAAAGTTATGAAAATCAATGGATTAATGATTTATGGTTATGATACAAATGGATTTAGTTTTAAAGACAGAATATTTGAAAAAGATAGTAAGAAGTTTGTTAAAGCAATTAAAGAGGAAGAAAAAAGAATCAGAGGATTAAAGAAAAAAGAAATAATAAAAGCAAAAAGCAAACTAAAAACCAAGAATCCAAAGATAAAAAATAAGATTAAAGAATTTAAAACAATCCTAATAAGCCATGCACCTCCTTATAAAACCAAATGTGATAAAATAATGGATGAACATTGTGGTAGTAAATCAGTCAGAGAATTCTGTATTAAACAACAAATAAATTATTGCTTTTGTGGACATTTACATGAAGCAGGCCACACAGTAGATAAACTAAAAAAAACAATAGTTGTTAATCCTGGCCCATATGGTATGGTATTTGAAATTTAATAGTTAAGCAAGAAAAATTATTATACTTAAACACTACAAAGATTTAAAAGCTAAAGATGACTTCTTTATGTTAAAATGGCAGCAAAAACAGTCTCAATGATTGAAAGAGTAGTCAATGATGTTCCAGTTATAATGACGGAGTTTGGATACAAAACATTTTCTATGGTTATCAAAAGTATTGGTGGATTCACTCATCGTGCATCTCCAACTTATTTTAGAACAGAAGGTGTAATGGAAACATGGCATAACCAACCAAAAGTTTTTTCAGGTTATCCACAACCATCTGCGGATTACATAATGAATCTTTATGAGCAGAATAGTATAAGAGATTCCAAGACTTTGGTAATTGGCCCAGGGTTAGAAAATTGTTGTTACATCGGAAAAGCACTTGGTGCACCAGTTTTACCATCACAATTCATTGCTTCTTCTCAAAATAGGCAGTCTGTTGAAGCTGGAGCAGATGATTCAAATATTTATGTAGTTGGTCACGAAACAGATTGGAATGATTTATGCGTATGGATAAAACCAAAAAACCTTGGTGAAATATATTCAAGAATGGTTGATACAGCTGAAACAATTATTTTATATCAGCATGATTCATGGCCACATAAAAAAAACGCACATGGTACAAAAAGAGGTTTTAAAAAATCAAATATTTCCATACTTGATCCAGATTACACAACAAAACACGGTTGGATGAAATCTGAAAAACGTAAAGAATTTCTTAAGTTAATTCAATACCCAGAAAAAGACAATTATGAAGCATTACATGACCTAATTCCACATTGGGAATTTTCAATGGAGCAAGAACAAACAGAGAATTTAATAGAATATTGTAAAGAAAGAGGGAAAAAAGTTATTACCATCTCTTCTGGTGATTGGAATGGATTTATTTCATTAATGTTATTCAAGAAACTTTTTGAACAAAATAATGTAAGACCAACTGGTCTTACAGTTAATAGTTACTGGTGTTGTCATCCATTCTATGAATCTGAATTTTTAAGAATTCCAATTAATTCATTTGCTTATGGTGCAGATAAATATGTAGAAGAGTTTAGAAGAGTTATTGATTCTATATCATTTGCAGAAAAAAATACAGAATATATGGTATGGGATGGTTGTTGGGACAAGACAAAATCAAAAAATCCAGAAGAACATTTTAGCTCATGGGGTTTCCCCACAACATTCAAGTCAACAAGGCCATATGATGTTTGGTGTTATAGTTGGAATAAAGATGAAGATGCAAAAAATCCAACAAGAGAATGGATAATTCCCCAATTAAGAGGTAAAGCTTCTTTTAGAGAATTAGAAACACTGGAATTAGAAGATTTTGTAAAGATCATGAAACAGATAGAAAAAACAAAAGTTTCAATATTTTAAAAGTGTAAAAAATTAGCCATTAATTCAATTAAACTTATTCACTTATAATTAAATTAATACCTTATTCGTGAGACTACAAAAATATAGAAATATAAGAAACTTAACAAAAGGAGAATGGCAATACTAACTATTATTAATTTTAATCTTCTATACCTTGTTTCTTTGTTTCTAATAAATCTAATTAAAAAGTAAATTGAACTTATCAACAAAGCCAAATAAATAAATGTAGATATAAAGAATATAACCATTGCATTTTCCTCATTTATTTTTTTATCTTTTATAACTGATCCAACACACTCCTTACATAACCCAATATCATTAGAATATCTACAAGCAGAATCATAACCTAAGTTTTCAGAATCAGAAAGAGATCGTAATTCCTTACCAATATCAAAACGTGCTTGTTGAAGTGATTTTAATTTTTCATCAATTTGTTCAGATTTAATTGTTTCATCATCATCAAGATTTCTTTTTGTTTCAATTAACACTTTTGATTCTTCCACTAATTGATACATCACATTACATTCTAAAAAATGATATCCTGGTGGCAATGCAATACTCGAGAAGACCATAGGTGTAAACATAATAGAAATTAACATTAAAGTAGATATAAAAATAATTAATTTTTTCATATTTCTCATATGTATAAACAATTGGAAGAATGATATAAAAAGATTCCTATAATTTTAATCAAACTTCATAATCCTACCATCAAAATCTTCTTTCATTAATAAAACAACCCTACTACCTTCTTTTTCATCAATGATTTTATATCTTGACTTTTCATCATCACCACTAAATTCACAAATCTTTTTAGAAAATTCAACTACTTCATGATGTCTTGGCATATAATCCATTCCTAATCTTTCCCTAGAATAACCAACAGCCATATATGATTTAACTTCTACAAATAAGGGTTGTGCTAATTTAATTATTTCTGCCCATTGTTCAGGTAAGATATCATTCATTCCTTTAATTATTGTAAATCTTAATGAAGTTCTTGCTTTTTCTCTCCATCTTGGTAATAAAGATAATGTTTTTTGCAATCTTTGCCAACCATCTTTTAATAAGGGATTATCAATTTTCTTAAATAATTCTTCATTAGGAGCATCAACTGAAACATAAAGTTGTGTTGGTAAAGCTTCTTCTTTTTCCAACCTTTCTAAAACTTCAGGTTGCAAACCATTTGTAACTAAAAATGATGTTGCTCCAGTACCATGAATTTCTTTAATTAGCTCACCTAATTTGGGATAAAGTGTTGGTTCTCCTGTTAAAGAAATTGCAAAATGTTTAGGTAAAGCTGCTTCTTTTAATTTATCCATGTTTGTTCCATCATAACCACCTAATCCACTCAACAGTTTTTTTTGTGCTTTAATACAACCATCAATAATTAATTTAGGATCATCTACTTCACCATCAATTTTAATAGAAGTATGAGCAGAAGTATCTCTCCAACATATTACACAACGATTATTACAAACCATAATTGGTGTCATCTGGCAACAAAGATGACATCTTATTCCATAAAACTGCTCTTTATAACAAACATCTTCATTTTTAATAGATCTTTTAGTATAAGTACAAATTTTACAACTACTATGCTTACCAACTAGCCCATATTGTTGTTTTTCAAGCTGTTCTCTAACTCTTATTTCTTGATTTTGTAGATCTTCAGCTTTAGATTCATTCATTGCCATATAGTAAAGAATCCAGCTAGCATTTAAAAAAATTCCCAATTCCTTCAATTATATTCTTGTTTATACAACAAAAAATATAAATGGTTAGTTAATTAAAAAGAGTATGAAAAAACTCATAAAAAACCATCTTAAGCTATTTTATAACATTTTAGTGTTTTCAAAAAAGAAATTAACATTAGGTGATAGATTTTTCTTATTCAGACAAATAGATAAAATATGGCAAAATATGGGTGAAAACCCACACCTTAATTTCCTTTCTCAATTAGGTGATTATAAATTAATAGGTGATGTTTTAGACGGAGATATTGAACATTTTTATAAATCTAGAAATATGTTATGGTTTAAGAAATTCTTTGAAGAAAGACAACTATATGAATTAATTAAAAAAGACATTGAAGAACTTTACCCAAAATATAAACAAGTAAATGTTACATTAACCCATAAAGGAGTTATAATTTACAATAATTACAAAAAAAATCAGTTTAATACATTGTTACTAACTGTCCACAATGGGGTATGGGTTGATAAAGAGATTAAGAAAAATATGCATATAAGTGATAAAAAAAGATTGAAAGAAGAGGATCTTGGTTCTGGAATGTTATATTCAAAAATCGTATTGGAAGAAGGTGGCATATGGATTGATTGTAAACAATCTAGATTCATGTGTGATTTCAATAGAAGCTATGCAAAAGCTATCTATGCAAACAATCAAGAAAAAATGTTAAGAAAAGTATGGAAACAAGAACTTAATGAAAAACAAAAAGATATTATTTTAGATTCATACAGACATTTTTATTATGTTTTATCAAGGCTAATAAATACTTATAGATTTAATATAATTTTTGATGGACATGCAATGAGAGATAAAGACAACAGACCAAATTTAAGTTTTGGCACTAAATATGTCCCTGGATTTTATATGCCGATTGTTAATGCATTTAGACAAAGACTTAAAAAATTAGGTTATACTGATATTAGAATTAATGACCCATACAAAGGTGGTTATATTTTAAATTTTTTATCATGCAAATTTCCTGATGTTTTCATACTTTCAATGGAAGTAAATAAAAAGATTTATATGAAACCTGATGAACTCACATTATTAAAGAAAAAAGTAGAAACAATATCTAATGATATGATTCAAATGTTAAAAATTGAAAACATTGAAGAAGAAAAAGAAGAGAAAAAAGAAATACCTGAGGGGGAAAATGACAATATTAAACTCATTAGCCAAAAAAACCATAATTAAAAAAAGACCATTAAAAAGATCAATGGTTGGTCTTGAAATGGAATTCATGTTATTAAATAACAAGGGTGAAGTAGTTAATAGAGCAGATGAAGTTATTCAAGCAGTTAAAAAAAAAGAACCTGAAACAAACATTGTTAGGGAGTGTGGAAAAAATATGGTGGAACTTGGATGTTATCCATCTGTTAAAATATTTAATACAGCATTAGATATTCTTAAACATGCAGAAACATTATATGATGTTGCTTCAAAAAAAGATATGCAGTTACATTGTTTTGGTACTTATCCAGGTAGTTTTGATCCAGATATGCGTGATAATATAAACTATTTAATGAAAAAAAAGATTTTTGGAGAAGAACGTTTTATGGCAGCAGGTAGATGTGTTGGTTTTCACCACCATTATTCTCTTCCAAGAGGCATGTATAATCCATTAACAAAATTTATTAGAGTAACATTTGATGGAAAAATTAAAAGATCATTCATGGGAAGTTATAATTTTGAAATTGCAGCTGACCCTGCTTTAACTTGTATAATGCAGTCATCTCCTTTTTACCAATCTGAACATTTTGCAATGGACACAAGATTACCAATTTATAGAGGCGGGAAAAAATTAAAGTATATGGATGGAGTTTATGCTAATTTGCAACAAATAGGAGGGCTACCACCATACAAACAAACAGAGATGGACTTAATTGAATCTTTAAATAAAAAAGTACAGCGATGGATGCGTATTCTAAAAAAACATAATAAGGATGCAAAATTTGATGAGATTTATAAAAGTAAATTAGATGTTAATTGGGGGCCAGTAAAAGTAAACAACCATGGTACATTAGAACAAAGAGGTATGGATATGAATTATCCAAGTAATATTATTGCCATATCTGTATTATTAAAATTTTGTTTAATGAAAATCCATAGAGATTTTTTAGAAGTTGAACCAGCAGATATTGGAATTAAAGAACCATTTAAGATTGAAGATAATAGAATGTATATTCCCCCACACACATTTGTTAGAAACAAACTTCAATATTTTAGTGCATACGAAGGTCTTGAAAACAAGCATTTGAATAATTATGTTAAAAGATTCTTAAGGATGGCTAAAAAATTCACTAACAAAAGTTATCAAAAATCAATTAAGCCATTAATTAAAATGTATGAAGAAGATAATACTGTTTCTACACAAATAATTAAAAAAGCTAGAAAACTTGGTTGGGAAAAAGGAAGTTCATTAGATGCTGACACTGCACAAGAAATTGCATTGCATTTTTCTGATAAATTTTATAAAGATTTAATAAATACAATTGAATTATTAAAAGAAATAGATGAAAAAGCAGTGTATAGTTTTTAATTTATAAAATCAGTTAATAATTAATGGGCATAAAAACACAGGTGATGAAGAGATGGAATTTAAAGAAATTATAAAAAAAGTAGAAAATACTAATGAATTTAAAGAATTTAAAAAACAACATGAAGAAGCATACTTAGTCCATATATTCCATATGACTGGTGTTAACCACCAAGTAGGTTATTATTCTGAAAAAACTAAAAAAGTAACAACATTTGATTTAGGCGAAACAATTAGCATTAAAGAAGAATCACCTTTTCAAGAGAAAGAACATGCCATTAAACCATTAGTATTGGAAAAAATTAAATTAGATTATGATGATGCAATTAAAAAAGCAAATGAAGTAAAAAAAGAACATTACCCACATGAGTTAACAAATAAAGAAATTGTAGTTATACAAGATTTAGTTGAGGAAGGACAAGTATATAATATCACATTCATAACTGCTGCATTTAAGACATTGAATATTAAAATTAATGCTGAAAGTGGTGAAGTCATTGGCCATAACCTTGCAAATCTTATTGGTCTGTAAATTTTTTTAATCTTTTTTCTTCTCTCTAATAAATAAATATAATAATACAATCAATAATGCAATAATACCTAAGTTAACAAAATCATTTCCTTTAATTTTGCCATTATAAAAAATACCCATCCCTGTAATTAAATTTCCAACTTTTGTGTCATTAGTATTATCTTCTTGATTACTAAGAGAATTATTGTTATAATTATCTTCTAAACCCCCATTAACAAAATAATAATCAACACTAGAAATATTTTTAGTAATATTAACCATGGCTTTAATACCCACACTATTTTTTAAATTCCCTTTATTAAATACAGAGACAATTATTAATTCATCATAGTTACCTTGTTGAATATCAATATTGGGATTAATAATAACTGTTATTTTGGAATTGGTGTTTTTCTTTAATTTACCATGTGATGGGATAAAACTTAATAGAGCCTCATTACTTTTTAATTCAAAATTTAATGTTTTATTGTTAATATTAATAATAGTAATTGATTTATTAACTGATTCATTTTCTAAAAATATTTTTGCAGGACTTACACCAATACTTGTTGCTAACACCACATTAATACTGACTAATAATACCAAGATAGAACAAATAAAAAAAACAAAAAAATAAATTAGTTTTCTCATGATACAACACCTATAATATTTAAACTAGATAAATATGCATCCGGTTTAAGATATTTTTCTAAGATTAGCTTAAATCCTAAACTAAGTGTTTCATTCATACCATGACCTAACATCTCTTCAGAAACTTGAACATCTGAACTTACATTATAATAATCTTGGGCAAATTTATATTGCAATAGATTATCATTAATTGCTAAATTGCCACTATAAACTCCAAGATTTAGTTCAGTATTACCAAGATTTTTAATAGTTGGATTACTTAATGAATTAAAATCATCATCACCAATTATTTCAGCAGTTTCTTTGTTTTTAGCATTAAACACTAATATTTCGGTATCTAAATCAAATGCAATTAAACTTAAATATTCATAACCAAAATTTAGTTCAATATTTTCATTATTTTGGTCAGTTGCTGTTATTAAGATATTATAATTACCAGGATCATCATAATATTTCATTGATATATTTCCTGAAAACAAAGAAGAAATAGTATTATTCACTACTTTTTCTAATATAACTTCTTGAACAAAATCAGAAGAAGTAATTAATAATTCAACATTATCAATATCATCCCCACCATCATTATCACCAACTAAAACATTTATTGGAATTTGCTTTTGTTGACCTGGTAGAGGTATTAATTGATAACCTAAATCTTCACTATCATCGATAGTTAAATTATAACTAAGAATTGAAGGAAGAGAGTTAGTGAGATTAATGATGATTGGTAATTCAATATAATCAGAAGTAGTATTGCCATCATTTTCATCCTCACCATCCCCTTCATTTCCGGAATCATTAATTGGTCCATCATCATCAGCTTCAAAAATAGAAGAAGAGTTATGAAAGTTTGGTTGTGAAATGACAAAATCATTTGAATTATTACCTGTGTCTTGGAAATTATTTCTTAAGAGAACAAATCCAGTATTTGGATTAATTACGGGTATAGATTCATATAAGCCCGGTTCAATCTCTGTTATTTTACCCCAACCAACTGCATCTAATATTTCATCATTAATATTAACTAAAGCAATTCCTGAATTAGTATTATACATAGTAACAGCTTCTTCATGATCAGCATTTGGCCATGACATATTATCTTTTAATATTGCCCACCCATTGTCTGCAATTAAGTAATAACCAGATGCATTAATTATAGAGTTATCAGGTAGAGTAACATCACTATTACTGCTTTCAGTTCTAATTGTATAACCACTAATATCTATTTCTTGAAAAGTTGGATTGTATAATTCAATTGCTTCTCCTCCTGCTTCAGTATCAATTGCATCAACATATACTTGATTTATAATGACATTATCTATAGCTACTGCAGAAAATGTTAATATACAACTAAAAAAACCTAATATCGCCCAAATACAAATAAACTTTTTCATCTTATCACCTTTTTTGTTTTTTCAAAACTAAACAATTAGTAGACATAACTTTTTAAAATACTTAATTGAGGTTTTTTTAGAAGATTTCCGACGAAAGAAATTAAAAAAACAAATTCTCGGAAACAGTATTTAAAGAAGAATTATTTATTGAAAATCTTTCAAGAAAACCAAAAGATTTCCCGGAAAAACAAGTAGAAATAGAAATTTCCGTATGTAGATGTTAAAAAAAAGAATTTGTGGGGAATTAAAAGCCCATTCCTTTTAGTTTACTAATTCTTTCTTTCATTGGTGGATGTGTACTTAATAAGCTCATCATCATACCACTTTTAAAAGGATTTGCAATAAATAATGATGATGTTGATGGATTACCTAACTTCATTGGATTATGTTTTATTCCAGTTTCTAGTTTTTCTAATGCATTTGCTAGACCATAAGGATTATGTAATAGTTTAGCTGCACTTTCATCTGCAAGATATTCTCTACTTCTTGAAATAGCTAATTGAATAAGCATTGCAATTAGTGGTGTAATTATTGCTAAAACAAGTAGACTAATTAAATTTCCACCATCTCTGCTTCTACCACCAAACCCACCAAATATTGCAGAAAATCTTGCCATCATTGCAACATATGAAATAACACCTGCAATTGTAGCAGCAACAGTTTGAATTAATATATCACGATTTTTAATATGACTAATTTCATGAGCAATCACTCCTTTTAATTCATCTTTGCTTAGTAAATCTATTATACCTTGTGTACATGCAACAGCTGCATGTTCTGGATTTCTACCAGTTGCAAAGGCATTAGGACTTGAAGATGGAATAACATAAACTTTAGGCATTGGTATTCCAGCTAGATGAGCAACTTCCCTTACACTTTTATATAAATCAGGATATTCTTTTTCTTTAGCTTCTTTAGCTTTATACATCATTAATACAAGTTTATGAGAATAAAAATATGTAACAAGATTCATTATTACTACAAAAACTCCTGCAAAAATTAGTCCTGTGTAGCCACCAGCAATTTGTCCAACAAACAATAATAATGCTGTTAAACATGCTAACAAGATAAATGTTTTTAATTGATTCTTAATCATAATAACACCCAATAAGAGAGATATAATAAGGTTTTATAAAACTTATGGAAAATTAATAAAAGAGATTCAAAAAACCATTAAAAAAAGAATAAAAAATAATAAAAAAATAACTTAATTAAAAGTCATCTACAGTTAAAACACAAACTGAACCACTTTGTTTAACTTTACTTCCCATTGCAACTGCAAATTTAACTCCTGATTTATCAGCAATTGATAAAATATCATTATCCATTTCCCCATCAAATACAACTGCATAAATACCAGAACTTAAACTTTTGATTGTGGTTGTTAATTCACTTAATGGAACTTTCCCAAGAATATTTAACTTATCATCTAAGATGTAAGCGCCTCTTGTTCCAATTAAATCTTCTAACAATTTGCTAAACTTTTTCTTTTCATCTGGTGTTGCTTTTGCAACTGAAACAGGTTTTCTAGCTTGTGTTGGTGCAGAAGATTTCTGATATGTTGGTTGTGATCTTTGTGGTGGTCTTTGTGTAGGTCTTCTATCAACTCTATCATTTCTTGAATCACTACTATTTCTACTTGACCTATTAACATCAACCTTTGCTTGTTCAGGACTAACTTTACTTCTAATTGCTTTATGAAGTTCTTTTTTAGTTAGTTCTTCTACTTCTTTACCATCAGGTGCTTTTGTAACAAAATCAATTTCTGCTCTACCAGTTAACTCTTTAATGATTAGGTCTCCTCCCCTATCTCCATCAACAAATACAGTTACTATTTTCTTCTTAGTTAACTCAATAATTGATTCAGGAACAGAAGTTCCATTAATAGCAATTGCATTCTTAAAGCCGTGTTTTAACAAATTAAGAACATCTGCTCTACCTTCTACAATCATTATTTCATCAGAGTCTTCAACTCCAGGTCCAGCTGGTAATCTGTCATTGCCAAATTCAGTAATTTCCATTACTCTAACTGAATAAGCAACTTCATCAGCTAATTCCTGACTATCTGGCATTGAAGTTTCCATTAAATCCCTTAATAATTCTTTAGCTCTTTCAATTACAAATTGTCTTTTGCTAACTCTAACATCTTCAATTTTTCCTACTATGATTTTAGCATTGCAAGGTCCAATTCTTTGAATAACTTCTAAAGCAGCACCAACAATTGCTGTTTCTGCTTTATCTAAACTAGAAGGAATTATAATAGTTCCAACAGTTTTACCTGTTTTAGTTTCAACATTAACTTCAATTCTTCCAATTCTACCACTTCTTTGCAGCTCTCTAAGTTCTAGATCAGCTCCTAATAAACCTTCTGTTTGACCAAAAATTGCACCAATTACATCAGGTCTATCAACTACTCCACCAATATTAATACTAGCGTGAACAATATATTTTGCACTTACTGGGCTTATTTTCCCCATGTATACCAAACCTCCAATTTACAGAAAGAGCACCATATTTCTATTATCTATACCAGTACTAATTTCCTTGCTTCTGATACAACTTTGATAAGTGAAATAATGAATATAATTTCTGTACATTTTGCTCTTCCTATTTTGTTTTATTATAATAATGTGCTCTAGAACAAACTAATTATAGGAGTATCTTTACTAATTCCACTCCCTACTTTGAGTTCCCCATCTTAAAATAAATGATGAAATGAATTGTGATTAGCTTGTTCTAAGCCTGTATAAGCGTAATTTGACCTTGTTTAACCCAAATAAGGGTTTGTTGCCCGATTCACTAACTCCCAAGTTCATAGCTTGGCTTTGCCGTAAGCTCCGTCAAGTACTCTCGTGTCGGGCTGCTATACGCAAGAGTGGCTCCAATTCACAGCTGAAACAAATGTTTCTGCTCGTAAGAGGACCAATTTGCATACAATTGACTAATCTTTACTAAAGACTAATGAGTATTTAAAGATAGAGGTTTTATATAAATTTTGTCATTTTAGAGTAGTCATAGTATTGGTGTGACAAGAAACCATTTAAACACCACAAACTATTCCTACAACCATGGCTAAAAAAGCAAGAAAAGAAGAATGGAAAGTATGGGGGAATGTATTTGATAATTTCACAAATAGAAATCTTTTCAAACTAAAAAGCCAGGGTTATTTTGAAGAATTAGAAAGTCCAATTTCAGTAGGCAAAGAAGCAAATATATTTTCAGCAATAACTAAAGACAAAAAAAGAATAATTATTAAAATATACAGATTAGAAACATGCAATTTTAACCAGATGTATAGTTATATTAGACAAGATCCACGTTATAGTGGAATGAAAAAACAAAGAAGAAAAGTAATTTTTGCATGGACGCAAAGAGAACATAGAAATTTATTAAAAGCAAGAGAAGTAGGTGTTAGAGTCCCATTAGTACATACCTCAGTCGATAATATTTTAGTGATAGAGTATATTGGGGATGATTATATTGCCCTGCAATTAAAAAACCATATTCCAAAAAACAAAACAAAGTTCCTTAACAAAATAATTGAATACATGCATTTGATGTGGAAAAAAGCAAGATTAGTACATGGTGATTTAAGTCATTTCAACATATTAAATTACAATGAAAGTCCAGTGTTTATTGATTTTTCTCAAACAGCAGACATAAAAACACCAAATGCAAAAGAATTATTAATTAGAGATGTTAAGAATATTTGTATTTTCTTCAGAAAAATAGGATTAAAGAATTTGGATGAAGAAAAGATATTGAAGAAAATATTAAAGTAATCAATATAAAAAATAAGAAAAAAAGAAAAATCAGTTGTCACTAATTCCTTCTTCTTTAACCCAGAAAGTACATTCAGCATCTGGTAAAGCAGGTGCATCTACAAGTTTAGCAACCCTGCTGCCTTTTTTACCCTTACGTAAATAAATTCTAAATGTAGAATTGTGAGCAACAATGTGTCCACCAATTGCTTCTGTTGGATCTCCAAAGAATTGATCAGGCTTAGACATGACTTGATTAGTTACATAAACTGCCAAGTTATGCACATCTGCAACTCTTGCCAAGACATGCATATGTTTATTTAATTTTTGTTGTCTTTCTGCTAATGTACCACGACCAACAAACTCAGCCCTAAAATGAGCAGTTAATGAATCAACAACAAGTAACTTAACATTTTTGCCTTTTTTAGTTATTAGTTCATCAACTTGTTCAGCTAACAACATCTGATGGTCAGAATTATAAGCCCTAGCAACTAAAACATTTTTTAATACCTTATCAGGATCAAGACCAGCACCTTCTGCAAATTGTTTAATTCTTTCTGGTCTAAAAGTATTTTCTGTATCAATATAAACAGCACATGCATCCTCACCATAACTTTGTACATTTACAGCAAGTTGATGACCAATTTGTGTTTTACCACTTCCATACTGACCAAAACATTCTGTAATTGCGCCAGTTTCAACACCACCACCTAAAATTTCATTAAAACCATCGCAGTTAGTATTGATTTTTGTTATCAGTGCTCTTTTTTTTAGAAGTTCATCTCCTGATTCAAATCCCATATCCATTGCATCTCTACTAACATTAATTAGTTTCCTAGCAACACTTTCTGTAACACCAGAAGAATTTACTAATTCACCAGGTGTAGCAACAGCAATAGCCATTAAAGTATCAAAACCACATAACATTAGTTTTTCAGCAGTAGCAGCACCAACCCCAGGTAAATCTTCGATTTTAGTAATTTGTTTAGATTTAGTTTGTTTTTCTTCTTTTACTTCTACTTCATCTAATTGTTCTTTTACTTCATCTAACTTTTCTTCTTTAGATTCTTCTTTTTGCTCCTCTAGAGCCTCTTTTCCAACCATATCTTCTTCCATTTTCTTAGCTAACATAGGTAACACCTCGTTTATTATATACTTTATTGTTAAATCATCCTTTTTACAGCCTGATTAAACAATCTCTGAAACATGTTTAGCAAGTTTCATATTTGGAAGTTGGCCAATTCCTAAAAATCAATAGGCACAACCCCTTAAAATGTTTATTTGAACATTTCCCGTAACATTTTCATTAAAGTTGAAAATATTACGTATTCAATTGAAACAATTTAAAAATAAAAATAAAAAAATTGAAAAATATACATAAGTGCCGGGAATTTTACGGCATATTTAGCCTCAACCAAAAGGGATCTAATGCCTATTCCCGACGACGAACATAAAATTAATTATTGTGCTGTAGCTTTTTCTTTCAATATTAAAAATTCATAAGCCTTAGAAAGCACAACAACAGCCTTAGGAAGATCAGCAGTTCTTAATTGACTAGTATGTTGCCAAGCTCCTTCTTTATCTTTATATGCCCGATCAATAGACATTGAAGAGAATTCATATTGTCTACCATCTTTCTCACCACTATTTTGCCAAATACTTACAGATATAGCTCCTGCACTAATTCTTTTAACAGGCATATTGCCTGTACTTGTGTTTTTATTTTCCATTTTATTCATACTCCTTTGCTTATCGCATTTTATTTCAACTTCCCCTTAATTATAGACAGCCAGGGTCTCAGGGAAGGGAGCGTTGATGTTCAGCGCTAAACAACCAACAAATAGTATTAAAGCTTGAAAGTTTATAAACCTCACAACAACATGTCCAGTGCTAAGCAATAAAACCCCTAAAACACTAAGATTTAAGCACTTCAAACCATATGAGCCAATCGACAACTCAGAAAAAAACAATGAATCCTAGTATAAATCTATTAAATAATTGTCCAATGGCTCGAAAACGAAAAGTATATTAATTTATTCGATTTTTAGACATAATATGGAATTAAAGAATAAGATTGAAGCATTATTATTTGCATCTGGCAGAAAGATGGATATAGACGAGCTTGCTAGATTAGTTAAAGTTAGAGATAGAGTTATTATCAAAGAAAAATTAATTGAACTAAAAAAAGAACATGAGAACAGAAATAGCCCAGTTATGCTTGTTGAAGAAGGAACAAGTTGGAAATTAAATGTACAAGAACAATATATAAATTTAGTAAGGGAAATTAATACACATACAGAATTAAGCAAAACAATGATGGAAACATTAGCTGTTATTGCATGGAAACAACCAATGCTTCAAAGTGATGTTATTAAAATTAGAACAAATAAAGCTTATGACCATGTAAAAGAATTAATGGACATGGGTTTTGTCGTTAAGGAGAGATATGGTAGAACTTATTTATTAAAATTAACTCAAAAATTCTTTGATTATTTTGATGTTAGAAATGATGATTCATTAAAAGCATTGTTTAAAGACATAAAAGAAGAAGTTATTGATCAAAAACAGATGAGTGATTTTGAAGAAGGAGAAAATAAAGTTGAGGAAGCTCAACAAAGTTCCAGCGAAACTGAAACTAAAGAAGAAACTGATCATGATAATCCTGAAGAAAATCTAGAAGATGAAAACAAAAAAGTTGAAGATAGTGGTAAAGTGGATCAAGAAGAGGAAGCAGATAATTCAACTGAAATAGAAAATAATAATACAAACATTGAATTAGATACTCAAATTCAAGAAGTAAAACAAGAAGCAGTTGATATTGAAGAGCCAAAATTAGAAGATAATAATCAAGATGAGATAGAAATCATACAAAATCCTGAAGATGAGAATAATGAAATTGAACAACCAATGATTGAAGAAGAAACTGAATTAACGGAATTAGAAAAAGAGGTTAATAATGAAGACATATAAAGTTAAATGTAAAAAATGTGGTAATAAAATGAACTATATGCCACTAAAAAAGATTTCTAAAACAAGCATGAAAAAGTGTGTTTATTGCGGGCATTCAATTAAGGTCAAAGATTACTTGTGTTAGCATTAAATTCTCTTGATTTTTAGTGTGTTTTAAGCGAAACATATATAAATAAACACACATTCATTTTAGCCATGGAAGACCCTAATAATACCGACGAGAAAAATAACATTGAAGAAAACACAGAAATTACTAAAAATAGTTCTGAAAACCAAGAAAATAACCCTCAAAATCCTAATGAAAATCAAGAAGAACCAGTTCATGAAAAAGGAGTAATTCCAATAGTTATTGAAGATGAAATGAAGGAGTCATATATAGACTATGCAATGAGTGTTATTGTTGGTAGGGCATTGCCTGATGTTAGAGATGGTTTAAAACCAGTACATAGAAGAATTCTGTTTGCAATGAATGACATGGGAATGTTATATAATAAACCATTCAAAAAATCAGCTAGAATTGTTGGTGAATGTTTAGGTAAATATCACCCACATGGTGACCAAGCTGTTTATGATTCAATGGTAAGAATGGCTCAAAGTTTTTCATTAAGATATCCATTAATTGATGGGCATGGTAACTGGGGAAGTATTGATGGGGATAGAGCAGCAGCTATGAGATATACAGAAGCACGTCTTAAAAAAATATCATCTGAAATATTACAAGACATTGATAAAGAAACAGTTAATTTTACTGATAATTTTGATGGCAGCTTAAAAGAACCAACTGTCTTGCCATGTAAAGTACCAAATTTACTTATTAATGGGAGTTCTGGAATTGCTGTTGGTATGGCAACTAATATCCCGCCACACAATATGCAAGAAGTATGTGATGCTTCAATTAAATTAGTTGATAATCCTGAAACTTCAATCAAGGAACTAATGGAAATTGTCAAAGGTCCGGATTTTCCAACTGGTGGAACTATTTGTGGAAGACAGGGAATAAGTTATGCATATGGAACAGGAAGAGGAAAAGTAATTGTCAGAGCAAAATCACATGTAGAAAAACACAAAGAAAGAGAACGTATCATTATAGATGAAATCCCATATATGGTTAATAAATCAATGTTAATTGAACAAATGGCAAATTTAGTTAAAAACAAAATTGTTGAAGGAATTAGTGATATGAGGGATGAAAGTGATAAAAGAGGAATGAGAGTTGTTATTGAATTAAAAAGAGATGCAAACAATGAGATAGTTCTAAATCAACTCCATAAACATTCAAGATTACAAACAACATTTGGTATTAACATGTTAGCATTAGTAGACAATGAACCTAGAGTTTTAAATTTAAAAGAAGTCCTAGAAAATTTTGTTGCACATAGAAAAAATGTTGTTATTAGAAGAACACAATTTGAATTAAAAAAAGCAGAGGAAAAAGCACATATTTTAGAAGGCCTCAAAATAGCTTTAGAAAATATTGATCAGGCTATAAAAATAATAAAGGGAGCAGACAATGTAGCAGTAGCAAAAACTGAATTAACCACTACATTTAAACTAACAGATATTCAAGCACAAGCAATCTTAGAAATGAGATTACAAAAATTAACATCATTAGAAACTGAAAAAATTATGCAAGAATTAATTGAATTAATGGAAAAAATTAAAGATTTAAAAGACATTCTTGCTAATGAAGAAAGAATTAAAGATATTATTAAAAATGAACTTGTAGAAGTAAGTGAAAAATATAAAGATGAAAGAAGAACAGATATTAATGATGTTGAAGAAGAAGATTTTGAAATAGAAGATTTAATTGAAGAAGAAGACATGGTAGTTACTATTAGTCATGCAGGTTATATTAAAAGAATACCAGTATCTATTTACAAATCTCAAGGAAGGGGAGGCAGAGGAATAATCGCTGCCACAACTAAAGAAGAAGACTTTGTTGAAGAACTATTTATTGCAAACACACATGATTATTTATTATTATTCACCGACAAGGGCCAAGTTCATTGGGTTAAAGTATTTAGAATTCCAGAAGGCTCAAGACAAGCAAAAGGTAAAGCAGTTATTAACTTAGTTGATATTGGTAAAGATAATAAAGTAACTGCATTTATGCCGGTTAAAAAGTTTGATAGTACACATTTTTTAGTTATGGCAACCAAAAAAGGAATTATTAAAAAAACAAACTTAGCAGCATTTTCAAGACCAAGACAAGGTGGCATAAGAGCAATTAATCTTGAAAAAGATGATGAGCTAGTTAATGTTTTAATGACAGATGGAAACAAACAAGTAATGATTGCTTCTAGAAACGGCCAAGCAGTTAAATTTAATGAAAAAGATGTAAGACCAATGGGTAGAGCATCTAAAGGAGTAATAGGAATAAGATTAAAAGGTGATGATACAGTAATTGGAGCTGTTATTGCTAATGATGCTAAAACTTTGCTTACAATTACTGAAAATGGTTATGGTAAAAGAACATTAATTTCTGATTATAGATTAATTAATAGAGGAGGATCAGGAGTAATTAATATTATATGTAGTGAAAGAAATGGTAAAGTCATAAGTACAAGAAGTGTTACAAGTGATGATGAAATTATGTTAATTAGCCAGAAAGGCATTATCATTAGAACAAGATGTAATTTAATTTCAACAATTGGTAGAAACACACAAGGAGTTAGATTAATGAGATTAGGTGCTGGAGATAAAACAGTTAGTGCTGCAAAAATCATTGGTGAAGATAAAGCTGTTGAAGAAGTTGTAGAGGAAGAAAAGCAGCAATAGATTGATAAAATGGATGAAATTGAAAAATTAAAAAAGAAAATTAAGAAAGATTTTGAAGACCATATAGAAGTTAATGAAGATTCTGACCACCCCGTACATGAAAAATATACTAAAGAAAAAAAGCTTAAAAAATAATTCTTTAATTTTATAAGAGTAATTTAAAACAACAAAGATTATAGAAGATAAATTAATAAAAAATCAACAAATAATTTCTAATTCTTTTTCATAAATTTTTAATTTTATAGGTGTGGTTCCAATAATTTCAGCATCAGCATGTGCAATAACACCATTTGAAGATATAACTTCTAACTTTTTTGTTTTTATTGAATCCACATCTTTAAATTTATGTACTTGTTTTGTTGCTAGTCCAAAAACATATCTTAACAAATCAGGAAAGTTTCTCTTTTTTAAAATTATGACATCAAATAAACCATCATCATCTCTTGAATCTGGAACAATCTGCAATAAATTCTTAAATTTTGCAATATTACATACCAACACATAATAACCATTGTAAATTTTACCATTAGCTTTTACAGTCAATAATTCAGCATTATAATTAAAAACAGTCTTAAAAAAAGAAATTGGATATGCAATCTCACCAAACATTTTTTTTATTTTTGGCTCAACATTCTTGTATGCATGTGCATCTATACCAATACCACAAGCAATTGCAAAATACCTATCATTAACTTTACCAACATCAAAATCTTTCCTTCTATTATACAATATAACATCAATTGCCTTTTTTAGATTCTTTGGAATGCCCAAGGATCTAGCAACCATATTAGAGGTGCCTAGTGGTAATACACCCAGCCTTGGTTTTGAAAACCTTTTTTGCATTAATCCATTTATTACTTCGTTTATTGTTCCATCGCCACCAGCTGCAATAACAACATCAGTTCTTGCTTTCCTTGCAAATATAACAGCATCCCCTTGTTTTTCAGTGATTTTTATTTCCAGCTCATAATATCTTAATTTTCTCCTAATTGTTTTAAGAGTTTCTTTAATTTTTCCTTTTCCTGATTTAGGATTTATAATTAATGTGTATTTCATTTTTTCTTATTATTTATTTCTTAACACTAAAATCAACTATAATTGGCAAATGATCTGAAAACTTAACCTTGGGTGCTGATGTTTTATTAATTTTAATACTTTCTGAGTGCAATATGTGATCTAAACATCTATTTGGTTTCCATGATGGAAAAGTTTCTAAATCATGTTTTACAAGACCCATATTTGTTTTTTTCATAAAATTAACTAACTCGTCATCTCCCTTAAATGTATTAAAATCACCCAATACGATTTTAGGTTTATTATTTTTTGAAACTATCTTAGCTAGCTCTTTAATTTGATTAGTTCTTGCTTTTTTTCCTAAAGATAAATGTACAAGATATATAGCAAGTTTATTATCTACCTCAACTTCAATAACTAATTTTTTCTTTCCAGTTTTAAAATCATGTTCTGTTACTTTTGTAAATTCACTTTTTGATAAAATTGAATTTGCTAAATGCCTAAAATAAGGTAATTTACTTATTCTTGATTTTTTACCATACTTACAAAAGCTTGCAATTGAGTTAAACTTAAGCTTTTCTTTAATATATTCTGCTTGATCTATACGTTGTGATCTTATTGACCCGGTATCAACTTCAACAAGCCCAACTACATGTGGTGATTGTTTTTTAATAAAATTAGCAATTTTATTCAGTGCCTTTGGATCAAGAGCAATATTTTTATTACATATAACATAATCTTTGTAACCATCACCAACACCCATACAATAGCACACATTATATAATAATAATCTCATTTTGTTTTCATCCTTTTTTCTGAATCCACTTATTTGTTTTTATTTTATTTTTGTTTTGTCAATATTTTTTCATGAATTTGTTTTTATTCCATACCTGAAACAATGGCATTTTTAAACATTACTAGCTTAGGACCTTTGTAACCATTTGTTTCTTTTATCTCCTTGGATAAATACATCTCTTCAATTAAATCAAATATATTTCCTGTAAACATTCCACCTTTAAATGGTTTTTTTGTTATTTTTCCTGATTTATCTTTTTTAACAACATAACCTAACCTAATCTCAGCTGAAAAATCTCCAGAAATACTATTTGGAGAAAAACTAGAAAATGATACAATTTCTAGCCCAGATACATAAAATGCTTTAGCTAATTTTTTACCTTTACTTACTTCTATACTACCAAGAGCACCTGTTGCTTTAATTTTTAAATAATCTGCATATTGTTTATTAGAAAAATAATTATTAAACACACCATTATCAATTAGTTTTATTTTTTTGGAAACAACCCCATCACCATCAAATAAAGATGAAGAGGGATTTAGTTTTAATAATGGATTAGATAAAATAGTTAATTTATCACCATTAAATTTAGCTATTTTCTTGTTAAGGTTATATTTAGATAAGTTCATATGTTTTATTTTTGCAGATGCATGCATAACTAAAGGATTTAAACCCAAATGAGGAGCGAAAAACTCACTACTTGCTTCCCCTGACAACATAACATTACCTTTGAATGTTTTTATTAGAGATGAATTTAAAACATCTTTAACTAAACTAACATTTTCTTGAACAAATTTATTTGCATTAAACTTAGATAAAGAAGAAACTTCTTTCATTGCAACATGCTCTTGTTCTTTTCCAGAATTTAAAACACCGGATGCAGTTAATGTTAACTCAACATATAGTGCAGTTTTTTCCTCTTTAAAATCAACACCATTACTATTTACAATCCTAGATTTTAAATAACTTGAATGTAACTCAAGATTATTTGGTTTAATATTTTTATTTTCATTTTTAGTTAATTCGTATTTTATAGTTTTATGAATATCTTCCAAGTGTTTAATTGGATTAATTAGCTTTTTATCTACAAGTGAAACTCTTGATAATTTATTCTTGACTGGCAGACTAAATTTTGGTTTTGTTGAATAATCACATAATACTAATGCATCATTAATTTTTTTATCAATTTCATTCTCATCTAAAATAGAAAAACTACTTTCTCCAATCTCTTTTCCTAAATGTTTGTAGATTGTGATATCAACATTTGTTCTAAAAGCATTTAGTTCAGATTCTTTTTCTAAGTATTTTGTATAATATAAGTTTGTTCTTTTAATCTCAGCTAAACTAATTTTCCAACCATCTAGTTTCCTTTTTTTTAACAAACTAATTATTTTATTTATTTTTACCATTTTTCATATTTTGGATTAAGCTAGTTCAACATCTTTAATCAATAAATGAGGACCACCTTCTGAAACTCTTACCCATTCTTTATGTCCTTTACCACATCTTCCAGTTCCAGGAACTAATAATTTATTACCTACAGCAACAATATTTGCTAATATTTTTGGAAGATAACCAGTCATACCTGCTTCATAAAACATTTTACCAGTTAATTTCCCGTTTTTAATTTCTTCTGCGACAACACCTTGAATTTGTACATGCCATCCCTTAGGATCTTCCATCCCACCTGAAGAATAATGTAAATATAAGCCATTCTTAATTTTTTTAATCATCGCTCTAACATCACTTTTACCTGGGGCAAAATAAGTATTACTCATCCTAGCATAATTTTTATGATCATAGCTTTCTGCTCTTGCATTACCACTTCTTTTTATTTTATAATTTTTATTACACAACATTTCATTATTTAATCTAGTAGTGGAATACATGTCTGTTATTGGTTGTGAAACAATTCCATTTTTTATCAAATATGTTTTTCCTGCCATAAAACCTTCATCATCAAACCAAAAACTACCATTTTTTCCTGTCAATGCTGGATTATCAATAATTGACACTTGTTTAGATGCAATTCTTTTTCCTAAAAATTCAAATGCTTGTGCCCTATCTTTGTATAATGTATCTGATTCCATCCCATGACCAAAACTTTCATGTGCTAATAGTCCTGATAATTCTGGACTGAGTATAGAAGTATATCTTCCTGGTTTTAATTTTTTAGCCTTAGAAATCTTCAATGTTTTATCAATAATATTATCAAATAAGGATTTTTTAATTTTAGTTACTTCATATCCAGAATTTAATAAGCTTTTATAATAATATCTTATACCATCTTTAGATTTAACAAATGGTAACATCATTAAAAAGCAAGTTTTAATTTCTTGAGATAATTGTTTGTATTTATTAACAAAAATCTTAAACTCGTGTGCCTCATCATACAAAACTCTTGCATTAATAATCTTTTTATCAGCATTAACTAATTTTTTTTGTAAATTATTAACAAAATCTACTTTTGTTTTGATAGTAATCTTAGATGGATCAATATTAATCATTGTTTTGAAATCTTTGTTAAGTTTTCTCTTATCTATGTCTAATTTAATTTTATTTTTATTTTTTATTTTTGCAAATTCCTTTGCTTTTTGTGTTAGAACTTGCTTATCAATTCCTGTTGTACCAAAAACATGAAAAAATTCTCCATCAAACAATCTTAATTTAACTCCAAAATCATTATCATTATCAATATTAATTTCAGTATTATCCCTAGATATATTTAATGAAGAGTCCTTAATTAACAAAACATCTGCATAATTACTATTAGATTCCATAATCCTAACTAATCTTAAGAAGAATTTCTTTGTTATAGCAATACTTTTCCTATTAAATCCCATATATCTATAACTATTTACTAGGTTTATATATTTTATTATATATAAATGAGACAAAAACCACATGATAATTAATAATCCCATAAGTATAATAAGAGAATAATGGATAGTGCTAACTATGGTGGAGCTGTAAAATATGATCAAAATGAGACAACCATAATTAAATTAGATAAAAAGCTAGAGAATATTGAAACAATAATAGCTGAGCAAATAATTAAAGACAGAGAAATAAAGCTAAATTTATACTATAAAAAAGTAAATAATGATGAATATATTAAAACAGAATCATATAATGTTCCTTTAACTGGATATGAAGATCTTAAACTAATGGATTTATTAGATATGAGTAGATTCTTTCCTGCAAAACATTTACACATTGAATCTATGCCGGATTATTTATTAGGATATACAGCAATTGGCTCTCCAAATATTTTTAGAAATTCTAGATTAATTCCAGGTAGTGAAAGAGCATATGAAGTTGATGTTCATGAAACAATCCATACAAATGATGAATTTGAAACTCGTATGTTAACATCGTGGATATTAGATAAAGATATTAATAAATATTTATTTAATAAGGGTGTTGTATTAAATAAAAAAATAAATTAAATAAGAAAAATAAAAAATAAATTAAAACTAATTAATCATTCTCTACTCTTGGAGCTAAAATAAAACTAAGCATAATTTTATCTACAGCCCTATAGTCTAATCTTAGTGGATAATCTTTGTTAAAGTTAATTTTAACATCTGGAACAAGTTTAGCACAACTAATCATCTTTTTCAAATATTCAATACTATACTTTGCTTTTACTTTGTCACCAGATTCATTAATTATTTTAACATCATCACTTTCACTAATTGCAATGTTTGCTTCACTCAAATCACTTTCTGCTGAAATAACTAATTTATTATTTTCAACCATAAGACTAACACTTTCTCCAATAATATCCACGTCTTCAACAGCGTCACTTAACATTGAAGATGGAGCAGAAATAACAATTGGAAAACTTAGTTCTGGAACTTTTTGTTCTTTTTCTTCTAATTCAATAATAGGTAGGGAAAAAGTTCTTTTTGATGTTCCATCTAAAATAATTTTTAGTTTGTTTTCTGCTAATTCTAGACTTAACATATCATTTGGCTTAATTCTCCTAAGCACTTGCTTAAGATTACTTAAGTTAATAGCTAATTCTGTGTCTTCTTGTACATCATATTCTACAAATATACTAGATAATAGTTTAAATACAACCATTGCTACATTTGCTGGATCCATTGCTACTAATTCAATTGCATTTTTAGTAATCTTAAATCTTGCTTCGTTAACTAATTCTGATATGATAGAAATACTCTCTTTTAGATATTTTGGCTCTGCTAGTGTTAATTTCATTTTTCATTACCCCCTTTAGGTGTCAAATTATTATGTTACAATACATATATTATTATTATATATCCTGAGAATACCCACCGATATTTAAAGATTTAGTTTTATTTATATAATAATATACTAGAACATACACATAATAATATATATTTTAAAATTGTAATGAGTAATGAGTTTTGGGTCATGAGTTGGTTATCAGTAAGGAGTTATGTGGTTACTGAGTTCACTAATAACTAATTAACTGACAACCAACTCATAACTACTTACTCAGAACTCACAACCTTAACTATTCAACTTTAAACCGTTCCCCATCACCCATCAATAATACCTTAGGCACATCGCATTCTTCTGCTAATTCTTTCATTGCTTCTTTCATATCTGGTTCACAATGTGCAGGAATAATAATATTTGGTTTAACCATATTAATTAAATCCCTCAAATCTTCTCTTGATGCATGACCACTTACATGAATATCTTTAAAAATCCTAACTTGCCTCTTTTTTAATTCTTTTTCTAATACATCTCTTGCTTCAATATTAATTTTATTAGGAATAACACTACATGAAAAAATCACAGAATCATCTTTCTCTAATTTAAATTTGAAATCCCCTCTTGCAATTTTACTCAATACTGCTTTTGATTCACCTTGATGACCAGTTGCAATAATTAAATATTTATGTTTGTTTTTCTCAATTAATTTCAGTGCATTTTGAACTTTATTACTATATTTAACAATTTTTACATCTTTAGAAAAGTCTACTAAGTTAACATTTTCTGCTGCATGAACATATTTAGCTAAACTCCTTCCTAACATTAATACTTTTCTATCTATACGTTTAGCATAATCAATAATAGATTTTAATCTTGCAATATGTGATGAAAAGGTTGTAACTAAAATAGCTTTGTCCTCAGCATTTATACCTAATAATAAATCTTTTAACATTTGTCTTGCAACACTTTCTGAAGGTGTTTTGCTTGCATTTTCAGCTCCTGTTGAATCACTAATTAATACTTTAACACAACCTTTTTCTCCTAATTCTTTTAATCGTTTAAAATTAGGTTTTTTTCCAAGCACTGGAAAACTATCAAACTTAAAATCATTACAATATAATACAGTCCCATATTTTGAATGAATTGCAACCATAACTGCCTGGGGTGTTGAATGAGTGGTATGTATAAATTCAATTTCAATTCCTTCAGAACCATCTTCTAAATTAATTTTATATTTTGAGTTTGAAGATAATGGTTTAATTTTATTATTTAATTTTAATCTTTCATCCCTGCAAATTGTTAAGATTAATTCTCTAGTATATGGTGTACATAAAATATCTGCATCATATTTGTTAGAAATAAATGGCAATGCACCTAAATGATCAAGATGTGCATGTGTTGGAATTATGGCACAAACATCTTTTTTCCAATCTGAAATAACACTATCATCTGGTATTGCACCAACTTCAACTAATCTTTTAACTGGAACTTGTTTAATATCCTCATCTTCTGTAATTTCTATGTAACTTGGCAGATATAACCCCATATCTATGATAACCACTTGATTATCTATCTTAATGGCAGTCATATTCTTCCCTATTTCGTCATAACCACCAATTGAGCATATTTCTATCATATACCTAAAAACAAGAGGTATATTTATAAATCTTTTTAAATAACAAAATATATATGTTAAATATATAGGAATAATTACATATTTAATAGATATTTATATTAATACAAAAAAGAGGCATATTAATGAGAAAAAGCAAAAAAGCATTTATGATAAGTAAATCTTTTGATCTTATTTGGAAAGTTATTGTTTTATTAGCAATTGCTTCTTTATTAGCTTGGTTGATTATTCCAAAAGCAGGTGATGTATTAAATGTACTTATGTTAGGATAATATAAAAAAGCAAATCCGATAATAAATTCAAAGTTAAACAAAATTAAAATGAGAAATAAAAAAGCCCAAGAATTAATGTTAGGAAAAACAGCTAGATTAGTTTTAAGCATTATAGCTATTGCAGGTTTAAGTTATCTGATTTTAGTCAATTGGTTGCCTGGAATCACAAAATATATTGTAGACACACCATTAGATTATGAAGATCAATTAGCAGAATCAAAACAACAAGAACAACACTTCATCACATTAGCAAATGAAGGAAAATTATATGCACAACAACATAATTATGATTCAGCAGCTACAAAATACCAAGAATTAATTAATTCTCCAGGCTCAGACAATATTGTTGATACTCAACGTTATTATATAGCTAAATCTTTTTTTGAAACTAATAAATATGATGAGGCAATGTTACATTATAGACTTTTCATTCAGAAAAAACCAAATGCACAACAACAAATGATTGATACAGCATATTCAGATTTAACAAGTATTTATATTAAAAAAGGTATGAGTGAAGAAGCAAATGAATTAGTTAAGGAATATAAACAAAATTATCCTGATAGTAATTATTATGCACAATTATCAATTAAGTTAACAGGATAATCCAGATTTATAAAACAAATAATAATCAAAATTATTCAAGAAAAGAAGATTAAAAGGTGATAACATGTACAAAATGAATAAAAAAGCTCAAGGTTTAAGTTTAAACATGGTAGCAGGAGCTGTTATTGTATTAGTAGTTGTAGTTGTATTAATAATTGTATTTTCTGGAAAGATATCATTATTTTCCATGAGTATAAGTGGTTGTGAATCAAAGCCAGGAGGAGCATGTGTTGCTAAAGATAATTGTCCAGGCGAAGATAATTCAAAATGGTATTACTCACAAAAAATAGATTTCAAATGTTCAAAAGCAGATGAGGTATGTTGTTACAGCAATTGTAAAGCAAGCGGTGGTTTTTGTGAAAGTACATGTGAATCTATTGATGATCTAGGACCAGCAGATTGCACTGGTAGTAATAGATGTTGTAAAAAGAAACAATAATAATACAGGTGGAATAAATGAGAAAAAAAGCACAACTTTCAATACCACAAACCCTTGGTTTATTTTTATTAATTATGATATTAGTGGGAGGAGTAATAGTTTTTTATGCAAGATCAACTGCTTGGGCAAATGAACAAAAAGATAAACTTGAACCATGGATAGTTCATCCACAATGCAGATGTGATTTTACAAAAAAAGAAAATATCATTTGTGGTGAAGATGGAATATATAATGAACCAATTACAGTTAATGGAAAAGAAATACATTGTGAAGAACAAGGTGAACAAACAGTAACTTAAATTATTCTAAGCTTAGGGATTAAAATTAAAAATGTCAAAAAAGAGGTACAAAAAAGGATTAATAGATTTAGAATTCTTAGTTAATTTAATTAGAGGATTAATTGTTTTGGTGGTAATCTTTTTTCTTGCTGCTGCAATTTATAATATATTCTTTCAAGATAATAATGAAGAAAATGTTAAAAGCAATTTTTTAGGATTAATTGACACCATCCAAAATCTCCCACCACATTTCCCGATTTTACAATATTCAATTGATCTTGGTGATCCAGAAGAATATTCAATAGTAAATAGCATGAGTGCTAAAAATAAAATAAATATTGAGGATCAAGAATGTATAAATTCAGATTGTTTATGTTTATGTGAAGGAAAATTAGATGAATGTGAAACACCAATTATTTGTAAAAAAGTTAAGTCTAATGTAGATAATATGGTTCTTAGTTTTTCTCAGTATAGATGGAACAAAGCACCATATGTAGAACTTTATCAAAAAGAATATAACGAAGATAAAAAGAAATTTTTTAGTCTAATGATAAGAAGAGCTAATGAAGAAGTAGCATTATGTGATGCAGGACCATGTAGACATGGATACTGTGATTGTCTTGCAGGATTAGATGAAAAACAATCCTTAAAAACAATAGAAAATCTAAACAATGCAATACAAAAATGTAGTTTAGAAACACATGGTCTTACTGATGAACTTAATCAAGAAGCAATTAATATATATGAAGGATTAGAATTAAAACCAAGAATTTATTATTATCCTATAACAAGCAATTATGAAATAGAAGAGAACCTTATTGAAGTATATGAATTAGAACAAGGAATCCCTAAAAAAATTAAAACTTATGCCCTTGAAACTTCTGCTGGAAAATTCAAGTGGTTAGAAAGCGATGGACCATATTCACACAATTTAATTGAAATGTTCAGATTAAAATTAGAAGAACCTGAACAACATCTTATTTTTTGTGACCAAATCAATGATAATTTGCAGACAGACTACTTAATGACTATTGATTCAACATATTCAGTTGAAGCAGGCTATTGCATGGAATTCCCATCAGGAGAAAATGAAGAGAACATACCATTTTGGGAAGATAGAATTGAAAAAGTAAATGAAATGATTGAATATGCAGATGGGGAAGGAAGATATAATTATGAATTACCATATACAGATGATGAGGAAGAAGAAACAAACACAGATTCTACTACCCAAGAAGATGATTATGATTCAGACTATACAGATGATGCATATGTTACAGAACAACTAAACAATTATATTTATGAAATAAGAGTTGATTATAATATAAAACCATATATCCAAATAAAGAAGGGACAAGAAACAATTATTTCTGAAATAATTGCCAATCAAGAAGGCCCAAACACATATATTTTAGATGATTTTGATGTTAGAAATATTAATATTTTCAAAGTTGAAGAAGATGGAAGATATTTATTATATTTTACCCCACATATTTTTATAAAGGATAAGAGCCATAGTTTTGTTAATTTATTTAGTTTAACTGAAGAAAAAATAATTGAGATTTATGATGAAGATGATGAAATTAATCAAGGAGGAAAGAAAATAAAATTAGAAATTCTTAATAATAAGATTCAAGAATCAGTAAAAAGCAACAAACTTAGTTGTAATGAACCTGTTGTAAACACATTAGTGGCAAGTACAAAAGAAAAAAGCAAGGGATGGATAATAAGAATTGATGAAGGAATAGCATATTTAGAATATAACGGACCTGAGAAAGAAACAATAAAATTATACAAAACAATTGGTCAAAAAAAATATCCCATAAATATTGATTGTTATGTTGATCATTTAGGAAATTATAATTCAAATATTGATCAAATAATCATTGGGCCACAAGATAAAGATTTAAGTATTGTAAAATTAGAAAGTGGGGAGCTTTGCTTACATAAAGAATCAACTAGCTTCTTCAAAGCAAAATAGATAGTAAAGAATGTTCTTTAATTAATAGATTTAATATTAAATGAAATATATAAAAGATTATAATTATAAATTAAGTTATATTATAATTAGTAATATATAACAAAAACTATATAAATCTATAAATATATAAATATATTATCATGTTTAAAAATAAAAGGGGTATTAGTATAGCGAAGCTATTAATCATAGAACTAATTCTAGGTTTAGTTGTATTTGGAGGGGTATCTTTTTACCTTTATTCCTTAGAAGATAATAAACTATATGAGAAAAAATTAATTACAAGAGATCTAAGTTTACTTAGTAATACAATACAATCTGTGCCAGGTAATGTTGCATACCAGTATGTTCCAAAAAAAGCAGGAGATAGTATGTTTGATTTTTTACATGTGTTTGATGAAGAAGATACTTATAATTTTGAATTTTACAATAACCAAATTACAATTTCTGAAAATTTCTACTCAAAACTAAGTTACCCTTATTTTTACAATAACAATTTAGAACATGGGCTTTATATTTTAACAAATGCAACAAGATTTACATTAACTAATTTTAATAATGCATTTTCAATACATGCAAAAGGAATGGTTGGCTTAAAACATGATAATACTGCATTAATTCAAGAATCTCCTTCTACAGAATATAAGCTTACATCAAATGTACAACCAATTAAGTTATTAGTAATAGATGCAGTAGGTGGTCATTTTAGTTCAGGAATACAAGATTTAAAACAAGGAAAAGCAGGAGCAGAACATTTCTTAAGTTATGAGATCACTGCTAATCTTGCTCAACTTCTTTCATTAGAAAAAACAATTATTCAAGCAAGAACACAAAAACAACCACAACAAGATTTTACAATGGAAAAAAGATTAAACTTAATACCTAAAAAAGCTGATTTAATATTAAGCATTGGAATGAGCCTAGAAACTCTTGATAATAGTGGAGGAAGTACTAGCAATCCAATTTATGCATATGTTCCTGAAAACAATGAACAAAGCAGTTTCCTTGCAACAACCATATTAGATGAGATCATAAAAGTATTCCCAGAAATAAGTGATAAAAAAGTATTAACAACCACACAACAACAAGATCCTACTTTATTTGTAAATCAACAAACAATTGATACCACTAATACAAAAAGTAAACTTGCTATCAAACTTGAATTAGGAAATTTAAATCTTGAAAACAACCCATTATACACAGAAGATGCTAAATCAAAGATAGCACAAGCAATTAAAAAAGGAATTGAAAAATATGAAGCATCAAAAGTATCTGTTCAAACAAGTATTTTATGTAATAGTGATGGCTACAAATCATTAGTTGGAGGAACACCTAAACAAACGTTAGTTGAAGAAACTGCAAAGATCAAAGGTAAAACATGGGTTGGAAAGTTAAGTGGTAATGCAAATAGAGATGTTGCAGTTGTAATTCCTGAAAATTCTGATTGTGGTAGAGAATTTGAAATAATTTATTATTTCCATGGCAGCCATGGTTATTTACTTAATGAACAAGTTCCTGCTTGTATAACAGGAACAAGTTTATGTGAAAAAAAGGAATGGTATACTAATCCAAACAAGGATTCATATAATAAATGCCCAAAAGATCAAGGATCTACACATGATTCAGGATTAGAAATATTAAAAGAAGTATTAGAAGAAACTGAAAAACTTGGAAAAGATCCAAAAAGAAATGTAATTTTAGTTTATCCATTTAGTGGAGGCCCTAGAGCAGGAGGTTGTACTGGTACAGGTTATGATAGTTATTGGATGTATCCAGCTAAAGATGAAAGTATAGACATATTACATCAAAATGTTTTAGATGTTTTAAGTCAATTAGATTCAAGAGTAAAAGTAGGTTCAATTACAATCAAAGGACATAGTGGTGGTGGTGTACCGTTATATAGAATTACTGAATCTGGCTTTAAAGTTAATAGGATTGATTTTTTAGATGCTAGTTATGGTAATTGGGCTCAAAAAGCATATGAAACAGCAATAAATAATAATCCTAATGTAGAATTTAATATTATTGTAAAACCAGATACAGACACAGATGAACAAGGTAAATCTTTGAAGGATAAAAGCAATGTTAATTACATATACACAAAAACAAAACACGGCAACATTCCAAAAGAATTTTTTAGTATGGAAAGTAATAATCCTATTTTACTAGAACCATTAATTCAACCAGAACTTTCACAAGAATCAACAATTGAAACAGAAAAAACAAGAACAATACCTAAAACATGCACATATTATGATAAAGGTCTAAAAAAGAAATCATACTCAACAATTACTGGAGAAGAGATTCATGATTCTGGTTGTACATTATGTAGAGAAGATCAAGAAACTATTACAATTGCAGGCCATACAATCGAAGTTTGCTGGAAATATAAAAAGTTAGTAGAAGCAGCATTACAAAATATTGTTAATTCTGGATTCCCTATTTATGAAATAGATGGATTTAGGGAAGGTCGTACTTATAATAAAGGCAAAGATTTTGGTGAACACCCATATGGAATTGCAATAGATATTAATCGTGATTATAATGGATTATACAATAAGTGCAAAAAATGGAATGTTGAAAAATGCACATTATCAATTGCAGGTAAAAAAAATCCTGAAAGACAAGAGGAGATTGAAGGAACAATAACAAAAAATTCATATGCATATGTAATTATGGATCAGATAGGATGGATTTGGGGAGGAGACTGGGAAACTAATCAAAAAGATTATATGCATTTTTCATTAACTGGCGAATAAAAAATAAAAAAACAACATAGAATTAACTAAACAAAGAATAAACAAACATAAAAAAAAGAAAAAACATAGGAAAAAATAAGCATGACAAAAACAAAAAAACAATTTAAGAACAAAAAATCAATGGTGGCATACTTTCAATTAATGATGGTAATGTTTAGAATATTTGTTTTAGGATTAGTTTTGTTTTCAATTGCATTCATGGTATTTTTATTCATTGAAAAAGATACCAATATTCAAAACGAAGAAGTTGAATTGTTTGTTGAACAATTACTTTATTCAAAAAATGGTTTAAGTTATAGAAATCAAGATACAGGGAGAGTTTATCCTGGAATCATTAATTTTGCAGATATTGTTGATCCAAATGAAATAGAAAAAAGATTAAACAAGGCATTTGATTTTGGAGATTATCCATTAATTACATCAAATTTTTCATTAACCTTTCCTGACCATATTCAAGATACAGATTTAGAGCAATTAAAAATGTTTTATTATAACAAGAAAAGTTTTGAAGAATATTTAGTTGTTTCAGGTTGGACAAGTGGTTCACAACAAAATGCAATTAGAGTAGAAAAAGCAATAAATGTAGTTTTAAGAAAAGAGAATGTTGAAAATGGCATGTTAAAAGTTGTAAATTATCCTGCAACCTTGCATATGACCGTATTAAGTCCAAAATCATAAAAAAAACAAATAAACTCAAAAAATGAATAAAAACAAATTTAGAAAAATAAGGAAAAATAAGAAGGCACAGGAAACATTAGCTACAGATATTTTAATTACTGTATCAATTGTTTTGATTATTACTATTAGCTTGTTTGTTGTAAATATGTTAGTGGGAGAGAAAAAAGAAGAAAAAATTAATGTTAATTTAGATAATATTCAGACAAAAAGAGAGTTATTAACAATGTTAAAAACACCTTCATATGAAGATGTAACTTTTGGGGATCTATTAATTCAACATTATTATTCTAGAGAAAAAGCAAAATTATTTTCATCAATAGAAGAACAAAACAAAGCAACATGTAGCTTAATTACCAATTTTATTGAAAATTATAATTTAGAATCTACATCAAGTGATTATTATGTTGGTGAATGTTTTGATTTAGATGTAAAAACAATAAAGGGGGAAGAAATATTAACATATAATTGGTGTTCAAAAAGCACAAATGAAGAAACAGCATATTTACCTTTACCAGAAAACAATGCATTAAAGGTAACAATAAATACATGTTCATGTATGCGAAGCATTCATAAAAACGCACCATTAGAAACAATTAATTGCCACTAAAAATGAAGAACCAAATAAAAAATAAAAAAGCAGGACATGAGTTCATGATAATTTTATTAGGGGTTGTTATATTTTCAATGATTATGCTAATGTTAATAATTGTAGATTTAGAAGGCAAAACAAGAACAATGGGTGAAGCTGCCACAGAAGTAATGAAAACAGCACAAGAAGGAGATAATTTAGTTAATTATGTTGATGTTAGTGCAAAACATGCTGTTAGGGATACAGAATATAATCTTGCATTAAAGGGCGGCATTGCCAGTACAGAATGTGGAGAATTTAATGGAGTCCCTTATTGGTATGTTGATGGCAAGTTATGTTTACCAAAAAATTATAAAACAGATTTTAAAACTATGTTTAATACACAATTTTACAAATATTTAGAAGGTTTTGATAGTTATTTTAACTTAGATGAACATTTTAATATCCCTCAAAATTTTTATGAATACAAATTTATAGACAATAACATTATTGGTGTTGCAAAAGATGAAATTGCAATTGAAGGAGATAAAGTAGATGTTCCAACATATTTCTCTTTTGAAAGCCAAATTAAACAAGAACAAGCCACAACAATGACTGTTTCTTCAGGTGAAACTATAAAATTAGTATTTGGTGGAGATGCAACAACATTAGATCAAACAACAAACCCATTTAGTAATATATTACAAGAATTCCAAAATGCTTTAGTCTTTATTAACCTTGAAACTTTAATTACAGAATTACCATATCAACAATATATGATAGATGGCAAACTAAAAGAAATATACCATTTTAGAGTTCTGCCCAAACATGCAGATTATATGAAACAAAGCAATATAGCAGTTGTAACATTAGCAAATAATCATGCAGGTGATTTTGGAAAGCAAGGAGTCCAAGACACAATAAGTTATCTTGAACAAAACAATATTGCATATTGTGGTGCAACTAAAACTTCTAGTGAACCTGGACAAAATACACAAACAATTGTAACAGCTGATAATGGAATTAAAGTTGGGTTTGTTTGTTATACTGAATATGTTAATAGCCATAGTAAACAAGGCAGCCATGATAAACAATATTGTGGAAATGTTAATGAATTAGTAAATATATTTGGTCAAAACAAACTTCAACAAGACATAACATCAGCAAGACAAGCAGGAGCAGATATTGTAATAGCATCATTACATTGGGGAACATCAAGTGATGATACTCCCCAAGACCATATCTCAGGCTCAAGAGCAGCTATAAATGCAGGTGCAGACTTAGTAATAGGTCATGGCCCACATCGTGTACAAGGGATTGAGTTTATTGAAAAAAATAGCAAACAAAAAGTAATTGTATATAGTTTAGGTAATCTTTTGTCAGGAAAGGGAATCGAAAATTCTCAAATATCAAAATTAAACACAGGAGGAGAAGCAAGAAAGGCACTTTTATTCAGTATTGACATTGATAAACAAGCTAATGTTCATGGTTACAAAGTAACTCCTTTAGATTTAGGTGCAGGAGCTCCTAAAATTGCTTCAGAAGAATTTAAACAAGAGATTATCAAGAATGTTATTGATAGATCATCAAACTATCCAAATGGTTATAAACAAGATCAAGCAAATTTAATCACACAATCAACTATTGATGTGGCATATCCTGCAATAGATGATTCTGGCTGTCAAATTTCACAATTCCCATTTAACTCAGAGTCAGTTGGTCATACATCCAATGGTATGTTAAAGAATCCTGCTACTATTAAAAAAGAAACAACACATTATTATTCACATAAACATTCAAGAAATAGATTTTATGGGACTATTGAATTAGTTAATATGATAGAGAAAGCAGGTTGTATAACAGCAAAAGCAATAGGTGCAAGAATAGATATTCATGATTTAAGTGATAAAGAAGGTGGAAAATTAAGTGGTCATGCATCTCATCAAAGTGGTAGAGATGTGGATATGGGTTTATATTTCAATAAGAACAATAAAGTTTACAATGATTTTGAAGATGCAACAGGTTCAAAAATAAAATATTTTGATGCAAATGCAAACTGGATATTAATCAAAGCTTTGCTAGCATCAGGAAACATTAAAGCAATTTACCTTGACCAGCAATTGATTAATAAATTAAAAGAATATGCACAACAAAGTGAACCAGACCAAACAATAATTAAAAAAGCATTTTCAAAACTTAAACATTGGAAAAGCCATAAAGACCATTATCATGTTAGAATTTATTGCCCAATAGATGATAACCAATGTAAAGAATAAAAAGCAAGTAGAATAAAAATAAACAAAACACAATAAAAACAAAAAAATGAATAAAAACACAATAAAAACAATTAGAATTTGTATTTTACTGCATTTACTAGTTTTATTATTAATTTTACCTATGATATTTAGTGAAGAATTAGTTTATTTTGAAATTCAAGATGTCCAGAATGAAAAGGAAGAAAAATTAGTTGATTTTGGTGTTTTAGATAATAATAACTTTTATTACCAATTAGATGAAAACACAGCATTTTATACTGGAATAATGGATAATTTTGATGATGAACCAATATACCAAATTAATAGTTATGATCAGTTTAATAATTTAATTGTTAAAGAGATAGGTTTAACATATAAAACAGCAATTTCATTTAATTCTAAAACTAAACAAATTAAGATTTTCAAGAATGAAAAAGTAATTATTGAAAAACAAATTGAATTCTGTAATAACAATAATGTTTGTGAATACTGCACAGAAGATGATTGTTATAATAAAGAGGTTATAGTTTATGAAAATTCATTAACATGTCAAAATGATTGTCCTACTGGAACAAATGATAATTATTGTGATTTAATCCAAGATAACAAATGTGATCCAGACTGTAATAATCTAGATAAAGATTGTAATATATGTAATGATCCAGATAATGAAGATGTTTGTTATTACAATGATTTAAATCATTATTGTATGTATGAATATGATGGCATTAAATGTAATTCTGAACAAAAATGTAAACAAGGTTTATACCAAGAAATGGAAGATAACACACAATGTTGTATTGATAGTTATTGTGTTGCCCTAGATTATGTAGAAAGTGATAATGACAATAACAATAAAGATTTAGTAGATGAGTTTATTGAAGATGAAATTCTTGATGAAGTAATTGATGAAGAAGTAGAAAAAGGTAAAATTGAAAGTAATGAGATAGAAGATAAAGAAATAGACCAAAAAGAAATTGAAAAATACACAAAAGAACAAATAATAGATGGGGGGAACATCAAAATGTATCTCATAATATTAGCCATGTTTATTTTAGTTGTTATAATTATTAATCTTTTCAAATTTTTCAAGAAAACTAAAACAAACAAATTAGATGAAACAATAAATAAATTACACAACCAAGGTATAAATTATTCCAAAATAAAGCAGCAATTAATTAGAAAGGGCCACCATGATGATGAGATAGATAAAGCCATTGAATCACATTATAAAAAAGAGAGTAAATAAATCAAATGAATACAAAACATTTAATAGATAAGAAAAGCCTTGCATTAGCTTTAATGTTGGTTTTATGTATAGTAATAGCTTTGCTTTTTGTTAATATTTCTAATTTAAATAATAACAATGAGAAAATTACAGGTCATAATGTTTATAATCCATCCCAACCAACCACTAACCAACAAACAATTAATCTTGGTCAGTGTAATGAATTGATCCACTTAGAATATCTTCCTGAAAAAATAGTAAGAAGAGATTTTAATGAAGAAAAGTTTAAAAAGTTCCTTGCTAAGATACAACCATATAAACAACATATAAAAGAAGCTTCTGCCCATTATAATATCCCTGAAGAATTAATTATAGGTATTATGAAAGTAGAAAATGCAGGGGGGCCATTTGATTATGGAACTTACACAATTAAAGATGGATCAAATTCAAAAGTCAAAGTAAAAAGATTATGTAATGGAAGATGCGGATTATGTAAGTTTGCAGGTGGTCCAGGTAATGAATATAATTGTATGGAAGACCAAAAAAAATGTCATTACTATGACAAAGAAAAAGAAAAATGGACGATATCAAGCTCAACTGCATATTGTAATATAATGCAAACAAGTATTGAAAATTGTGAAAAACTTGAAAAAACAGGTGAATGTAATCTAAATGAGTTTATGAAAGGAAATCCAAAAGATGGAATATTCACAGGAGCAGAACATATAAGGGGAAAATTAAATTCTTATCTTGGAATTATATCAAAGCCACCATATGATAAGATCCCAGCACATAACCTTTATTGGGGAACAGCATTTGCCTATAATAATGGTCAAGGCACCCTAAAAATTGCATTAAGAGAAATTACAAAAAATAAATATAATGGTGATTATTCAAAATTCAATTGGTGGGAACTCACAACAGAAGATTTTGAAGTAATAATGCATCTCTTTTCTGATAGTGTTAAAGACAAATCAGCAGTTGGCAGAGTTGGTTATGCACAAGGTGTCCTTAAGGCATTAAAATATCAAGGTTTTGATGGTTGTAATGGTGGCCTAATAATTGGTGAAAAAGGATTACAAGATTATTTAGGTAATGAAAAATATACAAAACAATTATCAACTCCTGAATTAATACCAATGGATTTTCAAGATAGATTTATTTATCAAATTGATCCTAGTTTTAGTATTTCATTAACTCATGAGTTAGACATATATGCAAAATTAAGAGAAAAATCTTTCTTAATTGCAAAAGAAGTTGAAAAATGTCATGAACAAAAAAACATAGATGAAAATGGAGAAAAAATAACTACAATTAATGCTGGAATTATTGAAGAATGTGTGAAAAAAGAAATTAACAAGAACAAAGAAGTAAACTTCCCACCAAAACTTAATCTAGAAATTTGCGATAAAGATGTAAACAAAGCAAGTTATACAATTTGTGCTAAATCAAATGAAAATCTAAATGTTTATTTAAACAATGATATTAAAAACAAACCATTAATTTATAGATTTGCACTTGGCTTTAAAGACCCATCATTAAAGAATGTTAATATTGAGACAATAAAGAAAATCAAAGAAGATAAAGATGTTCTTAAACAACCAGACAAAACTATAGAACAACAAACAGATACTACAACAAAAACACAACAAACTATAACAGATATAACACCAGGTGAATTAACTCAAATAACTAATAACATACCATCTGATATTAATTTTTATACATATACAACAAAATGTAAGTCCAAAGTTGAGCCATTTGAAGATAGAACAGAAGGAATTATTCTTCCTAAATCAATCACATCAAATACAGAAGTATATTTTTATTTCCATGGCCATCAAATGAGTGGTGTTGAATCATATGTAAAAAACAAGAAATTAGCAGAAAAAGTTTCAGGATTGCATAATCAAGGCAAAGATATTATTTTAGTATGGTTTAAAGGAGGAGATAAACATATTTCTTCAGAATACACCATTAAGTCTGGACCATTCAAAGGAGAAAAGGGTGATGGTGGACATGATTGGATGAAAGGTAAAAGAGATGGAACAGATGAATCACAGTTTAAATGTTTCTATGATGAAGCAATTGCAACAATAACACAAGAATTAAACCAAAACCCAACATCTATTTCATTTATGGGACACAGTAATGGTGGAAGAACCATAAGAGATATTTACATTGATGGTGGGTTTTTAGATGAACCTCATTTACCTATTAAATCTACAATTTATTTTGATGCATGTTATGGAACTTGGTGTACAACAGTTGCGAACTTACCAACAAGTAAAAGAGGAGAGATTCATTCTTATTATTCTAGCCAACAAGATGCAGGTAACACACAAGAAGATTCAATTAAATTACCTAATTACCCTGATTCCGAGGTTAAGGTTACAAAAGCAGGCCACGGTAGTGTTCCTGCTAATTGTTTCTTAGATCATTATAATGAACAGGGTTGTTTAAGCTAAGGTCCTAGAAAGGAATAAATTAAGAAAGTATATACTCTATAATATAAGTTAGAATATGATAACCCATTTAAATATCAAGGATTTCTCATTTAAATATAAGACATATAATTAAGATATATAGTTAATATATAGCTGAAATATATAATTAATACATATAATAAATCCATGTAAGGATTTTATTATCTACAAGGGGTGTTTACTATGCTTAATATACCATATGATGTTGTTGTAAAAAAGATTATTGAAGATAAAGGTTTATCACAAGCTGAGATTGATGATAAAGTTGAAAAAAAAATGGCACAGCTTGCAGGTTTAATTTCTAAGGATGGTGCAGCCCATATAATTGCTAATGAGTTAGGTGTAAAAGTAATGGAGCAAAAAGGAGTTGTTAAGATTAACGAAGTCTTTGCTAGTATGCGTGGATTAGAAACACAAGGGAAAGTTACAAGAAAATTAGAATTATATGAATTTCAAAGAGGAGAAACAACAGGAAAAGTTGCTAGTTTTTTTATTGGTGATGAAACAGGCCAAATAAGAATTACATTATGGGGAGATCAAACAAAAGAATTTGACAATATTAAGGAAGGAGATGTAGTTATAATCAGAGACGCAAATGCAAAAAAGAATAATAATTTTGTTGAAATACACCTTGATTCAAAATCACAATTAATTATTAATCCAAGTGATGTAAAAATTGAGGAAGTCAAACAATTCACAAGAGAAAGAAAAACAATTAAAGAATTAACAGAAGATGATAATAATGTTGAATTATTAGGTACAATTGTCCAGGTATTTGATATTAGATTTTTTGAAGCATGTTCAGTTTGTAATAAAAAACTTCAACAAACAGAAGAAGGTTTAGCATGCCAAGAGCATGGAAAAGACAAATTAGATTATAATTATGTTGTTAATGTTTTTCTAGATGATGGTAGTGCAACTATAAGGATTGTATTCTTCAAAAACCAACTCCAAAACCTACTTAAAAAAACACATGATGAAATTTTAGGATATAGAGTTAATACTGAATCATTTGAGCAAGTTAAGAATGAATTACTTGGTGAGATGATTAAAGTAATTGGGAGAGCAAAGAAAAATCAAATGTTTGATAGACTTGAATTCACTAGTAATTTAGTATTCACAGATATTGATCCAGAAGAAGAGATCAAGAAAATGGCAAGTAAAACAAATCCTGCATAGAATAAATTAGCATATATAAATTATTAACAAATACAATTAAAATGATGTTTAGAACACATAGAATTTTTGTTTTAGTATTATGTTTAATTATCTATATGAACCCATATAATTTATTAGGGATATTAAGTATTTCTAATAGTATCTTCACGACAAACTTCTTAATCTTTTGTTTAATAGCTATATTTGGCTCAATGGTACCAGACATAGATAATCCTTCTTCAAAACTTGGAAAAAATATAAAAATAGTGGGATATGTTTTTAAACATAGGGGATTTTTTCATTCATTGCCAGCATTAATCTTATTCATATTTATTTTTTCTAGATTTTTTAGCTTAACCTTAAGTTTTGCATTTTTTATTGGTTATTTTTCACATTTATTGTTGGATAATCTTACTTATCAAGGAATTTATTGGTTTTACCCATTCAAGTATAGAATTAAAGGTTTTACTAAATCAAAAAGTTTGTTTGAAAAAACTTTTTTCTACTTAAACTTACTTACATTCTTATTATTACTTGTTTATTTTTTATAAAAAGATAGAAGAAAAAAATCAGATATTTAATTCATAAAGTCCTTCACTTTCTTTAATTTTGCCATCTTTAATCATAAACCCAATGAACTTTTCAATATGTTCTGGTGGAACACCAGCTTCTTTTGAAATTTCACTAAGATTAGATTTTTTAAGTTTTAAGATTGCAATAATTAAGTTCTTCATTAAAACTGTACCATTTTTTTTCAAAACCTTATTCTCAGATTCAAAATTCTTAATAAGCATATCTAATTTATGCAATTTAGCCTGAATTTCATTTAAATAATTTGAAAAATCAGGAGCTGAATACACAAATTGATCAGGAGCAATTATTTCAATAGATGTTGGCATATAATCAAAGCAGAACCACATTAATTTATCAATATCATTAAACTCAACATCTATTTCTACAAATACACTAAACATATTTTTATGTTCTTTTTGTTCAGCATCTGCATAATCTTCATTTAATACCTTAACTCCTTCTTCTGTTTTAAGCTCTTGGATATATTCTCTAATAATTTTATCTAAATGCTCTTTAGGAGTACCAATCATACTAATGATTGCCCTTACTTTAATTTTTGTTGGTTCCATTTTATTGCTTGTGAATGCCTTATTATTTAAAAATGTTGTTATTGAATATGATGAAAAACATAGTCATTTTTTAAAGAAAATCACCACTATGTTTAGTAACAATAGCAACCCAAGAAAGAATTTTGTAAAAGATCTAATTTGAGAATTCTTATTCTGATAAATAATCCCCCCATAAACATCGCATGAAGAGTTAAAGTCTAAAGCTAGTTCATTATCATTTAATTTATTTAAATATAGGGTTGTATTTTCTTTGAATTTTTTAAGATTTAATAATGAATTAATACTACTATTATTTTTATTATTTTCTTGAGAACCACATAAGTTTTTAGATTCAACATTTTCTAATTTAGTTTTTTTCTTTTTTTTATTCTTCTCTATATTCTTTTTAAGATTCTTTTTTTCATCACAATCAATAGATATTGCTTTTTTAGCTTCGACATCAAAACCTTCAAGAACAACATAATGTTTACTAGACTTACTAACATCGCATTTTTCTTTTAATTTAACATATAATAGTATATCCTGTATAAAACCCTTACCAAACAAGGATATTTTTGTAATTTCACTTACTTTTTTATTATTCTTATCAACAACATATGCTTGTAATGAGTTTTTTGAAGAATTTTTTTTAATAATTTTAGCTTTGATCCTAATATTGCCACCAAATTTAAGTTTGTTCTCATTATATACTTTTATAAATTCAATATGGGAATTAATAAGATTAGAATTATTTTTATTATTAACAATAATTAATTGTTTACTAATATTATTATTTAAAAGATTAGTGTCATTACATATTGGATAAAGTATGGCTTTAATAAACAAAATATCTATTTCTTTACCATTATTAATAGTATATTGTTTTTTAGGTAATGATGTATTAAGTTTTTGTTTTATTTTAGCCTCAAAAACATCATTAATCCAATATTCTATGATAAATGGCTGAGTACTATTAACATTAAAATTTAATTTTAATTTGTCATCATCTTGGTAAGTTAAAAAGTGATTAGATAATAAGTTGTTTTCATTTAAAACCCCATTATTTTTAACTATCTCAAGTTTAAGGTTAGGGTCACACTTAATTGTACTTAAATCAAGAACAATAATATTCTTACAAACCATTACTCCACTATTATTAATTTCTCCACATAGAGTATAATTTCCTTCAAATTTAAATAATATTTTTCCAGTATTAGAAGTCTTATATTTATTAACTTCATTTACAATAAAAGACCCTGTTTTCAAAAAATTCTTGCCTGAAATACTATAATTGACAATAACATCAATTTTTTGTTGGGGATATAACAGATTATCAATTCTAAAAAGTTTTGTATATTCAATATTGGTATATATAACATCATTAAGAACAACAGATAAATTTGCATTTGAATTTATTTTTATTTTTGATAAATTCTGAAGAGATAGATTAACTGAATTATTACTTATGGAATTAGTGTTATTATCGATAAAAAAAGAGGAGTTATTAATCAGAAATGATGAATTTTCAATCACCGCACCATAAGCAAATTTAAAGGACAATAACCCTATAATCACCATCAAAATAAACATATAAAACCATTGCTTTTTTTGTTTACACATAATTTAGTATAATATACTTTGAAGTTAATAAACATTTATAGTCGAGAAATAGAGATTTTCCGAGTTTGTTCGAAAATACTATATAAAGATAAGAAAAAAAAAGAAAAATATTCCGGTTTTGTAATAATCATAATCAATTCTAATTAAACAAATCAACCATTAATCAAATCTGATTAAATAATTATTCCAATTCTTTGAAATCTTCATTAATTTGCCTTAATAATATTTTATGTTTATCAAGGAAATAATCAAAGTATGATGGAAATTCTTTAAATGATTCACATTTAATTTTTCCAGCTGTTGGATGCGCTCCAATATCAATCCAATCAAACAAAGTAACATAAGTTGACTGTGCCTTATTTTTAAAAAAGTTCAATGTCCAACCATCTTTTGTCGGTTTTAATTGATAGGAACCAAAATCAGCTAATATAAAATCCTCATCATTTTTATTATTGAAATAAATTAGTTGATTGTAAATATAATAATCAACATCATCGATGTTACATTTATATTGGTCTAATAAAAGCTCTTCTTCTTGCTGTGTGTTTAGATAATACAACCCACCAACAATAATAACCAATAAAACAATTACTGCTAATATTTTTTTCATGTTATCCCTCCATTATCTTAAGTCATGATAATTCTTTTGATTTATAAAGATTATTAAACAAGTCCATTATAAATTTAAATGAATATCTCATTAACCAATTAATAAGAATTATAGATTCAGAATCCCATCAAAAACATCATTTAAATCATGTTCAAATTGGTCAAGATCACCATTATTTTCAACAACATGGTTATATTTTTGAACTTTTTGTGCATTCATAATATTCAAGATTTGCATTTTATTATAACCTTTTATCATTCGTTCATAAACAAATTCAACATCTGCTTTTATAAGAATAATGAAATCACAAAGATCATTTACCCCTAATTCAGTTAATAATGCAATATCAACGACCACATTTTCATTTTTTGCCCTTGCTTTAAGTAGCATTTCACTAAGCTGATTTTTAATTTTAGAATGCATAATATTATTTAATTGTTGTAATAGTTCAGTATTGCTAAAAACTATCCTTCCTAATTTTTTTCTATCTATTTCTAGGTCCCTTCCTAAAATATTTTCACCAAATTCAGCAATTAGGTTATTCTTTACTTCACTATCCTTTAATAATTCATGGCCTAGCTTATCTACATCAATAATTCTAAAGCTCTGTTTAGTTAATTTAGCTAAGATTTGTGCAGCTGTTGTTTTTCCAACCCCGATATAACCAGTTATACCTATAATCATATATTTATATTTAAACACTATAGATATATAAATATTTATGAAAACCTTTAAATACTTGGCTAATATGACAATAAATATGAAAAAGAGGGGTTTTTTAGGTTTAATAATAGCTATAATAGTTATAATAATTATACTCTTGGCCAGTTTATTCTTTATTTATTATCCAAATAATAAAATTATAGAACCAAGTATAACATATGAAAACTTACCAGAATATGAAATACTAACTATCGATAGCTCAGAAATAGAAAATATCAATTCTAAACTAATAGAACAAGATTTTCAAGTTAATCCAATATTAATTAATAATTTAGAAATTACACCTAACAAACAAGAAATGCAATTATTAGAGAGATCTAAGCAACAATATTTCATATTGCAATTAATTGGCCCAGTTAAACAAGAATGGAAACAGATATTAGAAACAGTTAATGTTAAATTTTTTGATTATATTCCTGAATTTTCATATAAGGTAAAAGTACATCCAAAACAAATACCAGAAATATTAAAATTAAAATTTGTTGCAAATATAGTTGAATATAAACCAGAGTTGAAAATACCAACACAAACACAACAAACAATTGAAGAATCAAAAGATAAAGAAGTAATTAATTTATACATTCAAACATTTGAAGAATCTGCTGCGCTACAATCATTACTTGACCAGGTTGCTGAATCTTACTATAAAGAATCACCATTAATTTACCATGTAAAGGTTAAAAAGGCATATATTCATTATATTACAAATATTAATCAAGTTGAGATTATTGAAGAGCTTCAACCATTAACAATTACAAATGATTATTCTTCAGACATTGTAGAAGTTGATCCTACTGCTTCAATTCTTAATTTAGATGGTAGTGGGCAAATAGTTGGGATTATTGATTCTGGTGTTGATACGGGTGTTGATGCTAACACAGAAGGAGATATACATTTAGATTTAGACAATAGAATTAATAGCATTTATACCATATCAAATGTAGTTTGTATTATTTATGGAAAATCATGTACTAGTGCTGATGATCTTAATGGACATGGAACTCATACATCTGGTTCAATTTTGGGCAATGGTTCTGCTTCTAATAGCCAGTACAGAGGAACCGCATACAATGCAAATTTATCATTTTATGCAGCAGGTGATGATGATGGTTCAAGAAGTATTTATATTGCTTCATTAGATTCAACAATGATTCAAACAAGTTATGATGATGGAGCAAGGATACATAGTGATAGTTGGGGTTCATCTACAACAGAGTATAGTACAGGCCTAGCAAAAAGAATGGATAGTTTTATGTGGGATAACAAAGATATTTTAATTGTTACATCCGCTGGTAATGATGGTTCATCATTACAAACAGTTCGTGACCCTGGAACTGCAAAAAATGTATTAACAGTTGGTGCATCACAAAGTAATAGATCTGGTAGTGGTTATGGTACTAATATTAATTCCCTCCCATCATTTTCAAGCAGAGGACCAGCAAATGACAATAGAACAAAACCAGATGTTGTTGCTCCTGGTACAAACATTATTTCCACAAGATCTTCTAAATTAAGTGGGGGAACCCAATCATGTAATGGTGCACTTGCAGGAAATAATAATTATTCAACATGTTCTGGAACATCAATGTCTGCTCCTTTAACAGCTGGCTACGTTGCTTTGGTTCGAGAAAATTTTATTGAAAACATTAATTATCAAACACCAAGATCATCATTGATTAAGGCAATGATTATTAATGGAGCACAAGATATTGGTTATGGAATCCCTAGTAATCACTCAGGTTGGGGAAGAATTAATTTAACTAATACATTAACACCACCATATCCTAAATTCTTCAAATATATTGATAATACAACTGGATTTAGTGGATCAAATCAATACACAACCCATAATATAGAGATAATTAATACATCCAGTGAATTAAAATTTACTTTAGTATGGACAGATTATGAATCAACAAGTAGTGCTGCTAAAAATTTAGTAAATGATATTGATTTAATCATAACAAGTCCAAATGGATCAGTTTATTATGGAAATAATTTTGAATGGCCTTATAATATTTCACAAGATCGATTAAATAATGTTGAACAATTAATATTAAATTCAACAAATGGAGAGATTGAAACAGGAACATATACAATAAACATATCTGCATTTTCAATAAGCAATACAAATCAAGATTATAGTATTATTATTTCAGGCGGAGTAAATGTAAGTCCAACAACTAGTAAATTTGATGGTGTAACAACACTTCCTAATTCAGGATCAAGATATTATAGCGAAAGTGGTTTTATTTTAGAAAATACAACAAATGGTAAAATTATTTGGAATGAAAATGTTTATCTTTCAGATATGAATTTTGATGACAATATAATTATGAATAGTAATAATATTTGGGTTAACACAACAGGACTACATTCAACCTTAACAACAACCAATATGACTATTTCTTTGTACAACTTAAGTTATGAAAAACCAATGCCAATGAAGAATGGAAATACCTGTAATGATTGTCAACTTGTTTCTAGTACGTCTGGAAAAGTTGAATTTAATGCAACTGAATTCTCTAGTAGTGGTTCTAATTATAGTGCTGTTGAAAACTCATCTATTGACATTTGGGACATGAGAGATAATGGGAAACCATATGCAACTGATACAATCAAATATCAAAATAATGAAATTTATTTTTATGCAAACTACACAAACTTTTCAAGTTCTTTAGCTATTACAACAGGGACATGTACGATTAATTATAATGATTCAACAACAGCAACAATGAATTATAATGCATCTATTAATTTGTATCAATATAATAGAACATTTTCTAATCCAACACAAACAGATTATAATATAAGTTGTAGTGATACTAATTTTTATCAGCGAAATTCAACTAATTCAACAACAATAAATAATATTAATGCAGTTTATCCATGGCAACCAACAAATGTTTCCATACAATTAAACTCAAATGGAACTATTACTATAAATTGGAATACAACCAAAGATGCAGGAAGTTATGGATTATTTTATGATAGTAATCTAACTAAGTTATGGGAATTTAATGATTCATCTGGGCCAAATATTACAGATATCAATATTCTAGAATTAAGTTACACAGATAACATCAATGGAACAACTAAAGATAGTAATGGTGTTACACAACGTTATTACAAAGTTGTTGCTTTAAATTCTACATCAAGAACAAACACATCTAACTCAACAATCGGTGTTCTCAAAAAAGAAATACCGGTAACAACAGGAAATCCAAATACTGGTGTTGAACTAGTAATTATATCTATACCATTAAATGTTACAGATTTAAGTTTGTCAACATTAATCTCAACAACGTCTAATATTGCATCTAATAATGATGTTATTTATACTTATAATTCAACATCATCACAACCTGAATCTGTACAATTTTTCACTGATTTTGGTTGGTTTGGTGATTTCACTAGCTTTAATATTAATCAAGCATATTTGTTCAAACCTGTAACAACAGCATATAATATTACTTTTGTTGGTTCTGTTCCAATAACAAATACTTCATTCACTATAAAACAATCAACTAATATTGCAGGCAACTCAACAGAATTAAATTTAATTGGTTTAAATACACCACAAAAAAAATGTAGTTTAGATACTATTTTTTATGATGCAACTAATGGAGATACTATTTATAGATACAACACAGCAACTGCATCTTATGAAACTGTTTCATTTGACGGAAGTAATTGGTCTGGTGATTTTGATTGTATCAATCCAGGTGAAGGTTACGAATTTAGAATTGTAGGTAGTGAGTATAGTATTAATTACGAAAGATAAAACCAAATTGAGAAAAAACAAAAAAATGACATATCGCCTAACGAATTAATATTTTATTTCTTACCCCAATGTTCTTTTAATAGACCCAATAGTTTATTAGGTTCAATATGATACTCCCCTTGTATGTTATATAATCTATTTGCTTTACCTTTTGGTTTTTCTGAATAAGCTAGCTGAATTTTTAATTCTCCTTTATCATGCATTGCCCCATAATTAAACCATTTCGTAGTTATCTCTTTAACAGATGCCCATGGAATAACATATACAATATCAAATACCTTCTCAATAATTCCTTGTTTTGTTATTATTAAAGTTTGATTTGTGCTTTTAATAATTTTCACTAAATTAATAACAATAAATGCTAAGGCACCAACACTAAGTAATACAAGTAGAGAAATTGCAAAGATTCTAATATTATAATTATAATCCAACAATTCTAGTCCCCAAAAAGCAGTAATTCCTAAAAAATCAAATATAGTCATTACAAATCCAAAGGTCAATAAAAAACAAATTAATGAAACAAAAATCTCCCAAAAATGAGTTTTTTTTGCTTCGAAATAAAGAATTTGATCAGTTTTAGGTTTAGATGTAACAATTTCAGCAATATTTTGAGGTAGATTTTCATTCTTAATAGATAGTCCAATTACTATTGGCCAAGATTTTTCTTTTTTCTCTTCAATTTTCTCTTTGGGGAAATTTATTTGATAATGGTGATAAACCAAACCATAAATTTCATTGAAATTGTCAGCAAATAAATGAGGGATTTCAACCATTTTACCCGCAGTCTTATCTAATTCATCAACAGAAACAAACAATTTAATAGAGGTTACAAAATTATCTTGTTCTCTCCTATTAACTTTATATTCTGAAATCGCTTCCCAAGGCAAAATTGTTACCTTATTATTTTCTCTAAGTATGATTGAGTCATCACTTATAGACACATAATATTTGTCTTTGTTAAATTGTGCACATAATCCATCAAAAAGCATAAATAAAAACCAAATAACAAACAAAATCAATAAAAATTCAATTATGATAAATAACCATAATGAAAATAGGTAATCAGGATAAGATTCAATTTGTAATACTAATAATAAAGTTAGAATAAAGGAAAAAACCAAAGCAAAAAATGCACTAACACTCTTCCATACTTTGTTCCCAGTTGTTAATTCTTTTAGATTAAATGTATTTTCACTAGTATTATCAACTGAATTCTTCAGTTTTTCAGATAAGTTCACAATCTTTTCTTTAATATATATAGTTTTCTCATTAACTTGTGTCTTTTGTGATTTATCTGATTTCTCTAGTTCTTTTGGTTTTTTTAGTTCTAGTGTTTTTTTACCCATATAACTAATTAAGAAAGAGTAATATATAAATTTATTGTATAATACTTAAAAAATTAAAAAATTAAAATAAATGATTATAATGGACCTATTTCTTCAATTAATTGTTTTAAAGCATTAACAGCTGCCCCAACATAATCTTCTTCTCCTGATTTCAAGTATGCAAAATTAATACCTGAACTTGAATTAATTCTATGTAATCTTAAATCATTACCTGTTTTCTTTAATACTTCTACAACATCTTTAGCACTACCACCTTGTGCCCCAACACCTGGTATGAGTAAAGGTATTTCTTTACCCGAATCAACAAAATATTTACTTATTTGTTCTAATTCAGCAGGATAAGTGGCCCCAACAACAGCACCAATTCCATCATTATACCAATCTAAAACTATTTTTTCAGCTGTTTTCATATAAATTGCTGTTTCATTTCCTTCACTATCATTAACTTTTAGATTTTGTAAATCAATTGCCCCTTTATTTGAGGTTCTACATAAAACATAAACACCTTTTTCATGTATTTCTTCAGTTCCATCACCACAATATTCAGTAAATGGTCCAACTGAATCACTACCCATATATGGAGCAATAGTAATTGCATCTGCTTTCCAAAAATCAAACAATGCTTTTGCATAAGCTTTACTTGTTTTTCCAATATCACCTCTTTTTGCATCTAACAATACTGGAATACCAAGTTCTTTGCATTTCTCCATAATAATCTTTAATGCTTCAAGACCTTTAAAACCATATTGTTCATAAAAAGCAATATTTGGTTTAACAATAGCGGGAACAACTCCTGCCTGAGAAAAACCATTTAACATTTCAATATAAAATTTTGCAATTGCTTTACCTGGTTCTTTTTCCTTATTAACAAATTCTTCACATCCTTGAGAAGGAATCTTATCTAAAACAGGATCTAAACCAACACAAACAATATTACCTACTTTTTCTGCCCTTGTTTTTAATTGTTCAATATAATTCATTTTTTCACCAATTTGTATATAGATTATAATTATTCAAATTTTAATTACTCAAATTTGAGTTCCATTAACCCATATTTTTCAAAACCAATCTCAACTTGCCTTGATACTTCTTCATTTGGGTTATATTTTGCTTTTGCCATTGGTAACAATGCCAAAGAATGACTCATTGCATAATAAGGCACACCTAATTCATTAACAGCTTCTTCAACACTCTTTCCATCATCTCTTTTCTCCATTCGATTTACTAATCCAATTGCAGCAACAACTTCTACATTTGCTTCTTTTAATTGCTTAATTGTTTTTAATAATGAACCACCAGTTGTTGTTACATCTTCTAATACTAATACTTTGTCTCCCTCATTAACTTCCCCAATAAAATATTTATCTTTAGGTGCGCCATGTGGTTTTGGTTGGCCCCTACCAAGAATTATTTTTTGTTTTGAATTTGTTGAACCATCTAAACATTCCTTTCCTAATTTATAATTTGCAATTATTGCAAGTTTTGATGCGCCTTCTGGAACACCATAAATATAATCAGATTCAATTAATTCTTTTTTTAAGAAATTAAGAACAAAACCTGCTGTTTTATCAATGATTTCAAAAGTATTTGATAAATTTCTACAATTAGCATACCAATAACTTTGTCGTCCTGATTTTAACATAATTGGTTTATCAAAGAAACCAACAACATTATTGTCAATTACAAATTTATTAAATTCATCTTCATTAAATATCTTGTTTTCATCTGACATTGTATATTACCTCTTTTCCTTTATAGTCTTTATTTAATACTATTTTTTCATGACCTTCACTATTAGAATAACTATAAACAATATTGCCATTAACAATAGTCATAATTGGCCAACCTTTTAATTTTTTTCCTGCAAATGGTGACCATTTACATTTTGTAAAGAGTTTTTCATTTTCAACAATCCTTTCCATTTCTAAGTCTAAAATAACTAAATCTGCATCATAACCCTCTTTAATAAATCCTTTATTTTTTATTCCAAATATTTTAGCAGGATTTTCACAACATAATTCCTGTACTTTTTTTAATGAAATTCTGCCTTCATTAACAGCATTTAATAATAAAGGTAGCACTGTTTCACAACCAGGAACACCATAAGGATAATTAATTTCTCTTTTTTCTTCTAATGTATGAGGGGCATGATCAGTTCCAATTACATCCACAACACCAGAATTAACTGCATCGAATAATGCTTGTTGATTATTTATTGTCTTTAATACTGGCTTCATTTTAGTAAATGCACCATTATCATCTTCTTCTGTTAAAAATAAATGATGAGGAGAAACTTCAACAAAAAGTGTATTATCATTACCATTAGTTTTGTTTGTATTAATATAATCAATTTCTTCTTTTGTAGAAATATGGCACAAATAAAGTTTATTTCCGCATTTTTTTGCTAACTCAACTGCTTTTTTTACCATCTCACCTTCAGCATGTACTGCAACCACCTTCTCTGAAATTTTTGCAGTTTCAAATATTTTTTCTAACAAAAGATTATCAGTAATTAATAAATTACCAGTAGTATCATTCATATAAACTTTTACAGCAGCAACATTTCCAGAATCAAAAGCTTTTTTAATTTCCATTATATTGTCATCAGCACTTGCCCCAAAATAAAAACCAAAATTAACAATACTTTTCATTGCTAGATTTTTTTTATTCTCTAAATCACTTAATGTAAAAGTTGGAGGATTAGTATTAGGCATATCTAAAACAGTAGTAATACCACCTGCTGCTGCTGCACAACTTCCACTTAAGAAATCTTCTTTATGTTCCATACCTGGTTCACGAAAATGAACATGTGGATCAATTAAACCCGGTAAAACAAGTTTATTATTACAATCAATGACTTTCTCACAATTTATTTCATCTGAATTTCCTGAATTTTCTGAAATTATTGAGATTATTTTTCCTTCAGATATAAGAATATTTCTAAGAATTGTATTTCCATCTTCAATAACTTTACAGTTCTTTAACAATAAACTCATTTTTACTCCTTGTTGCATTTACACACATGATTTCCAAAATCTTTTAATTCTTTTAATTCTTTTGAATTAAAAACTGGACCATCAATACAAACTAGCTTATGGTTAATTGAACATCCACCGCATATACCAAAACCACAGCCCATGTATCTTTCTAAACTTACTTCACATTCCACATTATATTTTTCACATAACTCAACAACCTTTTTCATCATAATTTCAGGACCACAAGTATATACAATATCAAATTTTTCATTTGATAAAGATTCAGATAATGATTTTTCCAATAATTCTGTTGTAAATGCTTTGTCTCCTTCACTACCATCATCAGTACAAAAACAAGCATCACTATTAACACAAATATTATTGATAAGATCTTTAAATATCAAACCATCAGAACATTTAGCACCATAGATCAATTTAACATTTTTATTATCATTTTTTAATTGTTTGTATAATAAACACACAGCAGCCATGCCTATCCCACCAGCTACAATACAAACATTCCTAACATTTTCATCAATAGTAAAGGTATTACCATATGGCCCTCTCCAACCCAAAAGATCACCTACTTTTAATTCAAATAATGCCTTAGTAAAAGGTCCTCTTTTCATAGCTGTAAATGAAAACTTATTTTCCTTAATACAAGTAATAGTAAATGGTTTTTCTTCAACATTGGGAAACCACACCATTATAAACTGCCCAGGCTTAATTTTTATTTCTCCTTCTAACCAAACAGTTACAAAATTTTCATTATGTTTAATTACCTCAACAACCTTTGTTGTATAAGGGATATCTTGTTGAGTAATGTCTTGTTTAATAAAATTATTTTTAATAGTATTATTATTCATGAGCAACACCAATTATTTCTTTAATGTTAGAATATCCATTATTTGTCATCCATTCTTCAATTTCCAAATTAATTTTAGTAAAAACTTTTACACCCTCATAATAAACAGCAGTTCCAACACCTAACAAAGATGCTCCTGCCATTAACATTTCTATTGCATCCTTACCTGTTGTTATTCCACCAGTACCAATTATAGGAATATTTACTGTTTTGTAAATTTCATAAACATTCTTAATAGCCACTGGAAAAATGCCTTTACCACTTAACCCACCAAATTTATTTGTTAAAATAGGCATTTTAGCATTAATATCAATTCTCATACCTGCTAACGTATTTATTGCAGTTATGCCATCTGCTCCAGCTTGCTCAACAGATTTTGCAATTGGTTTTATATCTGTAACATTTGGTGTTAACTTAATTACAACAGGAATTTTAGTATTGTTCTTTACAACATTCGTAATAGCTGCTGCATCTTCTGCATTTGCCCCAAACAGTTTAAATTCTTTTTTAACATTTGGACAAGAAATATTTGCTTCTATTATATCTGGTTTTGCTTCTGAAATTAATTTAGCAAGTTCACCAAATTCTTCAACATTACCACCAAAAATACTTGCAATTATTGGTGTTTTAACAATTTGTTTTGCATGTTTAATCATTTCTATGGATTTGTCAATGCCTGCATTACTTAATCCAACAGCATTCATAAAACCATGGTTATCATTAAACATAATTGGGTTTTTATGTCCTTTTCTTGGATCTAAAGAAATTGATTTAGTTGTGATCCCACCAACATTATTTTTTTCTAATGTTTTAAAATATTCTGCATGAACACCCAATATCCCTGATGCAAGCACCAATGGGTTATTAAAATTAATATCAAATATTTTAGAATTGATCATTTTAATATCCTCTTAAATAAATCATTTTAGTTTTATTTCCTCTTTATTAATTGTTCTTTCACAAAAACAACATTTAATTTTCAATGGTGATTCTTGAAGCACCCCAAAGTTTGTAACTACCCCTTCAATATTAGTAATACAGTTGGGATTATTACATTTCACTATTTTTTTAATTTCGTTTGGTAAGGTTAATTTTATTTTTTTAGAAACTGAAAAATTGTTAATTGTACACATAGTTACATTAGGTGCAACAACTGCAACTTTTTTAACTTCTTCTTCTGTTAAAATCTTACCACTAATTTTAATCATACCTTTTTTTCCTAACTTAGCACTAGTTAAATTTGTTGCAGCTGAAAGGACATTATTATAACGTTCAAGAGATAAAATATTAATTAACCTAAAACAAAGTCCAGGTGGAATGTGATCAATAACAGTCCCTTCCTTAATTCTACCAATTTTCATTTGTTTATATTCTTTATTTTCCTCAATCATTCTAAAACCCCCAATAACAAAGCAATTATTGCCATTCTTGTTGGAATTCCATAGTGTGCTTGTTGAAAATAGTGTGCATGTTCTGCATCATCAACATCTTCAGATATTTCATTTACCCTTGGTAAGGGATGCATTACTTTTAATCCAGATTTTGCATTTGTTAGCATTTCTTTTTTAAGAATATATGCATTCTTCATTTTTTCATATTCAACTGGATCTGGAAAACGCTCTTTTTGTATCCTTGTCATGTATAATATATCTGTTTTATCCATAACATCCATGATACTTTCAGTCATATAATATTTAATTCCTCTTTGATCTAATACTTCAAGAATATCTTTTGGCATTTGAAGTTGTTGGGGGGCAACAAAGTAAATTGTCGCATTAAACAGACTCATTGCAATTGCTAAACTATGAACAGTTCTTCCATATTTTAAATCACCAACCATTGCAATTGTTAATCCTTCAACTTGCCCATGAGATTTTCTAATTGTATGTAAATCTAATAAAGTTTGTGTTGGATGTTGGTTTGCACCATCCCCACCATTAATAATTGGTATTATTACAGAATTTGCAGCTAATCTTGCAGAACCATCAACAGGATGCCTCATTGCAATAATATCACAATAACCTTCTACTGTTTTTATTGTGTCATATAATGATTCACCTTTTTTTCTTGATGTTGAACCATCCCCACTAAAACCAATAACACTCCCCCCAAGTCTTTTCATTGCTGATTCAAAGCTTAGTCTTGTTCTAGTACTTGGTTCAAAAAAGAGTGTCCCTAATATTTTACCTTTACATAGATTTGAACAATCCATTTCTTCTATTTTTTTTATAGTATCCAATATATACCTCAGTTCTTCTTTTGTTGTATCATTAATTGATATTAAATCTTTGTTTTTTAACATTTTTTCACCCCATGGATAAATTTTATTAGAAAAAAACTACTAGAATTTAAATTTAGTCTGATTATTACCATATCAGATTGAAAAGATTACACAAAGAGCTTTATATTTTTTGTTATAATAGAACCTATGTATTAAATCAATTAATAAGTATTATTGTGTATTGATGTGTACTTAAAACATATTAATAAGATCAATTTTAAATCATTTCATATACATAAATCAAACAAATTCTCTTTTTGTTATTCAATAGTTGTACAAAAACTTTTAATAAGCAGTCAATATATAAGGTATAAATAAAGAATAATATAGTATATTAGGTGATTTAATGGGATTATTTAGTAAGAAAAAAAAGATAGATGCACCACCAAGGTTAGATGTGCCAAGTCCAGGGGAAGTTGATTCTTCAAGTAGTTTTGGTGAACCAGACATCCCACCAATACCTTCAATTGAATCTAATAGCAGACAAGAACAAACCATATTAGATGATGTACCCTTACCAACAGGGCCTGAATCAGAAGAAGAGGTTAATATTCCACTTCCACCAGAAGATATGGAAGAGCAGCAACAACCAAAAGAATTTAATGAAGATATTCCGCCTTCCCCACCTCAAGAATTAACACAAGAACCACAATTAATGCAAGATTCTTCACCTATGTTCCCTTCTATGCCTGAAGAACATGATTTTAATGCTCAAAAAGAGATGGGTCCATTACCTTTTGAACATAGTTATGATAATATGCCAGATGAACAAGAACTTAAAGAAACATTTATGCCAGTAAAACCAAAAATACCAAATTATGACAGATTATTAGAACCAAATATGCCAAAACCCAGTAGACCAACTATTTTTAAACAGTATTTTGTATCAATGACAGAATACAGGGAAATAATGGAAAATCTAAGTTCAATAAATATCTTAACTACAAATAGTATAGACATAACAACTAGATTAACAAGTATTCAAGAAGAAAAAGGAGCAAGATATGATAAATATCAACATGAGTTAGAATTAATTAATAATTATTTTGCAAAGTTAGATGCGTTAATATTTAATTAGACACAGGGTGAGAAAATGGGAATATTAAATGATAATTCAATGTTTATTAAAGTTGAAACATACAAAGAATCGTTAGCAACAATTGATTTAATTAAATCAAAAATTGAAGATGCAAAAAAGAGCATGAAAAAGGTTGCTGAACTAAAGAAAGAAGAAGAAGTTGAAATGAATCTTTGGAGAAAAATGTTAGGAGATGTTGAACATAAACTTCAAAAAATTGATCAAACATTAATCCAAGCAGGTCATAGATAAAATGGTTGAATATTTTATTGATATAATTAATCAAAATAAGTTTAGAACAGAGATTTTAACAGCTAAGAGAACATTATTAGAATGTTTAAAGAGATGTGAATTATTCAAACAAGTTAGAGAACAAAAATTAGATGAAATTGAAGACCTAAGAAATACACTGAAAGAGATTATTAAATTATATTCTCAATTAAAACAACAAATGCCAAAGGTTAAAGTTAAATTAGGAGAAAAAGAATATTCTAGATCTAAAAAAGCAAGTACACTATATGATTATAATAAAGAACTCAAAAAACTAGAATCAAGCATTACACACATTGAAAGTAAATTAAAAGAGTTTGAAAAGTAAAATATTTCTTTTAAATAATTAGTTATAAAAATATAGATAATAAATGAGGGAGTAGGGATTTGAACCCTAGTAGGCACTAAGCCAATGGATGACTTATATTTGGTTTCTTCATCGTACTCATAATTGAGCTCTCAGCACTCAAATACCTTGAGTCCATCCCGTCAAGCCACTGAAAGCATAAGCTTCCAATTTTGGCCACTCCGGCACTCCCTCAAATAGATTAGAAAAACCAGGTATTCTTTATAAATTTAATCCTAAACAAGTAAAAATAACAACAAGACCAGGCGAGCCGAAAGCTTGCTTGAGGTGAGTAGGATTTTATTTAATAAAATCCGTCTGTGCCATTATTGTTGTTATTTTTTACTTTATAACTATACACACAAACATAAAAACCCTTAGAAATATATATCAAATACACTAACTTGGCCTTACACCTAATGGCACTGGTAATTCACACCCTAGTCCTTTTAACAATTCCTCGTGATATGGTAATAATAATACAGAACTGCCTGTTTCATAACCCTTTCCTTCTCCAAAGAAACTACCTATCCACCCACCTAATGCAGATGTTCCAATAACAAACTTGGTGCCTAACAACCATTTAACTGCTCTTGCTTGAGGAATAAAATTAGCAATAGTATTTATTAAAAAGCCAGTACCTCCGCCAATTGTTGCACCAGTGACAGTTGCTTCAAGCTGAGATGTGAAACCTTCCTTGGGATATACATATAACACAATATAATCATTAGATGTATCAATCTCTATTAAATCTTGGACAGCTACTAATTCCTGAGTATATTTTAACAATTCATCATCTGTTGCTGTAGGCATAAGATATTTTGCATAAGTATTGGTACTAAAAAGTATAGGTGTTTTCTTTTCTGCCATAAATTTCTCTAATCCAGTGATTTTTTTATTTTTAGCTACACCTTCAAAACTTATAACACTACTAACAACACAATAATTAACTGTTTCACCTTTTACCCTAGAAAATAGATTTGCTTTACCAGCATTAAATTTGTAAACAGCCCCTGCCATTTGGTCGGCAATAATTTTTTTAGCATAAAAATCATCATCCCCTAGAATATTTATTGTTTTATAAATAATTGGACAATCTAATTCTAAACCTGATTTTTCTTTGGGAATCTCTTGTTGAATAATTTGTTTAAATGCTTCTGGTTGTTTTAATTGGCTAACCATTGTTGATTGTTTACATCTACTTAACATATCAATTTCCTTATGTTTTGTATTAAAGCTATTTTGGAAAACCAAGAAAAAGAATAAAAAAAAGAATAGCAAAATAATTAAAACAGTATACTTTAACATTTGTGATTTTTTTGTTTGAAACATTTTAATTTGTAATTATGCCCATTTATGGTTATATAATAATCTATGATAAATTTTAATTAACAAAATTCTGACAAAAATAAGTATTAATGTTATTTGGAGATACAAAAAACACGTGTGAAGGAACATCCATGTTATGAATTCCTGTTTTAGATTTAATAAAACCAGCATGAACAGTATCCCACATAAAATAAATAATTTCATAAGTATTCTTTACAGAAGGAACAATATTCACATTAGTATCAAATACTAGTTTTTCTGGAAAATAATATGTCTCTTTTTGATCAATTGGTCCTTTTGCAGCTGTTGTTAAAATATGTACATTCTCCCTTGTATTAATTGCAGTCATTTGTAATTCTTCATTATATGTTAAATGTGATCCTTTGTGTTTGTGTGTATCCATGTATTCATACAATCCATAAAATGGGCCTTTTCCAGATTCTACAATACTATCATGAAAAATAAATCTAGAACATCTTGCACATAGTTTTTTATCAACAACCAAATCTTTCATAATATCTTCATCAAAGATTTCTGCTCCCTCTCCAAATTTAGTCCAACAATCTAACATTTCTTCAGCAATAGTATAATATAATTTTTCTTCAAAAACTTCATCCATATTAACTGTTTTTAAATCATCTAAATCATTAAAATCACTAAAAATTTTAGTTTTTTCTCTACCATTCTTATCAGTAAATGTGGTTTTGAAAACTAAAGGATTATTATCTTTAACAATTTTATTATCATAAATTATTATGTTGTAAGCAGGACATTTTTCTCTGATAAAACTAAATGAACCTATTTTAGTAAATAATTTTGAACCAACTGTAAATTTACATATTTGATCTTTAGATTCACCTTGAACCCAACCATATAATTTAGGAGAAAGTATTAAAATTGCTGCTAATGCCATTACAATTAATATGGTCTCAACGGTTCTACTCTTTGCTTGACCTCTTTTTTTAAATTTCACCATTACACCATCATTTATTTGAATTTATACTATGTATTAAGTTTATTAAATGTTAAAAATGCTAATAAAAAGACCTTGTTAGCATATATATTATCACAATTAATAAAGCTATAAAGGCAATCACAGATATAACTGTTAGTCCGAAATTATCTAGTGAAACTGATGCTTTTTTCATATTAGTACCTCTTTATAGTATATTTTTTATAAATATATCTATTTATTAAGAAATATTTAAATGTTTGTTAATTATTCTTATTAAAATTAGACTAATTTTGTCTGATAGAGTTAGCTTAATGTAATTAAGACCTAAATATAGAACATGTCAAGAACAACCCATCAATGGACTAGTGGTATACTAACATATCAAAAACTTGTAAATATAGTGATATCATGGCTAATCTTGAAGAAAAAATAGAAAATAGTGTTAAAGATAGTAGATTTAGAAAGATAATATCTAAAACTAAAGACATAATCACTAGATTTTATCCTGAACTAATTGTTCCGGGATATGTTGCATTAAGTTCCCTTCTAATTTATAGAAATGACCTTTTTCGTGAACCAGAAGATGTATCAATAGAAAGAAGTATTTATAGAGGCCTAGAAACATCTTTAATCTTATATTTAAGTTTAGTTCTAAAAAGATCAAAAGATAATGAAAAAAAGAGAAGTAAAGTAACCACAAATAATCAAAAAGGATATACTAGAATTCTAAATTATCCCATTACTGCAGGATTAATTCTATCTGGAATTAGAAATTTACCAGAAATAATGAAAAAATTAGAATTATTATGTATTGGAACTAAAATACAATGGGATGATTATATGACACAATATAATAATTTAATTGAAAAACTCCCAGAACATAACATATCTACTGATTATTCACCAAGAGAACTATTAACTGAACAATTATTAAGACAAATCCCTGCTATGTTATGTATTTTACCACAAACAATTGCTACAACTTATATCTTATTTGAAATTGGAAAGAATTTCAAAGATCAAAAGCAAAAAAGATATGTTAAAAGAGTCCTTCAATATGTTGGAAATAAATTAATTGGAAAAGATAAAAGAGTTTTAGAATTATCAGATGAAATGGAAGAAGAATTTAATAATAATATTGAACCAAACATTTACAGATCTTCTATTTATTTCAAACAAAAAAAATATAGGGAAGGATTTTTTGAATTAAAAAAGGCAAGAGAAAAATTATCACATCAAAATAAAACACCATATACTTTTATTGTGCCAACCATAGTAAAAAGATTAAATGTATTGATTAATCAAACAATTGGAAGACATAATTTAAGAAGAAAAATTAAAAGAAGAAGAAAAAAAGAAAATGAAATTAAGTTAAATGAAGATGACATTGTATTTGAATATTGTCGTCTTGCTTATATGTGTAATTTATCTGGCATGCAAAAAACAGGATTAAAAATACTTGATGAAGCTTATCAACACTTCCCAAATAATATTGAACTAAGAACACTATATGCGCAGGAACTTGAAAATTCTAAAAATAAAGAAGATAATGAAAAAGCCATTGATATGCATATTATAAATTATCAGACTCTTAAAAAACAAAGTAAATTTAAATTAGTTTCTTGTGGTGAAACTACAAAACAAGTTTCAATAATAAGTATGGTATCTAATCCAACATTAAGTTCAACATATGTTTATAAAAAAGATTCCTTAAAAGAAACCGATAAAGCCAGACTTAATCTTGAACAAGCAAAAATAGAAAAAAGAAAAACATTAGAAGAAATAACCATAGAGTTAGAAAAAGAAAAAAGTAAAGGAAATGATGAAGCAATTAGAAGAATTATGAAAATCAAGGAGGGATTAGAAACTTTAGCATTTCCTGAAACAATTGCTGAGATAAAAGAAGACAAAAACATAATTAATGTAATGAAAAGAGGAATAGGTTATACATTAAGAGAACATTTCAATAGTGATTCAACTATTATAACAACTGTATTTAATGTACTAACTGCAATGGCTTTTATTCATGCAAAAATTCCAATAGAGGGTAGAGAAGAAAGAGACCAAAAAGAATATTTTTATGAAAGAGTAGGGTTGTTAAAAGATAGAATAAATGTACCAAATAATTTAGTTAATATTTTAAGAGAGGGTTTTATAGTTGATCAAAGATTAAAACATGATTATGTCTTTAATAAAGATTCGCACCCTGAAAATTGGATAATTCAAACTGGTTTAATTCCTGGACTTGAAAATAAAAGATTATTAGCAATAGATTGGGATGAAAAAGGAATAGTTCATCAAACAGTAGAAATTGTAAATTTTTTAGATACGTTTACAAATTGGAATTATTTATTAAAAAGAAAATTTACAGACCATTATCTAAGATCATATAATTATTTTAGGGGTATCGAGGAACCAGAAAAACAAGAGAGGGGATTATTTATGGTTTCTTGTTTGGATGCAATGTATTCTAGATCTATAGAATTATGTTATGCTTGGAGTAGTAAATCACGACCCAGTATGCATAATTGTAGAAAAAGATTATTAACTAACACTATTTCATCAATTGTGGTGATAAGAAAAAAATTCCCGAATTTCTACTCAGAACACATGACAAGATATTGTATAAGGAATAAAGCAATTAAAGAATTAATAAAAATAATGTGAATTATAAGATGAGTTAATTAAAATCAGCTAAACCATTTATCCAAGCCTTCTTGTGTTTCTTTTTCTTTACCAAAAACACTATCAACTCTGCTCCTTAATAACATTAAAGTTTGTTTAACGTGTGATGAAACATTATATGTCTCTGCTAAATTCATACTTAAATTCAAGTATTTTACAACAGATCCTTCAGAGATAGTAAATATAATTTTACCATTACATTTTGTACAAACCCCCCTTAATGGTGGTCGCCTAAATTTTTCATTACATTTAACACATCTAAATTTTTGTTGTGAAAATTTTCTAAGATTTCCTTTTGTATCTTTAAGAAAATGTTTAGTAATAATCATTTCTGCCACATTAGATGTGTTTACTGCCCTTATATTTTTAGCAATTTGCATTTGACCATTTAATTTTTCTTCCATTGATGGTAGGGATTTATATGCAGAAAATAAAACACTGTGATTAATATTAGATGTTGAATGGGTATATCCCATTTTTTCATATTGTGTTGGTTTACCAAGACGATGAGTTATTTGTTCAATTTTTACATCCCATGGGTTTTTATATTGTTCTGCAGCCTCATATAATTCTAATGGATACTGCCAAACAACATCTAAACCATGTGCCTGATCATCAATTTCTGCAGGATTAAGTAAAGAAGTTAATACTAATGGTGCATCCATTGTTTTTGCACCCCTCCTATCAGGAAGATACCTACTAGAAAAATTTAAAAACCCATCTAATAATAATGAAACTGAAGCTTCATCTCCGTCACAATCTCTTCTTAGAGCTGCATGATACATTGGGTGAGCAAACATTCCTTGTGTCTGAGAAAAACCAATAATCCTACCAACACTTCCAGAAGAGATATGTGGTGCTAACCCAATTACTAAATGTCCCACTAAATCTTTTTTTGATTTGAGATTATAGTATGGCTCCAACCCATAAAGTTTCACTAATAATTCATCTAAAAAGTTAGCAACCCTATACAAAATTTCATTTGCTGGATCTTCCATCCCTTCTTTACCACCAGGTAAAATAAGATCTTGTGGTTTTATTTCTAAGATTTGATCAGGAGAAGTTAATTCTTTACCATTTATATCTTTTTCATAACCTAATTCAATTAGCCTTTCTATGGGTGTTCCAACTTCTTTAGGAATAAAATGTGTAATTGGAAGTTCTGACATATCAAACCGAATTGTTCCATCTTTATTAACATATAAACTATGCTTTGCCCTAAGAATCCCCTTTAGTAAGTGTTCAGGTACGTGATCTTTATTGCTTGTCCCCCTTACACCTTTAATTAAATCGGGATAATTTCTCTCTTTAAACAATTTAATAGCATGATTAAAAAAATATTTAATATCTATATCTCTCCTGGAAAAAGTATAAGATAAATCCTCTTTACAAATAGGACATTTACTTTTATCAGTATTACCACATTTTTTACAGACATATATTTTTTTAGTTTTAGTATTACATTCTTCACAAGTTCGGTATATGGTCTCATTTTTACATTTGGAACAAGAAAATAAAGAAAAGTCTGCATAAACTTTATTAGCTTCTAGTGCTGATTGAAATGATCTTGTTCTTCCTCCCTCTTCCCCAACAGGGAATAATACTTGTGGACTACCAGTCATTTTTCGCATTTTTGCTTTCTCTGGTCTCCCCATCCTTGCACCAATAAATGTACCAGACTTATCTTTGATTATTAAGTTACTTAATTGAAATAAATTTTCAATAATTGATTTTTCTTTTGAAATATTAAAATCTTCTATTCCACTAAAAATATAAGAAAAGATTGTTGCTTGTTGTTTATTCAAAACAATAAATTCATTATTAATTAATTGGTGTGGACAACCAATGTCTTCCAATATTTTTTTTAATCGTGGCTCATTTCTAAAAACAGCTTTTGAATAATCTGCCTCATCCTTAACAATTTTAACTTTTCTCCATGAATTAAATAAATGAGCTAAATCTTCATGATTAATTAAATTCCAATGATATGTATAAGTAGGATGTAAAGGAGTATTAGATTTTTTTGAAATTAAAATAGCGTCTTTGGAAGAAATTTTATTTGTAATTGGATTAGAAAAAAAGGCATCCAACTTTTCAACATCAATACCAACAAGGCCCGCAAATTTATCAGTATCTATGGTACCAAACAAATCCACACTTCTTTTTTCTAAATCCCTTAACCACCATTCTTCATTATACCCACAAGGAACCAAAATATGCCCATTTTCTGAAAAATCACCATAATTAATTAAGATATCTCCTAAAAATAAGATCTCTGAAATTTGTGGTAATATTTTTTTGGCTTCTTCAATAGTTTCAACCAACATAACTGAACCATCTTCAAGCTTCACAATTGGCCCTTCTATTGAATCACATGGTGTAACTGCTGCAGCCTTACCTGGTCGCTCAATCTTTAATTGTGTACCAACAGCAATATATTTGTTAAGAACAACCATTGTAATAGGATTTAAGCATGATGCAGAAAATCCAGAAACACGTGAACGACCATACCTTAATCTCAATCCACCATTAGCCATAGGGTGTGTTAAAACAGGCCTGCCTGCCACAAGATCTGCAATAAAGGTATAGTTTGGACTTAGTTTTTGTTTATCTTGTGTATTTTTTTGTTTTGCCTTAATTTGTTTTTGTAGTTTTAAGAATTCTCCTAAAAATGACCAATCTAATTCAAACTCCTCTCCCCATTTTTCAAGTCTTTTCCATAACTTTGGTGCTTTTTGCGCCAATCCTTCTGCCAATACTAAACAAACCCCTCCTCTAATCCTATTTGATTCCACCCTAGGCAAATCTTTATAATTAGAAACTTCAATTTTCTCTGTGGGATCACCATCAATTTCAATTGGTAAATGTCTCATTAAAAATGTAAGTTCATCTACTGAGGGCAAGTATTGTAGATTTGTAATACGATCATGATAATCATAAATTTCTGTTTTATATCTATTGATTTCTGCTTCAGAAGGATCATATTTTGCAAATCCCAATTTTGTTCTGAGATAATCTACAATCATTAATGAGAATGCTGCGGCTGTACCACCTGCCCCCCTAATGGGACCAGCATAACATGGTGCTAAATAATCTTTTCCATCATTTGTTTTTTTAATTTTTAATTCAATAAACCCCTCTAACGGTGCAGCAACTATGCCAGCTGTTTGATAAGCAAACCCTGTCCTAATACCAATTTCAATTGCTAGTTTGTTATCTTCAAATTTACAAAATTTTTGTTGAGCAACCTCTAATGCAATGGTTAAAGCAACTCTCCAATCTAAATGTCCAAACTTTTTTTCTAAATCAATTATTCTCTTTGTGATACCACAACCAATTATTTGTGGAGCAACAATTCCAATTAGTGCCTCTACTCGCTCAGCCATATTTTTAGCTAGTTTTATATCTACTTTTGACTCAGGATCAAGATTAAGTTGTCTTGCTTTTGTAGCAATTTCAAAATTTTTCTTGAGTTCTGTTTCAATTGATTGAAAGTATTTTTGCATTTCTTCTGTTGCTTCTACCATTTTTTATTTAATTAATAATTATTTTTAAAATCTTAATATCCTTGCTTCTCTAGTTTGTAAATTAACTATTGGTACTCGCGCTGGTTCTGGTTTATGTCCAACTTTTTCTTGAAAAGATGTTTTTCTTTGCCAACATGATCCAGAAATTAAAGTAATATTTCGATAATTTGCAATGCTTGTTTTATGTATATGTCCTGTGGCAAAAAAATCAGGAAGAGAAGAAATTACTAAAGGATCTGATCTATGATCAGGAATATATAATGTTGAGGTATGAGTTGGTGCTAAATGTCTTCTTTGTAATAAAAATTTCATAACTAAATCTGCCCTATCATAACCACCATTATTTCTAATATGATCAACATTTGAAATATAATGATCAAAACTATAACCATGGTAAAGTAAGGTATCAAATCCAGAAAATCCTTCTTCTGCACCAATATTAACAATCCCTGGATTACTAGTAAACACAACATTTGGCATTTCTAATAATGGTTTAATAAATTCTTCATCAATAATTGGTTGTGGTTCTGCTAATCTTACAGCATCATGGTTACCTGGACAAATTATAATGGTTTTTTCAGATGGGATTAGTTTCATATATTCTGTAAATTTTTCATATTGTTTATAAATATCTTTTATTTCTAATTCTTCTTCTTGGTTAGGATAAATCCCAACACCATCAACTAAATCCCCAACAATAAAAATATATTTAATTTTTCTTACCATCTCTTTTTGTTCTTCTGAACCAATTTCTGCCTTTAACCAACTTAAAAATTTAAGAAATTTTTCTTCTAAAAAATCAACAGACCCAACATGAATATCAGATAAAAAAATAGCATATTCTTCTTCTGGGCTTTTTTTTAGTTCTTTATAATTCACATCTGGTTGTAAAATTTTATTACAAAAAATAACCTGGTCGTCATTAAACCCACAGATTCCAATAACTTCATCTTCTACTAAATTTTTTGCTAATTCATACACCTCTTTCTTTGTTTTATTAACAATAACAGTAATTTGGCCAGTTGCATCTTCAAGTTTAAGTAATATATTTTTTGCCCTAGTTATATTTTTTTCAGTAATTATTCCAATAACAGAGGCAGTATCTTTTTCTCTTTTATTTAATATCTTATTTACTGATAATAAATTCATAAGTTCTGGCCTATTAATTAACATACTTCTTAATGAGTTATACCGATTGTTAAAATACGATACAAAACTTTTCACTACTTTTTTTTGTGGATCGTCAGAATAACTAAAAATAATTTTAGTTTTGGTATCGGGGTGTGGAGTTTTGCTACCACTAAGAACCTTTCCGTCTTTTGTTTGATTTGTATCTGTTTGTGAAGCGGTTGTGTTTTGTGAGATTAAATTATCTTTTGATGAAGGTGTTTGTTTATTAGTTGCATTTAAATTAAAATTATTATTTTTTAATTCATCTAAAACCTGCTCAGGCCCCTGTTTTTCAATTTTTTCAAGAAGAGCTTCGCTAACTAAAATTCCCTTATCGAGTAAAGTTTTCACTAGTTTGGTTTTTGCTGATTGTGTTTCCATTTTACAAACCTATGCTTTGTTCAAGTACTGATGATATTTTTTGCACTAGTGTGGCAGGGATAGATAAACTAATTTCTCTTGTTCTACCAAATCTTCCTTTAGAAATTACTTTTGCATTAATTATACCCAACATATCCATTTCCCCAATGATATCTGAAACTCTTCTTTGAGTTAGTGGTCTTAATCCAACCCTTGCACAAGTTTTTTTGTAGCTGTCGTAAATGTCGCCTGTAAAAATAGAATTATTTTTTTTAAAAGAAAGTATCGCATGTAATGTTACTTGTTGTTGTTTTGGTTGTGTTTTAACAATATCCAAAACCCGATCTTTTTCTATTTTTTCTTCTGCTCCATCGATGTGGTCAATTGTAACTTTCAGTTGTGAGTCTCTTTCTGCTATTTCTCCTGCTACCCTCAATAATTCTAACGCTCTTCTTGCATCACCATGTTCACGCGCTGCATATGCTGCGCATTTTTCTACTACCCCTGGAGTTAACACCCCTTCTTTAAATGCTCTTTCTGATCTTTTTCTTAAAATATCTTGTAATTGTAATGCATTATAAGGGGGAAAAACAATTTCTTCTTCACTTAGTGAAGATTTTACTCGTGGATCTAGGTGATCAGTAAATAATAAATCATTAGATATTCCTACTAGTGTTATTTGGCTATGTTCAAGTTCTGAATTAATTCTTGTAAGATTATAAATAATTTCATCGCCCGCTCTTTTAACTAATTGGTCAATTTCATCTAAAACAATTAATAATTGAACTTTTTCTGTTGAAATGGCATTATAAAATATTTTATAGACTTCTTCTGTTGGTAATCCTGTTGGGGGTATTTCTTTTCCTAATTCTCTTGCTAATTGTGCAACGAGTCTATATTCAGTATCTGCTACCTTACTTAATTTACAATTAATATGTATGATTTTTATAGATAAGTTTTTGTTTTGTGCAATAGATTTAAGATGTTCTGAAACATATTTTGCAGTTAGTGTTTTTCCTGTTCCTGTTTTCCCATATAAGAATACATTTGATGGTTTTTCTAATCTTAGGCATGGTGCAAGGATGTTTGCAAGCAGATTTAGCTCTTTTTCTCTATGAATAATCTCCCCGGGAGTATAAGAAGCCTGAAGAACTGCTTTTTGATTAAATAGGCTGTCTTTCTTCAAGAAATTTTCAAAAAAACCACCTAACCCCTTTTCTGTCATGTAAAGTTCCACAAGAAATGGAGGTATATAAATATTGTTGTTCTTGAGTTTGGGTGTGACCCCTTTGTTTCGTATGGAACTTTGTTTGTAGTTTGGGTGTTTGTTTGGTGTTTTTTTTGTTTTTATTTTAAATTTTTAAAGATCAATTAATCAATTTTGATAAGAATCATTATAATTATAGTAGAAAAAATAAGTTGTTTTTGGACTTTAATTGTAAAAAGAAGGTTATTTAGGTTGTTTTTATAATTTTATGAAAAAAAACATTTTTATTTATTTTTGTTTAATTAATATTAATTTTATTTGATTAATTCATTTATTTATTTATTATTATTTTAATTTTTTGAAATTTTTTATTTTTTATATTTATTATTTTCTATATTGAAAATATATATATATATTATATTATTATTAGTTATAGTAGTAGTAGTAGTAGTATAAGAAGAAGAAGAAGAGAAGAAGAAGAGAAGAAGAAGAGAAGAAGAAGAGAAGAAGAAGAAGAGAAGAAGAGAAGAAGAAGAGAAGAAGAAGAAGAGAAGAAGAAGAAGAGAAGAAGAAGAAGAGAAGAAGAAGAGAAGAAGAAGAGAAGAAGAAGAGAAGAAGAAGAGAAGAAGAAGAGAAGAAGAAGAG
>JABHXF010000047.1 GCA_018657385.1 Candidatus Woesearchaeota archaeon | reverse complement strand
ATTTTAATATTAAAATATATTGTAGGTGATAAATATGGAAGTAGCAATAACTAAAATGTCTCAAAATGGTCAAGTGGTCATTCCTTCTGAAATTAGAAAGGATGCATCCTTAGAACCATCAACTAAGTTTTTAGTATTTAATGAAGGTGGAAATATCTTATTAAAGCAAATAAGAAAAGAAAATCTAGCAAGAGATATTGAATTAATTCAAAAAATAGAAAGAAGTGAAGAAAACATTGCAGAAGGAAAATATGTCAAAGCTGACTCTGAAATGAGTGATGAAGAAATAGATGATTTGCTTATAAATTAAAATGGAAATAATATTTTCTAATGAGTTTAGAAAGGAATTTAAGAAGATTAAAGATAAATCTACTAGATTAAAAATAATTAAACAACTAAAGAAATTAACTAAAGAACCAGAATCTGGAAAACCTCTTAAATATAAATTAAAAAACCATAGAAGTGTAAGAATTCCACCATTTAGAATAATATACAAAATAACACAAGATAGATTAATCATTAATTGTTTTGATCATAGAAAAGATGTGTATAAATAACTACCTCAATAATTCAGGCATAAATAATAACAGAAATCCTAATACAACCATAATTACGCCACCAGCAAGATGACAATACTTTGCATATTTTTCTCCAAAACTACTATTGATAGTAAATGCTGCTAATCCAAAGATTACTAAATCATCTAACATAAAAAAGAATGTGTATAAACCAATATAAAGATAATATTTCAAAGCACCTAAACCACTTAATGCTAACACTTGTGTAAATACAGCTGGAATTGCTGACGAACAAACAAATTCTACTGAATTAACTACAAAAGCTAATGCAATTATTGAAAAGAATATTGTAATTGTTAATGGTGCAGTTGCAATGTGTTTAACTTTGTCCATTGTTTTAGCACGGCTTTCAATATCACCAATTTTGCAAGTTAATGGTTGGTTCCTAGACTCAATATATTCTTTTACATTTATTATTCCACCACCTAAAGCAAATAAACCAATTAAAACTGTAAGCATTCTAATATAACCAGCTAATAAAAATACATTTAACCATGCTGTCATAAATAAGAAATATAAAATTCCAGAAGCAAGTACAAAACTTCCAACAATTAACCAAACTCTTTTTCTATCTTTAACTTCTAATAATATTCCAATTAAAAAAACTAAAACCCACATAGCGCAAGGGTTAAATCCATCAATTAACCCCAATACAACAGCTAATCCAGGCAAAGAATATTGTGTTAGATCAGTTCTTCCTAAGAAAGGTAAATCAAACTCACTAAAACCTGTTTCAGCTTGTTGAGTTGTTTCTTGTATAATTGGTTCTCTGCCTTCTTCACATACTAATTTACATTATAAAATCATTGCTTTAACATCTTCTTTAGAATGAACACCCATTAATGCTTGTGCATGATCTGTTCCTGCAAAAATCAATGGAACACCTAAAGAACTTGTATCTAAACCAACTTGTTCTGCTAATTCATATAATAATCTAGAACCATCTGGAGTAGAAGCATCAACATAAATAAAAGGCATATCAGGCATCTCTTGCTCTAATTCAAGTATAATTGGCTTCATTTCTTTACAATGCGGACATGTTGGTAAGTAAAAGTAATGAACTACAAACTCTCCTTCTTCATATTGAGGGGTATCTTCACCTAATCCACTAAAATATATAATTCCACCAAGGATTAATAATATTATAATTAGATAAATATTAAATTTGACTTTGAAAAAGTCTTTGACCATTCCTTTTACATCAATCATACTATAAAGTTAGCAATATTTGGTCTTTATAAAGCTTACTTTAAGATTTATAAATTCCTTAATAAGATTTATAAATCCATATTCAATCCTTGATATTAAGGGTGCTTGCATGATTTACAATTTATAGATAAAAAACTAGGTTTTTAAAATGGAATTAGAACAAATTGTGCAAGCTGGATTAGATGCCTTAAAATTGGGAGCATGTGCTTTTTTGCCTGGATCTCTTTGGGACAATTATGTAGTATCAAAAGGAGAGACAACAATTAACATAAAAAAGAGAAATGGAGAAGATACATTCGGACTTGGTTTGATGAATGATTTTCATAAATATTTTGTTCCACTATGTGCTTCTACTATTCTAGCAATTTATTCTTATAAACATTCACAAAGTATTTCCACTGCAATGACAGTTGGCCTAGGATCATTTGGTGGATTTATAATAGGAGAAGAATATAATAAAACTAGAAGATATAATAAAGAATTAAGTGAAAATGAAGAGGAAGTTAATTTTTTCCTTGGAAGAATTGAAAAAAGATTAGCAAATGGAGAAGTTATAAAAGGAGAGAAAATAGAAAAAGATGTTCTTACTTATGTAAACTGGTTACATGAATCTAATAAACCAATGACTCCTTATGCAGAAGTCGAAGAAAAAATACAAGAAATAAAAAATAGAACAGATGAAATTAGAAAAGATAAAGCAAGATATATTGATCGATTTTTAGGAGACCAGGAAATAGAAGTTAAATCT
>JABHXF010000046.1 GCA_018657385.1 Candidatus Woesearchaeota archaeon | reverse complement strand
TGGCTGAAATCCCATTGAATAATTTATTAAAACACGTTATGTAGTGTATAATTGGATTTCAGTTCCCAATATAAAAAAACATATAATGCCACTATAACAAATTTGAGGCAGTAACAACATCATAAAAAAAGCTATGCACATATCTTATGTAATTTATGATTATAATCTATCATAATAAGAAATATATTTCATTAATCCAATAAAATAGTGTATTTAGATCTTTTCCATGATTCTCTAAACTCTTCAACACCTTTATACTCAGAATTAAAGGTTTCTTCATTTCCATCAATAAAAAATACAAATTCATTTTGTTCTTCGCTTGTCCCATATTTCATGTTGAAAATTCTGACCATATCATTTGGTGCAAGCATCCATCTTCCAGCTATTTTTTCTAATTCATAGTTTAATCCCTCTTTACTATCTGACGGCAAATAAGCTTTATATACAAGTTCAGAACATACTAAGACATCCTCTGATGCAAAATCAAAATTATAGTCATAAGGCTTAAGATAATTATCAAATGTATAAAGCAAGGCTTTAAGCTTATCCATCTTAGAAAGTTTTGGCCTAATTGCTGCAAAATAATCTGATGTTGCAGATACTTCAAGTGGAAGAATTATAATTCCTTCAGCTTTACCTTCTATAGTAGTATAAGGATATTTCCCTTCATATAACTTATTTTTATCTTCATATAATTTAGGGAAGTTTATCTTGACATATTCACTAACTTTCATCCCTAATAATTCTTTTGCTTCTTCTTCAAAATATTCATCTAATACATCTAAAGTACCAACATATAATGCTGCATGTGTCCAGAATCCTGGCATACCTGCATTGCTTACATACCAATTTCTTCTCTGGAAAATAATGTCTCCTGGTTCAAGTTTTTCATAAACCTCTTGAATTCTTTCAATTGTGATTATATTATGATGCCTTGTTTTGATTCTTGTTTCTCCCATGAGATTACTGACACTTTTTTGTATAGGTAACCATTGATCCATTGTATGTGTTTCAAATGTATCAAATATGCTGTCAAGTTTAATGTATGAAATTTTACCTGTATCACCAAGTAAATCATAATAATCTTTTGAATCAACTTCCATAAGTTCTATAATATCATCATTAAGTGAATGAAATTGTTTAATATATTTTATATATGCGTTACCTGCTTCAATTTTTGCAGATGTAGATGGATAATATAAATTATTTTTTAATATCATATATGAATTAGATATGTTAGTCCCTGGCAAAACTTCATTTAATTGCATCTCAACAAAATAGTTGTTATTTATTTCATTTGCAATATTTATTGTTACCTTGTATTTTGTAAGGTAAGATGTATATGCAATAACAAATGCTCTTATATTAAGTTCAGGATACTTAAAGTAATTAATTTGATAAAAATACTTGTATTCTTCATTAAAGTTTTCTAATATTATTATATGATCAACAACTTTTGCAAAAAGAGTTTTTAGTTCATATGTATTTTCAGGAGTTGCTTTTTTCATATCTAAACCTAATAACTCTGAATTAATAAGTTCTTCATAAGATTTATCTAATGATACTAAAGTTTCTTTAAGATATATTGTATCTTTGTCTAGTTTTTCCATTAGTTCTGGTATTTCAGACTTAGCAATCTTAATATTATTGACTGGAAATAATGAAAAGATTAAATATAGGAATATTAAGAAAAACGTAATACCTATTAAAAAGATATAATATTTTTTGAAAAATTTAAATTTTTTATTTTTTTTAATTCTTGATACACTTAAATGATGGATAAAAGGGTAAATGTAAATAACCCACGATGCAAGATAAAAACCAAGACCAACATGTACATGATATGGATAAAAAAGTCTTGTAACTATTGCAACAAATGTTGCAGCAGTAAGAACAAATGATATTATAAATGGTATTATGTTATTTTTATTAAAATGTTTTTTAAGGAATTTATAGTAATATTTCATTTTTTCTTTCCTGATCCTTCACCAGTTAGCATTTTTTTGTCAACTTTTCCATATTTTAAAAATAAATGGATTGGATAAAGAACTCCAAGAACAACAAAAGGATCTTTGACATCAATAATATCATCTTTTGTTATTTTATTTCTTCTTTTAACAAACTCTTTAATTTTTTTCCTGGTATATTTTTTATTGTTGATATGTTTAACTTGTTTGAAAAATTCAGAAATATGCAGCTTAAAGTTTGATTTAAATGCTTTTTTCCAATGTTTTTCTAACTTTTTAATCTCTTTTTTCTTTTTTTCATCTTTGTTAATCTCATCAAAGAGTGCTAATATAGCTGTTGTGAGATTTTCAGTTCTAACACTTTTATCATATTTTTTAATAGTTTTACAATCACCATTTACTGCGATTTCATAAGCTAATAATGGGTAATTTACATTTGAAGCTACTGATTGATTCAGACCACCCCAAAATCTAGGATTGATTTCTATTAAAACTGGTTTTTTATCTGATCCCATTCTAAAATCAATCTCAGCAAGTCCATGCCACTTGATTTTTTCAAGAAATTTTGTGGCAATCTTTTCCATCTCTTCTGCGTTGACATTTTTTCTGTATACACTTGGACCACTTTTGTATGGATATGTTTTTATATTCTTATAAGTCATCATTGCTCTTTTTTTACCTTTGTTAAACAAGGCAGTTACACAATAATCTTCACCACCTACACCTTCTTGGATTATAGGATAATTTCTTGGTTTTAATTTAGATTTTTTAACAGCATTACTAAATTCATAGATTAAATCATCTCTATTCTTAACTTTAACTAGTCCAATTGATGCAGCTGATTCAGGAAGTTTAATAAAAACAGGAAAATTTAGTTTTGGAGTTATTTTGTATAATTCTAAAATATCTTTTACTATTATTGTTTTAGGGGTAGGTATTTTATATTTTTTGAGAAGCAAAGGTATTTTTCTTTTATTATGTACACTCATTATTTTATCATAATCATCAACACATATTTTCATATGTTTACTTAACTTTTTTCTATATTTAGAAATTGTATATGTTTCTTTATGAACAGGTAGAAGCATAATTTCTTCATTGTATTTTTTTTTATACTCCTTTGCTTTTTTAATTAAATCATTTACAAATTTGTTCTCATTTTCGTTAGGATCAGTGTATATGAAATTATTTTTACTATACTTTGAAAAGAAAGTAGTTGCAAATTTCTCACTATCAGCAGTGATAACTGTTATTCCTTGTTTTCCTAATGCCCTTGCTGCGATCAAAGTTTGCCAGCTTCTTGCAAATGTTATTATACATACCATATAATCTTTTTAGATGTAGATAGTATAAAAATGTTTTCTTATGATTTCTTATTTTTTCTTTGGAAAATTATTTAAACTTCCATGCCTATTTCATGTAAATCATGAAGATAATCCTTAAACTTAACAAAACAGTGCAGGAAAATGCTGCCATCTACTTTGAAAAGTCAAAAAAAGCAAAGAAAAAGCTAGATGGAGCTTTAGAAGCTATTGAGAAAAGTAAGAAAAAGCTTGAGAAAGAAAAAGCTAAGTTTGAGGAAGAACAAGTATTGGAAAATGAAAAGCAGAAAAAGGCAGCAAACAAAAGAATAAAAAAACATTGGTATGAAAAGTTTAGATGGTTTGTTTCTTCTGAGGGATTTTTAGTAATAGGGGGGAGAGATGCTACTACTAATGAGATTGTTATTAAAAAACATACAGATAATGATGATATTGTATTTCATACTGATATGAGTGGTTCCCCATTCTTTGTTGTGAAAAGTAAGATAAAGATTAAGGATGGTAAAGAAACAAAAACAACAAAAAAACCAACTGAAATAACATTACAAGAGGTTGCAAATGCAACAGTTGTATATAGTAGGGCATGGAAGTTAGGAATGTCAGCATCTGAAGTATTTCATGTTTTACCTGAACAAGTTACTAAATCTGCAAATACTGGTGAGTTTTTACCAAAAGGAGCATTTATGATACGTGGAAAAACAACTTATATGAAAGCTGGTAAAATGGAAGTTGCAATAGGTATTAAAGAATTTGATGAAAATGGTAAAAAAGTTATTATAGTTATATCTGGACCTGAATCTGCTATTTCAAATCAAACAAAAGATTTTATTGTATTACAACAAGGTAAAGATAAAGTAAGTGATATTGCTAAAAAAGTTAGAAAGAAATTTGGTGGAGAATTAGATGATATTATCAGGGCTTTGCCAAGTGGTGCATTTAGTATTAGGAAAAGATAAATCTTAATTTTTTTTAACTAGGGCGAAGCCAATGTAGCTCATGAATTTTTTATTTTCTTATTTAACTTCAACTCAATTCAAACTCATCAATATCTTTATATAAAAGCTTGTTCTACTGTTAAATTGGTGATAATTATGAATAATAAAATGTTTACAATAATCTTAATGAGTTTGGTTGTTTTCAGTATTTTTATTTTAGGATGTGACAATAAGGTGTCTTATGATAATTTAGCACCTTATGAAGGTCAACCCACTGATGATAGCCAAGCAACTGCTGAGGGTGTTGCTCAAGTTGTTATAGGTAATAATGAATTTGCTCTTGAAATGTATGAACAGTTAAATCAAGCAAATAGTGCTAGTACAAAAAATATTTTCTTTTCTCCATATAGTATTTCTAGTGCATTAGCAATGGCTTATGAAGGAGCAAATGGAGAAACAGAAGAAGAAATGAGAAATGTTTTGCATCTTCCTGAAGATTATAATCTGTTGAGATCATCGTTTGCAAAATTGAATAATGTATTCAATGAAGAAGAAAAAGAATACAAACTAAATGTTGCAAATGCTTTTTGGGCTCAACACGATTATTCTTTTTTGCCTGATTATCTCAACGTAATTGGGAGGTATTATGGTGGAACAAATGCTAATCTTGATTTTGTTAATGAAAACAAAAAATCAGTTAAGGAAATTAATGATTGGGTGGAAGACAATACAAATAATAAAATCAAAAATATTATATCCAGTTTAGATTCACAAACAAGATTAGTTTTAACAAACGCAATCTATTTTAAAGGAAAATGGAAGTATGAGTTTGATAAAAGTGATACCAAAGATATGTTTTTCAAAACTCCAAATGGTCAAAAAGAAGTAGATATGATGTATTTGAATGAAGATGAGTTTAAGTTTAATTACATGGAAAATGATGAAATACAAGTGTTAGAAATGCCTTATCAAGGGGAAGAATTATCAATGCTTGTGTTTTTGCCTAAAGTTGATGAAACAGGTATTTTTGATGCAAGTGTAGTTGAGGAATATTTTGATCCTGTAAAATTAGTTGAAGTCAAAAATAGCATGTCTAAGGAACATGTTATAATCTATTTTCCAAGGTTTACATTTGAAACAAAATATGGCTTAAATGATCATTTAATTCAATTGGGAATGACAAAGGCATTTACTTGGCCAGGTGCTGACTTTTCTGGGTTAGATGGGACAACAGATCTTTACATTAGTAATGTTTTACACAAAGCTTTTGTTGAAGTTAATGAGAAAGGAACAGAGGCAGCAGCTGCAACAGCTGTTAGTTTTAAAGTTACTTCAGCAATGCCTGCTCCACAAACCATATTTAAGGCTGACCATCCTTTTGTATTTATGATACAGGAGAAGTCAACTGGAAGCATTTTGTTCATGGGTAAAATGAATGATCCATTAGCAGAATAATTTTTCTTTTTTTGTTATTTTTTATACATTTCAACTGCACTATGCCATGCTTCTTTAATTATTCCTAAACCATCATTACCAAATGCAACACCTAATCTAGGTAATGCGCCTCCTTCTAAGATTGCATGGAATAATCCGGAAAGCTTCTCTGCAGGATAAACTTTTCTATTTCCATCTGTGCAGGTTGTTGCATGATAGAATTCAGGTGTTTGTTGTATGCCTTCAATTTTTTCTATTCCCTCAACAGTCTCAATTGCTTTTTCAATGCATCTTGTAACAACTGAAACATTCTGTCTGGTCCTTAATGGGTTCCATTCTGTTACATACTGGTCAAATAATCCTGCAAGGTTGTCTATTTCAGCACCATGCCATTTATGAGTGTATATTGTTGGTGCACTTGCATTAATTGATATTTTTACATAAGGGTGATTTTTTTTCATTTCCTTTACAAATTTTTCTAATCCATGTCTTACATTGGCTGCGTTTATCTCATTATTGCTTTTTCCTTCAGCTTCTTGGTCTTCTCTGAGTTCATAACAATTATTACAATCACATCCCCCATGCATGATCCATGGTATGTCTAAAAATATTCCATCATAATCTGCAAATTCTAATGTTCTATTTATTTGTGGAATTACGAAATGTTCAATATATTTTGAAGAAGGACACATCATTGCTGATGCTTCTCCACCATTTTGATAGCTGAGAATTTTTCCATCTTTATTTCTTTGGGCAAATCTTCTTAATTCACTATCACCACTTATATTAATTCCTCCAAATATACCTGTGTATAGAATTGCTTTCATGTCTTGATCATGTATTGCTTTGATTGCTTCTTTTGCCCTCTGCCTTTGTTTTCTTTTTTGCAGATTCTTACCAACATGTTCTATCTCTATTGCTCCAGATTCTTTAAGTTTTCTAATATATTTTCTGTAACTCCCCATATTAAAATCAGACCTAAATTTAAATCTGCTATAATCCATATTATTTCTGAAACCTAATCTTCTTTCCATAGATTAAGGAAATGCAGTGTAATTTTTAAACTTTCTTTTATTATCTATTCTTTTTTCAAAAACAATTTAAACACTAACATTCTATTGTTTGATTATGCCTAAAAAAAAGAGCAGTAAAGCAGGAACTGGTAAAAAATTAAAAACAAAAGCTAAATCCAGAAAATCTAGTAAAACATGGAATTCCTTCCAAAACTGGTGTAAAAAGAAGCTTAGTTTTATCTATTATCCTGTTCTTGGTGTATATTATGTAATCTATGCAGTTTACAAGCTAATTTACTGGCTATTCTATGGCATCTATAAATTTAGTGAGTTCTTGGTTAAAGCAATTGTTTGGGCTTACAGATTATTTTTTAAAGCAACAGATAAAACAACAGAATTTGTTCAGAAAAAGAAAATTAACAAAAAAAGAGCTGAAGTTTCTGCTGAATATCAAAAATTTAATTTAATTGAACATGATGCAGGAGATTATGATAAATTTGAAAAAAAGATTGCTAAGAGTGATTCTACGATTGGGTTAGTATTGGGAGCAAGAGGATCAGGTAAAACAGCTATATCTATTAAATTATTAGAAAATATTTATGCAAAAACAAAAAAAAGATGTTATGCAATGGGTTTTCAAGAAGAAGATATGCCTATTTGGATTGATGTTGTTGAAGATATTAAACAATTGAAAAATAAATCGTTTGTATTGATTGATGAAGGCGGGATTTTATTCAGTTCAAGAAGTTCTATGGCTGAACCAAATAAATTATTGAGTGAGTTAATGTTTATTGCTAGACATAAAAGTATTAGTATTATATTTATTTCACAAAATTCTGCTAATCTAGAAATAAATGCAATTAGACAGGCAGATTATTTAGTTTTAAAACCATCTTCATTATTGCAAAAAGATTTTGAACGTAAAAAAATCAAAGAAATTTATGAAGACATTGGTGCAAAACTTAAGAAGTACAAAAAAGATAATGTTAAGGGTATTACATATATTTATTCTGATGAATTTACAGGTTTTGTAGACAATCCTTTGCCAAGCTTCTGGACTAAGAATATTAGTAAAGCGTTTAAAGGGAATAAAGAAGAATAACTTGTTTTTAATCATAGTGTGCTTAATTCTTTTAATTTTTTACCCTAACTTTTCGGTTTAAAATCAAAAGATTTAAATAAAAGTTAGGGTATGTATTTTATATGGAAATAGTAAAGAAACATGGTTACTTTTACCTACAACATGTGTATAAAATAGATGGGGATCTTAATTCAAAGGACCTTTATTTAGGTAAATCCATTCCTAAAAACATTGAAAAGATTAAAGATGATTTCTTAAGACAAATAAATTCTCAAACAATTTTTAAAAAATTTGATTTAATTAAGAATAATTACTTGAAAAATTGGAAAAAAATTCCAGAATCAGTCAAAAAAAAGATTATTGAAAAACAAGCAATAGATTTTACATATAATACAAATGCAATTGAAGGATCTACTATAACATTAGATGAGACAAGGAGATTGATACATTATAAAATTACTCCAACAAAACCATTTGGAGATATTATGGAGTCAATGAATCACACAAAAGTATTTAATGATATCATGGGAAATAAATACCATGAGCTTTCTATTAAATTGATTATGAAATGGCATTTAGATGTTTTTAAAGAATCAAAGCCAGACATGGCTGGAATTTATAGAGAATATTTAGTTAAAGTTGGAAATTATTTATGTCCTGATTGGCAAGATATTCCACAACTTATGAAAGATTTCATCAAATGGTATAATAAAGAAAAAAAGAGATCTCCTTCTATACATCCTGTAGAGTTAGCTGCAAAAGCACATTATAGATTTGTTAAAATACATCCTTTTGGAGACGGCAATGGGAGAATAACAAGGTTAATAATGAATTTTATCTTACATAAACATGGTTTTCCTATATTAATTATTGAATACAAAAAAAGACAATCTTATTATCATGCCTTAAATCAAGCTGACAAAAAAACAGAATGGGAATTCTTAAAATATATCTATAAACGATTTTTGAAGTGGAATAAGGAGTATTTGTGATTAAACAATCTTTCCTTCTTGCCAGTCTCTAATAATCATTTTAGAAGCTCTTTTGATGTCTGGTTTGTTTCCTTTCATTAGAAGTTTTTTCTTTATTGCAATGTGTTCAATAATTTCTTCTTTATCATCAAAATCATCAACATCTTTTTCCTTAACCTTATAGAATTCTTCAATTTTTCCAGGATATTCTTCTATTAATTTCATTACAACTAAATCTGGTTCTTTTATTTTAGTATGATCTTGGGTTCCAATAAATGCATGTTTATCATCATCTTTTTCTTTGTAAGGAATAACTCCTGGTGTATCTAATAACATTATTCTAGTATCTGCTCTAATTTTTTGTACACCTGTTGTATAACCACTCATACTACTTGTTTTTGCTGCTTTTCTTCCACTTAATGCATTTATTAAAGTAGATTTTCCAACATTTGGATAACCTAATATCCCAACTCTAATTACTTTAAATTTAACATTAGCTTTTGATGCTTCAATTAAAATTCTTTCTCTTAGCATTGTTGTTCCATGATGTTTAACAGCACTAACAAAAACACATGGCTTTAATTCTTTTTTATATTTCTCAGTTTCATCTTTGTTAGCTAAATCACTCTTTGTGATAACATAGATTAATGGTTTGCCTGTTTTTTTTACTTTATTTTCTATTTCTTCATTTCTTGTTTTATCAACCATTCGTGCATCTAATAAAAGCAGTAATACATCTGCACTACTAATGACTTCATTAACAATTTTCCAAAAGTTTGCCATGATTGGTGTTTGTTGTATGGGATTTATATATTTTTGTAAGATATAGGGTAAAAAACAACAACATCATAGGCATGGACGGACTAAAGTCCTATTCGGCTTCGCCTCATCCAGCCATGTTGTTGTTTTTTGTATTTCAATAGAAAATAATTACTTTGCTAATTCATATATCTTTTCAACATCTTCTTTTTCTAACTTTACAAAACAACCAACTGGTCCTTTTTTTGTGCATAATTCTGCCATTTCTTGGAATTTAGATGCATCAATATTTGCTTGGCTTAACTTAATTGGCATTTTTATTGTTGTAAACCATTGTTCTAATGCTTCAATGCCTTTTAATGCAGTTTCTTCATTGTTTGTTGTTTCTAAATCACTTATTTTTACATCCATAACTTTCACTGCAAATTGCACAAATCTTTGAATATCTTGTTTATACACATATTTCATCCATGCTGGAAATACAATTGCTAAACCTGCACCATGAGCAATATCATACATAGCACTTAATTCATGTTCTATCATATGGCTGGACCAATCTCCTTCTCTTCCTGTGTTAAGTAAACCATTGTGTGCAATTGTGCTAGCCCACATTAACTCTGCCCTAGGATTATAATCTTTTTGATCTTTTAATGCTAGGGGTGTATTTCTAATTATGGTTCTCATTGTTGCTTCACAAAGCTCATCAGTAAAATTAACATGTTTTGTGTTTGTAAAATATCTTTCTAAAACATGGGCTAACATATCAGATGCTCCGCATGATGTTTGGTAATCAGGCAGAGTAAAATTTAATTCTGGATTCATTATTGCAAATTTTGGTCTTATCCATGGTGATCTAAAATGTAATTTTCTTTTATTTTCTTGATTTGTTACAACAGATGTCCAGCTAGATTCACTTCCAGCAGCAGGTATCGTCAAGATAACACCAATTGGCACTGCATTTTCAATAGTTCCCATTGTTTCAAACAATTTCCATACGTTTCCTTCATAATATGTACCAGCTGAGATTGCTTTTGCAGAATCAATTACACTTCCTCCACCAACAGCTAAAATAAAATCGATTTTTTTATCACGACAAAGCTTGATACCTTCTCTTACTAAGCTTAGCCTTGGATTTGGTACAACTCCACCTAATTCTATGAAGTTAATATTTGCTTTTTTTAGAGAATCAACAACTTTATCATATAATCCTGATTTTTTTATACTTCCACTGCCATAATGCAATAGGATGTTTTTACTGAGTTTTTCATTTTCTAAATACTGTGCTGTCTCCTCTCCAATTAGAAGTTCTGTATCTTTGCCGAATATTATTTTAGTTTCATTTTGAAATGTGAAGTTATCCATATTATCACCTAATTTTATGGGTATTTCTTTATTTTATAAATATTTGTGTATTATCTTGCCAAAAAAACCATCATCATAGGCACGGACGGACATTTTCTTAAAGAAAATATCCAACTCGGCTTCGCCTCGCCCGGCCATGATGGTCTTTTTTGCTTTTTATACTTGAATCTTTTATTGTCATCATGCTTGTTCACTATTACTGAACAATATGTATTTTAATAGCAAACAAAATGTATTTAGTTAAAAAACGAAAGGTTTATAAATAATGAACATTATTGAAATTGATATGGTGCATGAGTTATTTACAAGAAAAAACCTTGAGATACTCATATTTCTATCAAAAAATACTGTTCATATACGAGAGGTTGCTGATATGTTACATATTTCTCCTGGAAAAGTACATAGTGCTATTCAATTATTCAAAAAATACAAGCTAGTTTCAGAGAGAAAGAAAAAGAACTTGAAGATTATTGAGCTTAATCAAAATTCATTATTATGGAAACGAATGAAATCAATCCTTGACATGGAGGAATCAATCACTAAATCAAAGAAAAAGTAAATTACGCTCATGGCTTGATCGGGAAGATTGGCAAAAATTTAAGTTTTTTGGCGAAAACTCACATCAAAGTCTTGCCTTTCAAGCTATTCATGATTAAAAGTTAGGACGGTTCGGAGGGTTCGGAAGGTTTGAATGGTAAAAAATATTCCGAACATTCCAAACTCCTAACCTTCAAAACATTAAAAAAATGATAACAATACAACAAATGCAAACTTTAGAAGAAAACTCTGAGTTTTTTGGAGTTAGTAAACTAAAACTAATGCAGAATGCTGGTAAAAATAGTGCAAAAGCTATTAAGAAAATTATGATCAAAAAAAGAGCGCGTGAAAAAGAGGTGTTAGTTATTGCAGGTCAAGGAAATAATGGGGGCGATGGATTTGTTATTGCCTCCTGCCTTAACTGCAATGTTTATTTTGTTGGAGATAAAAAGAAATTAAAGAAAGAAGCTTTAGTTAATTACAAAAAACTAAAGAAATCTAAGTTTATTGATGCAAAAGATCTTAATTCATGCTTATCTAATGCTAAAATTGTTGTTGATGCTCTATTGGGCACTGGAATTAAAGGAAAAGTCAAAGAAAATTACGCAAGAGTGATTAGAAAAGTTAATAAAGCAAATGTTTACAAAATATCAATAGATATACCAAGTGGTTTAGATGCTAATAAAGGGAAGGGGTCCTTGCATATTAAGCCAAACTTGTTATTAGAGTTACATGATAATAAGTTTGGCCTTAAGCATCTAAAAAAATTTGGATCTAAAAAATTAGTCAAGAAAGTTATTGATATTAATATTCCTGAAAAAGCAATTAATGGAGTTGGTCCTGGAGAATTAAAACTAATAATAAAACAAAGGAAACCAAATTCTCATAAAGGTAATTATGGTAAAATTTTAATAATTGCTGGTTCAGAAGAATATGCTGGTGCTCCTGTTTTAGTTGCAAAAGCACTAGTGGCCCTAAGAACAGGAACAGATTTAGTAACAATAGCTGCTCCATCAAATGTTGGTTGGATAATACATAAATATTTGCCAGATTTAATTGTTAAAAAGTTTCCTTGTAAATTTTTAGGAAAAGAACATGTAAAAGATGTATTAAAATTAGTAAAGAATAATGATGTTATTGTTTTTGGTCCTGGGTTTGGGAGAAATAGTGATGAATTTGTTAATGGAATTATAGACAAATTAGTGAAAATGAAAAAACCAATGGTTTTAGATGCTGATGCATTAAAAGCAATTGATAAAAACAATTTAAGAAAACTGAAAAATACCATTTTAACTCCACATTCAAAAGAGTTTGAACTAATGTTTGGAAAAAAGCTGCCAAAAAAACTAAATGAAAAAATTAAAACAGTAAAAATGTTTGCTAAAAATAATGTAATACTATTAAAAGGCAATCCTGATATCATTGCGTATAAAAATCAAATTAAATTAAATTATACTGGCAATCCAGCTATGACTGTTGGTGGTACTGGTGATGTATTAGCTGGGCTATGTGCTGGTTTTTTAGCACAATCAAAATATGTTGATGGTAATACAATAAAATATGATGTATTCAATAGTGCATGTTCAGCAGCATTTGTTGATGGTTTAGCAGGAGATAAAGTTGAAAAAGTTGTAGGCAATGGTTTAATTGCTTCAGATTTATTTAAAGAAATACCAAAGGTAATAGTTAAATATACTAACTAATAAAAAAATAAACAAAATAAAATGACACAAAATGTATTTTTAGACATAGGGATTATAATTATTGCAGCTACATTAGTTGTACTTCTAGCTAAAAGGTTTAAGCAACCTTTAATTCCAGCTTACATATTTGCAGGTTTAATAATTGGTCCTGGATTTATATGGTTAGCAAATACTGCATTTATAGCAAATATTTTTCATTTTGCTCCTGGTATAGAAATTATTGCAAATCATGAATTAATCAGAACTTTATCTGAAGTAGGAATTGCATTATTACTATTTATAGTTGGGTTAGAAATAAATTTAAAGAGTTTTAAAGAAGTTGGAAAAGTAACTACATATGGTGCTTTGATTAATATTTTTATGTTGCTTGGCTTTGGTTTTATTATCTCTTTAGTATTTGGTTTTAGGGGGGTAGAAGCTGTTTATTTAGGATTTATTTTTGTGTTTAGCAGTACAATGGTATTGATTAAAGCATTGTCTGATAGAAAAGAAATTGATAGTTTGCATGGGAAAATAATTATTGGTTTTTTATTAGTAGAAGATTTAGTGGCGATAATTGCATTACTTGTACTAACTACAATTAAAGAATTTTCTCTTGTTTCTTTTACAATGTCAATTCTTTTAGCCATAGTTGTTATTTCAATTCTTATTTTCCTTAGTAACATAATATTGCCTAAGGTATTTAAATTTGTGGCAAGTTCAAAAGATATTTTATTCTTATCTGCACTTGGAACTTGTTTTTTATTTAGTTTGATTTTTCATAGCATTGGTTTTTCAATTGTAATTGGTTCATTTGTTGCAGGTATTTTACTTGGTAATTTGCCATATAATTATGAAATTATTGGTAGGATTAGATCTTTAAGAGACTTTTTTGCAACTTTATTTTTTGTAAGTTTAGGAATGCAGTTAGATTTAGCAGGAACAGTTAGACTATTGCCTTTTTTTATTGCTGCTTTTGTTGTTATTTCATTTGTTAAACCTTTTTTGTCAATGAGTATTGTTGGGGCATTTGGATATAGAAAATATACAGCATTTAAAGTTGGGACATCTTTATCTCAGATTAGTGAATTTTCACTTATACTAATTAGTCAAGGTCTATTGCTTGGATTTGTTTCAAAAAGTGTTTTTTCAGTCGTAGTATTATTGGCAATTGTTACAATAACAATGACTTCATATGTTATTAGGAATCAAAGTTCCTTATACAGAAAACTAAAACATGAACTTAATTTTTTAGAATTTACTGATCATTTGCATAAAACACATCATCATTATAATAGACCTAGTGGGGACGTTGTATTATCTGGATGTGATAGGATGGGTAGAAGCATTCTTAATAAAATAATGCATGATGGGACACAGCCATTAGTTATTGATTATAATCCTAAAATTATTCATAAATTAAGAGAACAAAATATTCCTGCTATGTATGGTGATGTTACAAATGAAGATGTTTTAGAACATATTAATTTCAAGAAAGTTAAAATTGTAATTAATACAATTAGAAATGTTGATTCATCTTTATCATTAATCAGAGAAGTTAAATCAATTAATCCTAAAATTATGATTATTGATTGTGCAAATAAAGTCTCTGAAGCATTGATGTTATATAGTGAGGGGGCAGATTATGTTATTTTACCTAATTTCCTTAGTGGTGATTATATTACTTATTTATTGGGTGAGAAAAATTTAAAGAAGCTAACTAAAAAAAGACAGGCCCATATTAAAGAGTTACATAAACATAAAAAACATTTTTTAGAAGATGTGCATATTGATGAAGAACATCATATCCCTCATGATTGATTAGTGTTAGGGAGGTTTAGAGTGTATGGAAGGTAAGAATGTAAAAATTTTAGATTATCTGGATTATCCAAACCTTCAAAAGGTGAAAAAATGAATAAAAAAGAATTAAAAGATAAAGCAAAGAATTTGCTAGCATTGGTTAGAATTGGTAAGTCTGGTATTTCAGATAATGTTGTTGTTGAAGTAAATAAACAGCTTAAATTACATAAGCTTGTTAAGGTTAAATTATTAAAATCTTGCTTGGCAGAGGGTAATAGGAAATCAATTGCTAAAGAGTTAGCATTAGCAACAAGTTCAGAATTAATACTTGTCCAAGGTGGAGTAGTAACCCTTTATAAGGAAAAAAATATAAAGGTTAATAAAGATAGATAAATATAATACATAAAAAGAAGAAAATAGACTTAGAATATACAAAAAGAGGTAAATATGCCAACAGATTCAAAATTACTTAAGCAATTTGGTTTTAAAGAAGAAATTGAAGAAATAGGTAGAGATAATGCTGGACATATTGTATTGGGACCAACTGGATTTCCTAAACCATCTCAGTATAGGAGGGTTGTTTTGCAAGAATTTAATCAATCTGTTGAAGAAAAATATTTCTGGTTGGTAGAACAACTTAAACAAGATCAAGGTTACAAAGATATTACTAAAATTTCTGATATATTTGCTGCTTCTGAACAATCTAGCTTTTTTGGAAGTGCTCAACAGAGAATAGGGCTACAACAAGATAAAGTTTCACAATTCTTAGCTACTATTGGTAAAATGGTTAAAGAATTATTCCAATTAGTTAGAGAGCTTAGAATATTAGATGAAAGAGTTGGTTATTACAATGATAGTATGGCTGCTACTAGTAGAAGTAGAGAAAGTGCAGAGATTACATTAAAAGGAATTTGGATTGATATGGTTGAGCAAGGAGCAAAAAATCCTGCATCTGTTTATGGTATGGCTAGAGAACTACAATTTACTTCTCTACCTGACTTATTCTTTTCTATTCATCCTGTAACATCTAGAGATGTTGATGGTATTGTTGATCAACTTGATTTTAATAGAAAAATCAAAGAAGTTTTGAAAAGAAAATTAAGAACTTATTTAGATTGGAAAGAAAGAACTTTCCATGAATTAATGAGTAGAAGAACTTTCACTTTAAAATATCTTAGACAACATTTTGATATTATTAAGATGTATATGTCTTGGGTTAAGCCATACCTTAAAAATATTAGACGATTGCAATTAGCAGAAAGACAAGAATCACCTGATTTAATCAGTGCTTTTGAAGGCTCAATTATTGAAGTAGAGTTATTATGCAAAAGATTTACTAATAATCTTGATTTAGATAAACCAATGATAACTAATAAACATGTTTATGCAGTTTTCTTAGTCTATGTTTATCATAGAACAAAACCAAATATGGGTTTTCATCAAGAATATAATAAAGGTCCATTGCATTCAGGATTATTTGATATGCAATTAAGAGCTTATGCTTGGACAAAAAAAGAAGTTGATAATTATATTAAAATGAAGGAACAGGAAGATATGCATTTGTTAGAAACAGTTGATGGATCTGTAAAGGCAGCAATGGAGGCTTTAGGAGATGAGTTAGAAAAATATTTAAGAGAAGCTGGTGAGGAAATTGAGCTTCCTAAAGAAAAGAAATTTAATCCTAGAAAACCACCAACAATATATGATCCATTTATTGCACCAATTAGGGGTGTATTTAATGTATTTGCTTCTACAGATAAAAAAGGTAATAAAAGGGTTCCAGGAGTGCTTATAGCTAAGGAAAGAGCTCTTGCGGCAAGAGATGCAAAGGGTACTTTATGGCAGGTTTATAAGAACTTTAAGAAAAAGAATAGATGTTTGAACTGGTAATTATTTGATTTTTTCTCACAAATTATTTATACTAATCTTACTTTCTATATTATATGGTCATTGATAAAAATGAATTAATGAAATTAAGTCCAGCTGAGAGGATAAAAAAGCTTGATGAAATGGAAGACCAAAGAAAAAAAGAAATTGAAGAATCTGAAAAATTAAAAAAACAAGCAGAAATGCAAATGTTTGAAAAAGCAGTTGCAGAAGATAAACCACCTCAAGATCTAAGAGAGTTTACAGGTAGAAAATTAGAAGATACTATTGCTCATGAGAAAATACCAGATATTCCTCCTGAAGGTCACATACAATATGCAAATCCTGTTGAGAATGCAATTGATCTTTATGAAAAAATAAAAGTTTATGCTGAAAGAGAAGCAATAACAGGGGATGATGCACAAACTGTTGGCTATTTGTATGATGTGTTTAATGAAGTTGTTGAAGAAATGTCTTCTAAGGAGCAAGAGATTGAACAGATTGCATCAGGTATGAAACGAGTTGTAAAAGACATTATGGGAGAATATCATGCTAATGTTAAGTATGATAGTGAAATAAAGTAAGTAGTTCTAAGTTATAAGTAAGTAGTTGATAGGTCGTGAGTAGTTATAAGTACACTTATGACTACAAACTTATTACTCGAACTACTAACTAACAAACTTACAACCCATTACAAACTTATTACTTCTTACTTATAACTTAATTTTATCTAAACCTTTATAAACCGAATAATGTTTTATTGTTTCTATGAACTTTCAAAAACTATTAAATGTTGAAACATCAGATAAATATTTAGATTTTGCTTTTTTAGCTGCTAAAAAGAGAGCAGAAGAACTTGCAACTACAAAAGCAAATGATAAACTGTCTAAATCTAAGAAGATTGAATCTGAGAGGATAACAACAGCAAGAAATACTTTAATTTCTCATATGTTAAATATTCTTAAATCATTTCCACAATTTGATGATTTACCTGATTTTTATCAAGAATTAGTTAAAATAACTATTGATTTCAGAGATCTAAAAAAATCTTTAGGGGCAGTTGGATGGGCTTTAAAAAAAATTGATTTCTTTTTCAAAGATTATAATCGAAAAATTTTGAGAACTAGAGATATGAAAAAAGTTAATGTTTATAGGAGAGAATTTTATGGGAGAATTAGTTCTGTTATGAAACAAATTAGAAATGATCTTAATTTTTTAGAAGAAGTAAGAAAAAAAATGAAAGCTTTTCCAAATATTAAGACTTCTCTTAAAACAACTTGTATTTTTGGATTTCCAAATGTTGGTAAATCAACATTATTAGGTAAAATAACTGATGCAAAACCAGAAATTAAAAATTATGCTTTTACAACTAAGAGATTAAATTTAGGTACTTATATACATAACGAAAAAAGATATCAATTTGTTGATACTCCTGGAACTTTGGATAGATTTAATAATATGAATGAAATTGAACAACAAGCTTATTTAGCATTAAAATATTGTTGTGATACAGTTGTCTATGTATTTGATTTAACAGAAAGTTATAGTTTTGATAAACAATTTAAATTGTTTGAGAATTTGAAAAAAATAAAAAATGATGTGCCTGTTTTTGTTTATCTTAGCAAAATAGATCTTGTAGACAAGAGTAAGGTTACAGAATTTGAGAAAGAGTTTAATAAAAAGTATAAAACAATAAAAGTATTTACTGATAAAGATAAATTAGTTAAAGAAACAATAAAATCAATTTAGTAATTTCTTCTTTTTAATGTATTCTAAAATTTTGTCTGCACATTCTTCTATACTATACTTGTCTGTGTTTAACCAATAATCATAAAATCGTTTTTCATGATAATCAATGCCGTAATATTTCATGTATCTTTTTCTTTCAGAATCTTCTCTTAACTTAATCTTTTCCATCATATCTTTTTCATCTTTAAGATCTTCTTCTTTTCTTCTGTTAAGTTTTTTGTCTAGCTTTAATCTTTTAATTTGTACTTTTGGACCTGCATACAAATAAATCTTTACAGCACTTGGAATAAAATACCATGCTAATCTTGAATCAATTAAAAAATTATCTTTAGTTTTGCTAAGTTTAATTGTTTTTTCATCAATTAGTCTATCAATTTTATTGCTTTTTTCTGCTTCTTCAGCTAATTCATATAATGATACTTTTTGTTCTTTAGCAATTTTCCTCATAAAATCCCCAGTACTATAATGTTTAAGTTTTAATTTTTCAGCTAATGCTTTTCCTACTGTTGATTTTCCAGATGCAACATTTCCTGATAGTGTAATTATCATAATGATGTTTTTGTATGTTATTCTTTATAAAGTTAATTATAGATATTAAGGGGAAACAACAACTTAATTGCTAGTCCCTATCTAATAGTCCTTTATCCCATCTATTCATTCTACTACATATAACTTTAAATATAAGAATTCCTTTGGGGTTTTTATGACTGAAGAAGTTAAAGCAACATGTAGAGTATGTGGTAGAGCTGCAAATGCAACTGAGTTTGTTTTAGATCCATATTTTAAGAAAATGGCTTGTCCAATGTGTATTAGGGATAGAAATACTAAGGTAAAGCTAGAGAAAGACAAGGTTCAGGCAGAAGAAAGTGCTGAAGCTATAAGAAATGAAGAAGATTTAATTATTATTGAAGAAGATAAAGAAGTTGAGCAAGCATATGAGGAAAAACAAGAACAAGTTAAAGAAGAAATGGAAAATGCAGTAAAAGCACAAAAATTAGATAATTCTAGGGTAAAATACATTTGCCAAAAATGCAAATATGAATTTGTGTATAATTTTGATAAAGGCACTCCTAATAACTGTCCTTATTGCAGTGAGAAAGTACAGAATTTTGTAGCAGAGTAAAAGTTTATTCTATTTAAAAATATTAAATTAAATTCAAATCTATATAGATGTATATATCATAAAACCCAAAGCCTTATATAGAAAACACTCATTCTTTACCTTATTGGGGTAGTAAAAATGAAGAAAATTGTAATAAATTCAATAATTATATTATTTATATTGTTAGTTTCAGTTAGTTTTGTAAGTGCAGTGTGTGAAGATACAGATAAGAATGATTATTTAGTAAAAGGAACTACATATACCAACAATTATCCAAATGGAGTAGATGATAAATGTTATACTTTTAAAAGTGGGAAAACTTATTTATTTGACTTTGGATGTCGAAATGGGAAGTTTGTAAGATATCAAAAAAATTGTAAAGAAATAGTTGGCGGAAATTATGAATGCCAAGATGGGGCATGTGTTGTTTATAATAATATTCCAGTTATGCAAAATATTGGTGATCAACTAGTTTATGAAACTGAAAGTTTAAATTTTCAAGTATCTGCAAATGATCAAGACGCAGATGATTTAACTTATGAAGCAAAAGATTTACCACCACAAGCTACATTTAATGAAAACACAGGTAAATTTAGTTTAAATCCTGGTTATGATTATCTAAAACATTCAAATTATGAGTTTACTAAAAAGTTTTATACTAAGTTTAGAGCTTTTGATGGAGAATTTTATTCTAATTGGATGAAAGTCAAAATAACTGTTAAATATACTAATCAAAATCCTGTTTTATCTCCAATTGGAATGAAGAATATTGAAGTAGGAGAAACATTAAGTTTTACTTTACAAGCAACTGATGCTGATAATGAAAATCACTTAGGCTTTTATTTGTATTGGTGTCCTGATTATGATGGTTTTGCAGATTATGGGGGATGTTATCATTCAAATGAAAAACCTTATCCAGAAGGAGTTAGTTTTAATCCTTATACTGGTGAATTTGAATGGAAAACTACAATGGAATCTAGTGGAGTTAAAGGAGTTAAGTTTTATGCTTGGGATTTATATGGTGGTGTAGATGAAGAAGCTGTAGTGATTAATGTTTACAAAACTATTGATCCTGAAGGATGCACAGATCCAGAAGCAACTAATTATGATGAGTTTGCAATGATTGATGATGGTAGTTGTGAATATGATGGTGTTTTAACTAAACACCATATAGATGTTAGTTTTAACAATCAAGTAAAAGACAGATTATATTATGTATATGAACCAGGAATTTGTGTAAATAAGGAATGTCCTTTATTATTTGTATTTCATAGATTAGGAGAAACTGAACAATTTCCAATTAATAATTATGAATGGCAAGAAACAGCTAATGAAAATGGCTTTATTGTTGTATTTCCTAATTCATTAACCCTAACAGAATCAAAACCTTATGATGTTCCTGGAAAACATTGGGATTTAACACCATTAACTTTTGAAAAAACACAAGATACACAATTTGTAGAAGATATGATTGATGAAGTTGATGCTGAGTATGATGTTGATAAATCAAAAGTTTTTACAACAGGTCATTCTTATGGTGGGTATTTTAGCTATTATATTAATTTTGTTTTAAATGATAAGATTAAAGCATTTGGAACACATTCAGCAGGGTTAATTCCTTATGATGTATTTGGATTTACTGTTTATTGGCCAATGCAACCTTTAACTGCAGCAGCTAATGGTAATACACCAGCAATTATTATTTATTCAGATGATGATGGTATTGCACCAAAAGAATATGCAGATGCATTAGAATCACAAATGTTAGCTAAAGGTCATTCACCTGTTGAGAAACATGAAATATTTGGTTTTGGTCATGAATGGGATTCAAGCCATAACCAAGAACAATGGGATTTTTTCATGGCTAACTCGTAATTACTTTATTGTTTTTTCTTTTAATTATATGTTCTATTGTAATAATCTTAATAAATCAATTATGTTTTAGATTAGATATATTTAATATTTTAATTTTAATAAACGAGGTGTTAAAATGGCAGATACAGATAAACCAATGAGTTCTTTAGATCAATTAATGAAGCATACAACAGTAGTTGCTGATACAGGAGATATTAATGCAATTAAAGAACATAAACCACAAGATGCAACAACAAATCCTAGTTTAATATTGAAAGCATCACAAATGCCAGAATATGTTCATTTATTTGATGAAGCTATTAGTTATGCAAGACAACATGGTGATTCTTTAATTGATGGTATGAAAGTGGATAAAGTAACATTAGCTTTAGATAAATTATCTGTAAACTTTGGTGTTGAAATATTAAAACATATTCCTGGAAGAGTTTCAACTGAAGTTGATGCTAAATTCTCCTTTGATTATGATAATACTTGTATACAAGCTGAAAGACTTATATCTTTATACGAAGAAGCAGATATTCCACGTGAAAGAATCTTAATAAAAGTGCCTGCAACATGGGAAGGCATATGTGCAGTAGAAAGTTTAGAAGAAGAAGGTATACATACTAATGCAACATTAATTTTTAGTTATATACAGGCCTTGGTAGTAGCTCAGTATGAGGGGACTTTAATTTCTCCTTTTGTTGGAAGAATAACTGATTATCATATGAAAGAGAATGGTTTGACTGAATATCCTGTTGCTGATGATGATTACGGAGTTCAGTCTGTAGTCCAAATATATAATCTTCTAAAAAAATATGATTTTAAGACGGAAGTTATGGGAGCAAGCTTTAGACATGCTGATCAGATAATTGCTTTAGCAGGATGTGATTTATTGACAATATCCCCTAATCTTCTTCATGAGCTTCAAGAACGTTATGATGATGTTCCAATAATTCTTTCAATGGAAGGTGCTAAACAATCTGGACAGGAAAATGAAGTTATCCGTGAAAGTGATTTTAGATTAAAAATGTGCCTTGATCCAATGGCATCATATAAGTTGAGCGAAGGTATAAGATCTTTCTATAATGATACAAGGAAATTAGAAAATATGGTTAGAGAAAGAATGAGTTAGTAAAATATTTAAATTCCTTTATTCTTTTTCTTTTTTATGTCCTTAAACAATGAGATTATTGAAAATATTAAGAAGAATACTAATCATAAGTATGTTAAAGTAACTGATTCTGGGAATAAGGCTATTTATGCTGCCTTCTTTTTTCTTAAAGAGCAAGGTTATGAGCAAATTATTATTCCTGATCAAGGTGGATGGATAACATATAAGCAATATTGTAAAAAGTTGAAATTAGATGTTATTGAATTGAAGACAGATAAAGGAGTTGTTCTATTAAAAGAGTTAGAAAAACTAATTACAAAATGCAAGAATAAAAAAATAGCATTTATTGTAACAAGCTTAGCTGGTTATTATGCAGAACAACCTTTAAATGAAATATCTGAGGTTTGCAAGAAAAATAAAATATTCTTTATTGAAGATACAAATGCATTTGGTGATGCAATTTCAAAAAATAATAAAAATAAATTATGTAATGGCAAGCTTGCAGACATAATTGTTGGAAGTTTTGGTAAATGGAAAGTAGTTAATAATAAACATGGTGGTTTTATTTCTTCAAAAGATAAGAAAGTAATGGATGTTATTGAAAAGTCTGAAAGAGTTAGTGAAAAAATAAAACCTAAAGAGTTAGATGAATTAAAACTATTACAAAATTTAGAGTTAGCACATGAACGATTAGTATTTTTAGTAGAAAATTGTAATCAGATTAAGGAAGAATTAGTTGGAATTGGATTAAATGTATTTCATCCTGATAAAAAAGGAATAGTTGTAATTGCAGAAGCAAAAAAAGATTCAGATAAGAAAAAATTACTTGAATATTGCAAAAGAAATGAATTAGAATATGTTGAATGTCCTAAATACATTAGAGTAAATGAAAAAGCTATTTCTATTGAAGTAAAACGGTTAGAACATGTTGGTAATAGTGATCTGATGTAATGTTTTTCTTATTTTTGTATTCTATTTAATTTCTTCAATACCTATAACTTTTAAATTATGTTTTTCAGAAAAAGCTTTGATGTCTTCAGTTTTCATTACTGTGCCTAATCTTTTTTTTTTTTCTGTTTCATCTATATCATTTCTTTTATTTAGGTTTGCTGAGCTGTTCATTAGTTCACAAATAACTGAAACATCTTTAAGTCCTGCTAATTTCATTAATTCAACACCTGCTTCTGTATGTCCTTTTCTTTTTGCTAATCCTTCAGGATGTGCAGATAATGGGAACATATGGCCAGGAAGTGAAAAATCACTAATTGTTGCATTGTCATCACAGAGTTTTTTAATTGTTAAATATCTATCTTCTGCGCTAATTCCTGTATGACATTCTTTTGCATCAACTGCAACTGTAAATGGACAAGTTTTTTCACCTTTATTTATTATTTCAGTTATATTTTCAATGATTGGAATTCCAATTTTTTCAATTCTTTCTTTACTCATTGGAACACAAATAATTCCAGAACAATGATCTAGTAAGAAAGCAATCTTTTCTTTTGTAATGAATTCTGCAGCTATGATTAAATCTGCTTCATCTTCTCTGTTTTTATGATCTGTAACAATAATGAAATTGCCAGATTTTAGTTCATTTAGTATTTGTTGCATTTTATCTCTCCTTTACTCATAATTGTGTTGATACTCTTAGTATATAAAAAGTTAATGAAAGATTTATAAAACCAAATAAGTTTCTTTGTATTATGGGAAAAGCTTTTGAAGATATGACACCTGAAGAAAGAAAAGATTCTTTAGAGTTTAGAATAGGTGATTTTGATCCAGTTAGATTATGGTATGGTAGGTTTGGTGATGGGGCTAAACTAATTTTAGCTTTAGAAGGTAATCAAGATGATGGTTATGCATTAGTTGCTTATATGAAAAATCTTGGGCATTTATATAATTTAGATGGCAATCCAAGAAGACTTAATCTTCATTTTGAAATAGCTAATCTTAATGGTGTTTCTGATAATGATGTTTTTGGTGGTTTTGAATTAAGATATGAAGAAGATAAGATTGTTATTCATGGAAGATCAACTCAGTATGGTGGGATCCCTAAGGAAGTTGTTGAAGATAAATTATTACCTTTACTAAGAGAACATATTCAAGGATTTGATTATTTGGCAGAAGAAGAAGCTTATCAAAGAGAATTGCATGAGTATGATGTGGAAATATGGGGGAATGAATGTTCTAAATTAGAAAGAGAAGCAAAAAATGTAAAAAGGGATAATAAACAAAGACAAGAAATTATTGATTCAAGAATAGGTTGGTGGGCAAGAAGACAAGCAAAGAAAAAAGGTATTACCACTGAACAATATATTATTGATAAATATAATGATATTCCTGATTTACAAAAAGTTCCTGAAAAACCACCTGAACCTGAATTTAAATTTGAACCAAGGTATAAACATGAAGTTCCAGAATTTAAGTTTGGATTTTATATGTATGGAGTGCATCCTGATAATAATAAATGGTCTTTTTTAGGATTTGAAAAAAAAAGAGAAAGAAGATAAAACCTATTTTAAATTCTTTAACATCTTAAAGCAACTTTCTACTGATCTTTTTGCGTAGCCATCTAATCTTTTAACTGCATCTGCTCTTGTCATTTTTGGACCTGAAATACCTAATGAAACAGGTTTGTTAAAACCAACACTAAGATCTGTTATTTTTCTTGCAGCATTTTGTGCAACAATTGTATCATGGTCAGTGTCGCCTTCAATAACTACACCTAAAGTTACAACTCCATCAACATTTTCATCTTCAACTAATTTTTTTACTGCCAAAGGCATATCAAATGCACCTGGAACATGGATTGTTTTAACAACTTCTCCACCTAAAAATGTTACATGTTCATTTGCTAACTTTTCCATTGTATGTGTAATGTCTGCATTAAAATCAGATACTACTAATCCTATTTTTTCATTTGTCACTTTTATCAACTCCATTTCTTTTTAATTTTTTTAAAATAATGTTGGAAAATAAAACAACAACAATGGCACAGACGGACTTTTTCTTTCAGAAAAAATCCTATTCGGCTTCGCCTCATCTGGCCTTGTTGTTTTATTTTCAATATTATAATTGTCCTGCATCTTCATGGCCTTGTCTAATTCCTTGACCTGCTTTTGGTGATAATGATGTTTTTGATTTTAATAATGCAATTGCATTCATTGTGTGATCATAAACACGATTATGAGTCATTTCTTGAAGTTTTTTTTTATTTAATTCTCCATTATTATCATTTCCTTCATCGAGATGAACAAAAACTTCTAAAATATGTTTGTTAGTAATTAGTTGTGTTGAAATTAATCCTTGGGATGCTTCATGTGCACAAGTTTTATCTATCTTTTCTGAACCTGGCATTCCAAGTGCTAAACAAATATCACAATTATGTTCTTCAATTAATTTTTTGCAAGCTAATGGTAGGTCTTTAACACCAGGCACAGTGTATCTTTCAATTTTAATTGCTTGCATTGAATCTTCAATTGCTTTTTTAGCTATCTCAAACATATCAACTCTACTAAACATTGTATCTGCAATTCCAATTTTCATTTTTATAATCATATTAAAAAAATTAACAACTTGGCCAGGCGAGGCGAAGCCGAGTAGGATTTTCCGAAGGAAAGTCCGTCTGTGCCATGGTTGTTGTTAATTTTGTTTAATTTATTCTTAATTTTGTTTAATTTATTCTTAATTTTGTTTAATTTATCATTAATTAGTTCAAATTATTTTCATGATTACTTATAATATCTCTACTTTGTCATTATCATTAATTTTTAATTTTTCACGAAGATAATCTGTTGCTATAATTTCTGCAACATTCTCTGGGTGGGAAGTTCTTTCTGGAATAATTATGAATGCCTCAACTGTTCTTTTATTGTTCTTAACATTCTGTACATTTATTTTATAACAATTGATACATCCAAAACTTCTTTCCTTTGTTTTAAAACCTTCAACTTTAACTAATTCTTTTTTTAATAATAATTCTTTATACTCATCTCTATCAACAATTAAATTTAATGTTCCTGGAAATGGTTTTTTGCCAAGTAATTTTGTAAATTCTTCATTATATCTTTGTAATTGAACATAAAATTTACCTTCTCCAATTCCAGAAGTTACTAACCCATTGATTTTTCTATCTTGTTTTGAGGATTTAGAATTATCAAACATATTTTTCAGATGATTATAATTAGCTTTTAACAAATCAACAGCTTTTTCAGTTAATCCAATCATTAAACCATTTGGAGAATATTTTCTTTTGATGAATCCTAATTCTTCTAAATCTAACATTTTTCTAGAAGCTGTTTGTTGTGAAAATTTCATGTCATTTGCAATTTCAACAGTAGAAAGAATATTAGTTTTATTCAAGCCAAGCTTTTGCGATAGATATAATAATAATGGCAAATGTTGAATGTTACCATCTAATTCTTGATTTATACTATTGCTATTTTTTCTTTTTGTCTCCATAACTCACCCACCCTAATGGTAATTTAGGATATGTCAGTACTTATATACTTTATGGTACTCAAAAATAAGTAATGGGTTATGTATACGAATAATTAATAATAATCATTGGGAATTAATAATTAATCCAATTAATAATCTAGAAGAAATAAAAAATTACTTAATATATTGTGTTGCCATCTTAATCATATTAATTAGGGTAGGTGCAATATATGGTGCTGATGCATTTTCTATTGCATTTTCTGTTCTTTTATGGTCTACTTGTTCACCTGGAATTAATCCAACACCATAATTAACTGGTAATGATAATAATACTTTATGTTTAAATCTTGCTTCAACTAATAATGATAATTCTTTAGCAGCATTCATTGAAACAGTTGCATGATCTATTCTTAATGATTTAGCTAATCTTTCATATACTTCAATTCTTTTTTCATAAAATCTTGTTTTTTCTTCTCTTTTTTTAAATAAATCACCAGCTGCCTTATTTCCATCTTTTAATTTTGCTATATTTTGAAGAGCTATTGCATGTTCAAGAAATGCTGTTTCTAATTCCATTATTCTTATTCTTGGTGTGTCAAGTCTACAAAATAAATCAGCAACTTCTGCTGGACTTTCAAATTGATTTCCAGAAACATTAACATAAATCCCACCATCATAACCTGTAGCTCCATCTACTTTTGCAATAGCATCTAATGCAAGTTGTCTTGCTTGTTGAGAATATGCATTTTCAATAACTGCATGTAAATCTCTTCCACCTTCTCCAGAAAATGAATGGCTTTCATAGCCAAAACTTCTTAAAATATCATCGCAAACAACAATGCCACCTTCATCAACTAGTTTAGTTCCTGTGTCTGATTTTTTATCATAAGGATCTAAACATCCAGATGCACTTGTTTGAATAATTAATCCATCTGTTCCAACTAATTCTTCTAATGCTTTAACTAAAAAAGTTGGATTTAATCTTAGTGGGTCTGTATTATGGTTTGCACCATGTCTTGAAATGAATACAACTTTATGATCTTCATATCTAAAATTGATATAGTCAACTGCATCTATTGTTCTTGCTCCATCAGGTTGATGTATCCTATCTTTACTTGCTGTTACACCTAATGCTTCAATAACTTTATTTGCTCCACTACCGCCTATTATTCCTATATTCATATATGAAAGAATTATGGGTTGGTTTAAAAAGATTTATTTAATGAAGAATAGGTAATGATAAAAGTTAAATTTACTTGAACTAATTAGCTTCCTTTATTCTTATTTCTGCCTCTAGCTTCAACTTTTTCTAATTTATTAAGAACTTCTTTATTGTTTTTTGATTTTCCATACTCTTTTGCAATCACTTTAAAGCAAGCTTCCCATATTTTATAGTGTTTACTTTCTAAAGCTTGTTTTAATAAATGTAAATCAACTGCTTTGTCTTCATCTTTTGTTGAGACTTGGCTAAGGCCAAAGTCAATGAAATAAACAACATCATTAAATAAAATCATATTACTTGTTGTTAAATCACCATGGACAATATCATTATCATGCATTAATCTTATTTTTTTAGCCATGTCTTTACAAACAGAAAAACATTTTTTCTTATCTTTAACAAATAACTCATCAATTACATCTCTAATCTTAGGTCCATCTAAATATTCTAATGTTAATTTCTCTTTTTTGTCATTATACAAAACTTTTGGAACAAAACCAAACTTTTCTAGTTTACCAAGAATTTTAGCTTCTCTTCTTGTTCTAAATCCTCTTAGTTTTTCATCTATTTCTTTTATTCTATAATCTTTTCTAATCCTATCTTTAACTATCTTATTCTCAGTTAAGTATATTTTAGCTTCTGCTCCTTGACTAATTAGTTTCATAATTATATTGTTTAGGTTATTGGTTTAAATAATTTGTTCTCTTTTATATGATTAATTTACATATAGAATTCTTTTCAATGATTTGAATTAGTTTTAATCAATAAAATTAATTACAGCAAATTTTTTAACATAGTTACTTCTTCATTAACTAATTTATAACCATCTCTTGTTTGTTCTTTATTTCCAATTGCTAATTCAGTTTGTTCATTAGGATCAACTTGTCCTCTTTCACTTAATCTTCTATAAATACTTAAACAAACTTCTAAGTTTCCTGAATCATGTTGTAAGTCTAAATCAAATTGTTCATTGACTTCATCAATTAATCTATTTCTAACATCAGAATGAATCTCACTAATCCCTCTATGATATATTTGGTAATCTTTTCCAATTCTTGTAAAATAAGCAATTTTATCTTTATCTTCTAATACATTTCTAAATTCATTATAATCACTATCTGCTCTTGCTTCATTACTTCTAATAAATTCTTGATCATAACATTTAGTTAATAAGTTAACTAAACTTGCTTCTAATGTTGTTATGTCTAATATGATTCCTTTAAATCCTATTTCTTCTACTTTTTTAGAATCTCTAAAATCAGTTATTTGTCCTAATCTTATATTTTGTTCATGTGCTGGGCCATTATGTGTAAAACCTGCATTCCATACTTTAACCATATCTGTAATTGGTCCATCAATAAAATATCTTGAAAATTCTATCTGATCTTTTCCAATTATTTCAGGGATTTGTTCAAATACATTATAAAAATGTGCAACTGTTGGTGAACATTTTACTGCTCTTACAACTGCTCCTAATGGTTGACCATCAGATGATGTAATTCCTGGTAACAAATATGCTCCAATTAATAATGTTGTATCAAGTCCATTTTTATTTAGCTCAGTAATATTATTTAGTGTTCTAACAAAATTTGGAAATGCCATACCACCTGGTGGGTCTTTAGTTCTTGTTCCATATTGTTTTGTTGTATCAATTGGTAGATCACAATAATTTATTCCTTTTACTTCTAATAAATATAATTCTCCATTAATTCTTACTGGTTTATCAATTGTTAAAGAACGTCCTAACATTCTTTGATTATTTTCAACCTTGACTACTTGAATTGTTGCATCTACTTGTTCTTCTAATGTTTCCATTCCAAAATGTTCAGGTTGGTACATTAAATTTAATGAACTTAATCCTAGCTGTTCAAGAATTGATCTCATTTCAGAATGTTCAAAAAATTCTTCTCCATTTTTTAATGGTGAACATTTAACATTTTTTGTAGTATATGATCCTCTATTTTTATTTAATAATCTTTCTCTTGCTAAGCTAATTTCTGCTTCAGGATGTCTTAATTGTGGTTGTTGTGTTTTTAATCCAGTTCTAAAAAATTTAACTCTATCTGGTTGGTTTGGTTCTTGATCTTCATCAAAAATTATTGTTCCATCATAAATTCTAAAATGAAAATAAGAATTCCATGCTACAGGATTTACAACTAAGTCAATTACTTTATTATCAATTATGGCTCTGCCTAAATCTTGTTTAAGTTGCATGTAATATCAACTATTGTGGTTATTTATATAGTTTACTATAATTATCACTTTTAAGTAGTTATACTACTATAAAAACGAAAGGTTTATATATAACCTAAGAGCTTAATAAAGGTACTAATATACAAAAACATATACTAATAGTGATTATATGATTAAACACACACACAAGGATTGTTGGAATTGTCTAGATGGTTGATAATTTCAATATATTTAATACACAAAGGCAAAAAAGGAAGGTGACAGGATGGGAGATGTAATAAACATAGCACAGCTTAAGAAAGTGAATAGCTTAGCTAATACATTAAATAAGCATGGATTAGCTGTTAACAGACAAGATGCTGCAGAATTAGCTAAAGAGTTTAATGGCGGCGGAGAAATGGATTATCTTAATGGATTAAAAGTTAATGAAAAACAAGAAATGGAAGTTGTGCATACATCTAATGGTCAACAAATGGTATTAGATAAACATAATATGGAAAAACCAAGTGAAACATCAGACTTTATGACAAAACCTCAGGTAGAATCAATTCTTCAAAAATTCTGTGATCTATTCAGTGAAGAAATGAGTCAGCTTAATGCTCAAATTAAAGGTTTAGAAATTAAATTCAATTATTTACAAGAACAATTAATGGAAGCTGCTACTTCCCAATCTGAACAACAAATTCAACCTGTTCAACCCCTACCCCAAGAAATGCAGCAACCATATTCTCCACAAACAACTCTGAATTCAGAGCCAGAAAACAATATTATTGCATCAGAGCCAGAAAACAATGTAAATATACAGGCACAACCACAATTTATACAAACTACAGAACCACAACAAGCACAACCAGTGCAACAGCCTGTACAAGTACCGCCTACATCAACACCTGTTAATGAAGATCCTAACCATAAAACAGGTGGTTATGATAGTAATGATGTATGTGTAGAGAAATTCTTTTATTATGGAGTAAATAAGTAATTTTGTTTTTTCTTTTATTTTTTCTTAATTAAATTTGGATAATCTGTTTTTAGTGAATTTCTAATCTAAAATCCAACAACATGGCTGGGAAGGAAAATAACAACTTGGCCAGGCGAGCCGTTAGGCGAGTAGGATTTTTGCTTGCAAAAGTCCGTCTGTGCCATGGTTGTTGTTATTTTCGACATAATATTAATAAATTAAAATCACAACAAAAGGGGCCTGCCGGCCTGTTAAAAAAGAAAATAAAAATTTAATTATTCATTCTATACCTTATAATTGATAATGTTAATAAAAAGAAATCACAACAAAAGGAGCCTGCCGGCTTGTTAAAAAAACTAAAAGAAAAACTTTTACTCTTGAATCTACCACAAACTTTATATAAGGTAGTGACTACTCTATAATAACACATAACATGGGGTGTAGAGGCTTAATAATATATTATATATGTTAATAAGACTCTTATTAAGGGTTATTCTTAAAAAAAAGGGTGGATAGTTGGGCTTATGATTACTTAGAGTCACGTATAACCTTTTTATTTGGTTATAACTAGATATTAGCCTAAAAACCGTAAATGGAGGTCAAAAAGATGAAAATTGGAATTATTAGTAAAATGTTTGTTGTTCTTGCAGTACTTTTAGTTAGTATTATGAGTGTAAGTGCAGTAGACTTAAGTGTTGGACCAACAAAATTAACAGATAGTGATGGTGCAACAACTTTGTACGTAGATGCAAACCCAGTTTGTACATTTAAATTATATACAACTAATTCAGATGTTGAAGATAATTTAGATGACATGGATGTAAAAGTAGATTGGTATCAAAATGGAGACCTAACTGACTTTGTAGCAGTAGATGCTCAAGATTTGGTATTTAGTGAAGATATTGATGTAAGTATGCCAAATCCTTCATTGGAAGTTGGAGATACAATTAAATGTGAAATCACAGCAACATTAGAAGTTGGTGAAGACACATTCACAGATTCAGATGATAAAACAAAAACAATTGGTAACTATGATCCAGTATTAGATCTTTCAAATGTTGATGTTCAAAATATTGATGAAGATTCTGAAGAAGGAGAAATATTCTTAGCTTTCGGTATTGATACTGAAGATGGTTTTGATCTTTCTTACTCTATTGCATCTGAAAACACAGCAAAAGTTGATTGTGCTGTAACAACAGATGGTTCAGAGTTTACATTTAAACCAGCTGCAGATTATTTTAACACAAATAGTAATGATGCTTGTTGCACAGTTAAAGTAACAGACAGCAATAGTGGTTCAGATGAAGATGATGTTTGTTTTAAAGTAACTAATGATGGTGCAGATTCAATTACATTTACATCAAGTGCTTCAGGAAGTGCAACAGTAGATGTTGAATATTCATATGCTGTTACAGTTAGTAACCCTGACGAATTAACATTAAATGTTGATGTTTCACCTGCTTGGTTAAGTGTTAAGGATAAAACAAAAACAGGATTTACTGTTTCTGGAACTCCAAATTTAGCTATATCTGAAAATGTAGTTATTACAGTTACAGCTGGAGATCAGGAAATTAAACAAGAATACTCATTAGGAGTTTCAAATCCTTCAGAACCTAGCATTTCAAGTAAAACAACAGGTGTTGAATTTAGTACAAGCTTTACATACAACTTAAACAGTATGTTAGCAAATCCAAGTAATGTTCCAGTAACATTTGAAGTAACAAACAAACCAAATACAATGACTGTTTCTTCAGAAGGAACAAACACAAATAACAAATTAACATGGGTTCCAACAGAAACTGATAAAGGAGACCATACAATTAATGTTAAAGCAACTTATATGATTTCAGGACAACAAAAAGAAACTGTTTCAGTTACTTTGAAAGTAAGAGTTAAAGGCCCATCATGTCTTGCAATTAAGGACATTGACGCAGATGTTGGTCCTAATTCAGATGATCTTGACTCTGATTCAGGTGCTGACAAAGATGGTGGAGATGTAGAAGCTCAACCAGGAGATATTGTTGTACTAAGTATTGAAGTTGAAAACATTTGTGAAGAAGAAGATGACAATGATCATGAAGTTGAAGAAATTGAAGTTACTGCAGTTTTAGAAGAAATCAAAGATGAAGATGAACAAGATTTTGATGAAACTTACAAAGACTTAGATGTCGATGAAGATGATACTCAAGATTTTACATTTGAAGTTCCAGATGATGCAGATAAAGGAACATACACAATAACAATTGATGTTGTTGGTTATGATAAAGAATCTGGCGACTTATATGAAACTGATCAAGTAACAGTTGATGTAATTGTTGACAAAGAATCTCACAAACTTAAGTTTAACACTTTTTCATTAAACCCATCAACAGTTAGTTGTACATTTAACACACAATTAGCAGTTAAGTTAGTAAACATTGGAGATAATGATGAAGACGATATTGAGTTAGTAATCTCAAACAGTGAATTAAACATTGAAGAAATTGAGTTAATTGATAGACTTGAAGAAGGCGATTCAGATGATGATGACACTTACTTTAAGAAAACATACAATTTACAGATTCCTTCAGATGCAAATCTTGGAAGTTATGTTCTTACAGGAAAAGTTTACTATGATGATGGGGATGAAGATGAAGCAATTTCAGCAATATTAAATGTTGTTGGATGTGGTGGATCTTCAACTGCAACAGGTACAACTGTAGACTTAGATGACGAACAAGAAGAAACTGTTGAAGTGATTACAACTGCTGCACCAATTACAAGCACATCTCAAACAGCAACTGCAACTACAGATAGTACAGATGATGAAGTTGAACAAGATAGCTTCTTTGACTCTGGAGTATATGTAGGATTTTTAATTGCAGCTATTGTTATTGTGTTATTAGTAATAGTTGGTTTAGTTGTAGCAATTGGCAGAAAATAATTTTCTGTTTTTTTATTTTTTCTTTTAATTATTTTTTTGACTAGGTCCGTAGGACATGTTTCTATTGAATTTTTTAATTAATTTTAATATACATATTATGAAAATAACAACAACAGTGGCACAGACGGACTTTTGCAAGCAAAAATCCTACTCGCCTAACGGCTCGCCTGGCCAAGTTGTTATTTTCCCGGCCATGTTGTTGGATTTAAAGATTCGTCTG
>JABHXF010000045.1 GCA_018657385.1 Candidatus Woesearchaeota archaeon | reverse complement strand
TATTCTTAAATCAAAAACATTTAAATACTCCTTCTCATAGAAAAGTAAACATGTCTTATGATATAATAACTATTGGTTCTGCTACTGTTGATGTATTTGTAAAAACAGATAATCAATTAATTAGGATGAAGACAAAAAGTTGTGAAGAAGATCTTATTGCATATCCTTGTGGAAAAAAGGTTCTTATAGAACAACTTGACTTTATGACAGGAGGAGGAGCAACCAATACAGGTGTTTGTTTTTCAAGATTAGGATTAAAAACAGCTTGTCTCGGGGTTATTGGAAAAGATGATAATGGAAAACATATACTTAGTGAATTGAAAAAAGAAAAAATTGCCTTTATTGGTTATGAAGAAAAAAAAGGCATGACTGCATATTCTGTGATATTAGATAGTATTGAACATCATCGTACTATTCTTACATATAAAGCATTAAGCAATCAATTGAAATTTAGTAAGCTTAATAATAAAATTAAAAAAGGCAAATTAAAAACAAAATGGTTTTATTTTTGCACTATGTTAGGAGAATCTTTCAAAACATTGGAAAAATTAGCAGAGTATGCTGAAAAAAATAAAATAAAAATTGCTTTTAATCCTACTAATTACTTAGCAAAAGAAGGTTTTGAAAAATTAAGTAAAATATTGGATCGAACATCAGCTTTAGTACTTAACATGGAAGAAGCAAAGTTGCTGCTTGGTTATAAATGTGAAGATAAGAGTATTAAAGTTGAAAGATTAGTTAAGGAATTAAATACCCTTGGACCAAATATTATACTTATTACAGATGGGAAAAATGGTTCATATTGTTTTGTTGATGGAAAAAAAAATAATTTATACCATATTAAACCAAGAGGAGTTAAAATAATGGAAACAACTGGAGCTGGAGATGCATTTACTGCTTCATTTATTGCAGGCTTAATTAAAGGAAAACCTATTGAATTCTGTTTATTTTTAGCACAAGCAAATGCTGAATCTGTTATACAAAGTTATGGTGCAAAGAATATTTTATTGAAATGGCCACAGGCTTTGAAAGAAATGAAGAAATTTAAGCATAAAGTTACTAGGATGAAGATATGATTTTGTTTTATATGGGTTATTATTAAAAATGTTAGATACAAAGAAAATAAAATTATTAATTGGAATTATTGGGGTAATAGTTGTTATTAGTCATATGACTTATTTTGCATTAAGACCTTATGGCACTATTAAATTTTTCTTAGGATTTGGTGTGATTTATTTGGTATTTGTATTGCCTTTGAAGAAATTGAATAAGGAATAGAGTAAATACTACATTATATGCCTTTAGAATGAGTGGGTTTGTTTGGTTTTAAGGAATGAAATAAAGAAAAAGTATGTAATTTTATACTTTATTCTTTTTTTATATTTTATTATTCTGGTAAATCTTCGCCTTCAGCTTCTTCATCAACAGATTCTTCTTCACCTTCAGCCATTTCATCATCAGCTGCAAGTTCTTCATCTGCATCATCTTCAGCAGAGTTATCTTCTGCAAGATCAGCTTCAAGGTCTTCGCCTAATTCCTCGTTAGCTACTGGTTCATTCTCAGTTAATTCTGGTTCTTCTACTACATCAGCTGCTTGTTCGTCAGCTTCTGCTGTAGGCTCTTCTGGTAGGCTAGCGCAGCCAAATACCAATCCAAGCACCAATAACATTCCCAATAGTGCTATTATTTTTTTCATGTTATTCACCTCTTACTTTTATATCTAATTTTGATTTTCAAACTAATTTAGAGTTTTATATTTGCTAAACTGTTTGATGCTCTTTTGGGTTGAACTCCAACCTTCAATCCAAAATCCAATTTGGTCTTGTATCTAGCCAAATGGTTGTGTATATATTATATCTTATTATACACTTGCCTATACTCGTAGGTAAAATGGTGGTCTTTGTAGTATATAAAGCTTGCGATAATCTAATTTGTGTAAATATTAGGATTAATTATTAGAAGGGCTTAGATTGGAGAATTCTAATCTGTTAAGATGTCTTTATTTTTGAGTAGAGAATGGGTTGGATTATGGTATTATGGTGGAATTAGATGTAAGAAAAAATAAAAAAATTAATTATTACTCCATTCCTGCTTAATTACTTGGTCACCTACATTCATTTCAAAGTAACCAGATTCTCCATCTTCACTGAAGTAATAATCCATTATAGCATCTCCTTCTGGACCAGTTGCAGTGTATTTTACATGGCATAAGCCCTTGTATTCTCCTGAATTAATTAAGCCAACAACTTTCCATTCTGCATTTGCATTTCCTTGATCAGTTGTAGCTTCATAGTTCCAGTTACTTCCTTCCATACACCAATCATCTGTATTTTTTATATCTGATTTAACTATTACTTTAGCATCTCCATCTTCTGTTGTTGTTTCAATAGTCATTTCATTATTATTTGCATCAATTTCAACATCAACATCTTCTCCATGTGAAGCTGCGTTTGCTTTAATTGCTGCTTCAACTTGTTCTTCAGTTACTTTCTCAACTACATTAGTACAACCAAAAACAAAAAAAATCATAACAAATAAAGCTAATATTACAAATAGTTTTCTCATATTTTCACCCCAAATTATAATTTATGATAAATAATTAGAAAAGTAGTATAAAAATGTATTTATTGTTAAATCAAGCTTAATATCTCCTATTTTTAACTTGAAGATATAGGAATAGGATGGTCTGATTAAACAATTCCTCGAATTTGCTAATTAATAAGTGGGTTACTAATATTCCCACACTTTAGTGTGTGGGATGTCATTCATTATTAAATTTTGGGCAAATTTGAGTTATTTACAAAATCTTTATAAATCTCTTACTTTTCTTGTATTCTAGGCGATTATGGCGGCATAACTCAGCCTGGTTAGAGTGCCACGCTCATATTGTATGAGCTACGAGTTCCTTAGGGGATGATGACTTTACAAGAGGCACGTGGATGTCCCGAGTTCAAATTTTGGAAAGAAAACTTTTCAATTGAAAGTCTCGGTGCCGCCATTTTATTTTCTTTAGTTTTTTTAATGATATATATTGAAAATTTAAATCCAACAACATGGCTAAGTAAGAAAATAACAACTTGGCCGGGCGAGGCGAAGCCGAGTAGGACTTTAGTCCGTCCGTGCCGTTGTTGTTGTTATTTTCGAAATAACATTAATAAAAATTAAAATCAGAACAAAAAGAGCCTGACGGCCTGTTAAAAAATAAAAACAAAGAATTAATTCTCAAATATTAAACCAATATTCTTGCATCTTTCGAATAATGCATGTGTCATGAATAAATCCTGGCTAAGATAATTTCTAATTTCCTCAAATTTCTTATGTTTCCATAGCAAAGGAACATCTCCTCCACTCATATTCATGTACTTTCCTTCAACACCAATTAATTTTGCATATTCACTTAGTTTTCCAGACTTCCCATAAGTTCTAAACAAAGTTAAATGTTCTCTAAGATCAATAAATGATGCTGAACCAGGTCTTACAATTTCAATATCATGATGTAAACTTCTATTTATGATAAAATAAAAGTCAAAATCTCTAATATTAAATCCAACATATCTAATTACTGAAAATCTTTTGTGTAATTCTCTAATTTTACTCCAGAATTTTTGAATCAAAAGCTTTTCATCCTCTTCCATAATAATTAATTCTTCTTTTAAGAATTTCAATCCAATAGCTACAATTCTGCCCTTTATAGGTGATAATGCTCCTTCTCTATCTTCTGTTAGAGATGCTGTTTCAATGTCTAAGATTATTTCCATAGAAAAGTAGAATATGTGGGGATTTTTAAAGTTTTAGTTACTTGAATATAAGTATACAAATAATTATTTACTAAATAAATTAGAATTGGATCTTTCTTGCCATGAATTATAAGTAATATAAGTTGAAGTTAGAGCATCTTTACCAGTTTTCAATACTTTTGATAATTCTTCATAAACACTTTCTTCACCAGTCAATATTCTCTCAACATATTTTATTGTAGCTTCAGGAGTTAAATCTCTTGAAAATTCTGAAAGATATGCACAGCTTAAATTAGAAAGTGCAACTCTTTTATCTTTTGAAATATTATCAACACCTTCTTTATTAATAACAGCTAATGAAGGTGTGCCACTAACTCCTTCATAAATTGTTGAAATGGAATATGCATTCATTGCAAAGAAAACAAGCTCTGAAATATTCATCTTTTCTATATCAACACCTTGTAATTTAGTCATAAAATATAAGCTTGCACCATCATTTCCACTACCAATTTCAACATTAGGGTAAAACAATTCTGATTTCACTTCTGAGTTTAGGTGGAATGATCTAATCTTACCTGATTTTTTATCATAAGCAACTGCTATAAAAGATGATGTGTTGTTTGGATTATTCTTATATTGATCAAATTCAATCATTTTTTTGCTGGTTTCTTGATGTATGAAGCCTTTTCTTTCTTCTTCATCTGTAACCAGTTTTGCCTTCTTTTCTACTTCTCTCTTATATGCTTCAATAGTTTCAGAATCATAACTATCAATTAACAACCTTACTTTCATTTTTACTGCTTCAACATAGTCTTCAAATAATTCATCGGGAATTTCATCAAGACATTTTAGAACATATGATCCATGATTTCCACTCCCTGCTGTAAATAAAACACCATTATAATTATCATTATTAAAACACTTAACTTTTTTACTTGAATTAGATTCTCTACCTCTAGCAGTACCTTGAGAATCTGTTATAATAATTGCTTCTAAACCATTTGTAAGTGATATTCCAACTGTCATATATAAAGGAAATTCATTAGTCTTTTTAAATATTGTTATGTTTTTACTACTATTTAGTAATTTGTTGGTTGGGGGCTATATAGGTTGAAACTGTATAATTAGTCATAATTAACTATATAAATCCCCTAGGTATCCAGATAGTAGAAAGGGGGATAATTATACAGATGGATAAAAGCAACTTAACACCAGCTATGCAGCAGTTTGTTTTCTTTAAAGAGAAATATCCAGATTGCTTAATCTTATTTAGGATGGGTGATTTTTATGAAATGTTCTATGATGATGCTAAATTAGCTTCTAAAGTACTTAATATTACTTTAACAAAGAGAGGAACTAAAAATCCAGTTCCATTAGCTGGTATTCCATACCATGCTTTAGATAATTATTTAGCAAAACTAATAAGGGCAGGAGTTAAATGTGCTATATGCGAACAAATTGAAAATCCCAAATTTGCAAAAGGTATTGTTAAAAGAGATGTTATTCGTGTAGTAACACCTGGAACAATAATTGATAATGGTTTATTGCCAGATAAAGCTAATAATTATTTAATGAGTCTATTTTTCTCAATGGATATTGTTGAAAATCAATCCAAATCAATCAAATCATATGACCCAATAAAAGAAATGAAAAATGCAGTTGGTATTTCTGTTGTAGATTTGTCAACTGGAGAATTCTTAACAACAGAAGTTACATATGATAAGGTAATGACTGAAATTAATAGATTAGGTCCAGCTGAAATTATTTTTCCATCTACTCAAATAAATAATTCAATAATAAAAGAACTAAAACAACAAAATTATTACTTAAATGAATATGAAGATAGATTTTATTTTTATGATATTGCCTATAAAACAGCAAAAGAACAATTCAATGTATTAAACTTAGAAGGCTATGGAATTGAAAATAAAAAATTAAGTATTGCTTCAACAGGAGCTTTAATTAGTTATCTAAAAGAAACACAAAAAACTTCTTTAACACATATTAACAAAGTCAAATATTTTTCAACACAAGAATTTATGATTTTAGACAAATCAACAATAATGAATCTTGAAATAGTTCATAATATAAGAGATAACTCAACCAAAGATACTTTGTTAGATGTCGTAGACAAAACATATACTCCAATGGGTGCCAGGTTATTAAGAAAATGGTTATTAAATCCACTATTAGATATAGAAACAATTAATCAAAGATTGAATGCAGTGGATTATTTGTTCAGAAATTTATTAGTAAGACAGGAACTAAAAGAAATCCTTGAAAAAGTTAAAGACATTGAAAGATTAGTTTCAAGAGTTAATTATGGTAATGCAAATGCACGTGATCTTATAGCATTGAAAATGTCAATTGAAGTAATGCCTGAATTAAAAAGAGTTTTTGAAGAAGCTGATAAAAAATATTTAGAAAATAAATTCTTAAAAAAAATAAGTGAAATTAATGATTTAAAAGAAGTATTTGGGTTAATAGATTTTTCCATTAAAGAAGATCCACCTCTATCAGTTAATGATGGTGGGATCATAAAACCTGGCTACAATAATGAATTAGATGAGTTCAGAGATATTTGTATTAATGGAAGAAAATATATTAAAGATATTGAAAACAGAGAAAGAGAAAAAACAGGAATTAAATCATTAAAAGTTGGTTTTAACCGTGTTTTTGGATATTTTATTGAGATTACTAAAGCAAACTTGCATTTATTACCAAAAGATGTAAATGGGAATTTAAATTATATCAGAAAACAAACAATGGCAAATGCTGAAAGATTTATTACAGAAGAATTAAAAGTTTATGAAGAGAAAATTTTAGGAGCTGAAGAGAAAATCAAAGCTTTAGAATTAAAATTATTCACTGAAATTTGTCAAAATATAATTGAGAAAACAAAAGAAGTGCAAGAAGCAAGTGATTTTATCTCAAAAATAGATGTTTTCTTAAGCTTTGCTAATGTAGGATCTGAAAACAACTATTGTAAGCCAGCTGTTGACTACAAATTTGCATTAAAATTAGAAGAATCAAGACATCCTGTTATTGAAAAAATAGAAAAAGTTTACATTCCTAATGATGTGTTTATTGGAAAAGATAATCAAATGATGATTATTACAGGACCAAATATGAGTGGAAAAAGTACTGTAATGAGACAAGTTGCATTAACCACCTTAATGGCTCAAATTGGATGTTTTGTTCCAGCAACAAAAGCAGAAATTGGAGTTGTTGATAGGATTTTTACAAGAGTTGGAGCACATGATGATTTAACTCATGGTCAATCTACTTTTATGGTTGAAATGAATGAGACTGCAACAATCTTAAACAATGCAACAGACAAATCTTTAATTATAATGGATGAAATTGGTCGTGGAACTTCAACTTTTGATGGAGTTAGTATTGCATGGAGTGTTGCAGAATATATTAATGAAAAAATCAAAGCTAAAACAATGTTTGCTACACATTATCATGTTCTAACAAAGCTAGAAAAATTAGAGGGAGTTAAAAATTATCATATTGCTGTACAAGAAAGTAATACTAGGGATATTAACGGACAGCACAAAGAAGAATTAATTTTCTTAAGAAAATTACAAGAAGGTGGCACTGATAAAAGCTTTGGTGTACATGTTGCAAAATTAGCAGGAATGCCTAAAGAAGTTATAGAAAAAGCAAAAGAAATTCAATATAAGTTAGAAGTTGCAGATAATATGCGAGATAAAATCATTGTAGAGAAGAAAAGTAAAAAAATAAAAAAAGATATTGAGAAAGAAGAAATATTTGATTCTAAAGAAAGAACAAATTATAAGAAAGAAACAACTGATGATTTAGTTGAATTTACTAAATTAAGACAAAAACGATTGATTGACTTGTGAAATAAACATTAATTTTTTAAATTCAAGTTTGATTCTTTGCTTTAAGATGAGTAAATTAAATTATTTTAGAAGCAACTGGACTCAATTATTGACATTAACAAGTTTTCTAATTACAGCATCCAGCTGTGGGGTTGGCAGAGAACTTATAACTGAACCAGGTCAAAAAGAACCTAATGGCATTTCTATAGAAGATTCAATAGATTTATCATCAGATTCAGAAAATGAGTTTGAGGAAATTCATGAAGAAGAGACTATTGACAAATGCGTAGATGATTATTCTGCTATTAAGATTACAACAGATTATTTAGGAACATCATATATCAACCATTATGTATATAAAATAACTTTAGATAATGAAGGGAACGAACCTATCTCATTTTCTTGGCGAATATATAATGAAGATGGTGAAAAATTAACAGGGGATCCTGAACTCATTACAACAATAAACACTGAAAATAAAGTAATAATATATGCAGAAATAGAATTATTAAAATGCCCAACAGAACTAGTTTTTGAAGTAGGATGTAAAGGATCAGGCATATCAGAAGTTCTTTATGTTACAGATTGTGATTAATTTATTTAAGAGATTATGTTAATAAATAATACAACAAGATAAAGTCTAAAAATAATTTATCAATAAGTTTATTTATAGAACTAAATATAAAAAATGACAGACAAAAATACATTCAAACTTAAAGGAATAGTAGATAAAGGTAGGAAATTTGAATTAAAACACAGAAAAGACCTTGTGAAAAGAATAGGTGAGAGTGGAAATAATCTTTATGTGTGGTCAAAATTAAGATGGGGTACTGCTAACGGCCCATTATCAGAAGAACACAAAAAAGAGTTTTTAATTCTAAAACAATTAGCTAAACAACACGATGTGAAGATGTGGGCAGGGATACATCCAGGTGATTCTAGATATTGTTCTCATCCTAAAGATCGTTGGAGAATTATCAATAATGCTAAGTATTTTCTAGCAAATGGTGCAGATGCTATTTATCTTTTTATGGATGACACTCATCGAAGATTTTGGGAGGCTGCTAATCCTTCTAGTCCAAGACATAATGTCATAATAAAAGATGGTAAAGCACATGCAAGACTCATAAAACAAATGTATGAGGAGACAGAAGGAAAGTTAAGAGCAATATGTGGTGAAGAATATGTTGGACCTAGGATGAGTGTTATGGATTATTGGGAACCAATTTTAGATGTTTTGCCTAAGGACGTTGCAATAACCTGGGTCGGACCTGGAAAAAGCATGTGGTATAGAACATTAAGTGCTAAAGATATTCCTGATTTTGAATGGCCTGTGATGCTTTTTGATAATTATTTTGCATCAGACAGTGAAAAACCAGAGAAGGCACCAGTATATCCTTATAAGGGTAGAGATTCTTCTCTGATAGATAAAGTTGAAGGCATCATAATTAACCCAAACCTATTTAATTATGGATCGCAATTTTGTGGATTAGAGACTGCATTAGACTTTTTACAAGATCCAGATAATTATGTTCATTCTGAATCAATTAAAGATGCAGTTACAAAACTATTTATCCTATATCGTAATGAAAAAATTTGTAATCATAATGTAGGAACCAAAAATCCAATCAATTATGATGCATATATGGATGCAATGCAAAATGCTGGAAATCCAAAAGGTAAAGCATTCAGAAATGCAGTAATTAAATTAGGAGAAATGTATTGGAAAGAAAAATCACTTAATTCTTAATAAAAAGACATATAGATTAATTTAATCTTATTGCACTTGGAAAATAACAATTTACTAAATATCTATTATCATCTCCTCTAAACAATAAATCGCCACCTGCATCATTGATTATTTTTTTTCTTCTCAAAAACATTTCTCTATCAAAAGTTTTTCCATCAGAAGAAGAATAGGCAACAATTACAAACTTACCGGTATTTTTAAGTCTTGAACAATAATGTTCTATTGAATTATCATTCCATAGTTCTATATATGGAAAATCAACTATGTCTTTTGTTTCATCAAAAGCGTATCCATCTGCAGCATTAAAGATAACACCAACATCTGGCATTTCCTGTCTAAAATATCTCAGAAAATCAGCCATAAGTTCTGCTTTATTTACTTCTTCAAAACAATCATGGTCATGTATATTATCAAATGACCATATATCTGGTTTATACCTAAATCTCCATCTTGTATCAAGACTACCATATTGATCAAAATAAATTCCTGTGAAACCAACATCTTCGGTAATTGTCCTCAATTGTTCTGTATAATGTTGTTTCCATTCTTCTGTTGAAGGATCTATTATTGAAACAAATGCCCAATCTGGGTTATCATCAAGACAAATCCATTCTTGAGCATAATGTTGTTTATCTTCTAAAAAAGAAAACAAAGCTTTTTCTAGACCAGGCATTACAAAACCAGGGGATACACTATAAATTCCAGTATAAAACCAACTGATACCTCCAACTTTTCTAATCTCATCTACATAAGCATCAATGGTTTCTCTCCTTATTGTTCTGCCGATAGGATCATTCCATTCTTTTTTATTAGGAATAATCGGTATTTCATAACGATCCATTGCATCATAAAACTGAAAATGTCTAATTCCGAATTCAAACAATTTTCTGACTCTTTCTCTGGCTGTTATTGGACTTATATTAAAATCTGTCAGGAAACCATAATCATTTAATGATTCTGATAACTTTTTAATCATTTAAGAAAGAAATGCAATTCAATTTAAAAATTTCATCATAAATCATAGGAACTAGACCTTTTTAACACAATAATTAAATCATACCTAATAACACAACAAATACTACACCTGCAATCAATGAAAAGATTGTACTATGGTGTGTAACTTTACAGCATGAGCAGGGGATTAGTTCATCTGCTGAAATATAAATCATTAGGCCAGCTGTTGCTGCTATTATTATTCCAATAAAATTACTGGAGATTACTTCATAAAGAAATTTTGCAACAAAAAATCCTGCAAGTAATGGGATTGCAGTTGAAGCAGAAAGTAAAAATGCTTTTAATCTTTTTCCAGAGCTAGCGTAATAAGGAGCTGAAGTACAAATACCCTCTGGGATATTATGGATTGCAATACCTAAAGCAATTGCTAAACTTACTTTAATATCTGAAATTGTACCAACAGCAATTGCCATACCTTCTGGAAAATTATGCAAAAAAATTCCAATTAATAAATATAATGCTGTTTTTTTCAATTGAAAACCAGGTTCAGGATTACACAATTCTGGATGAATGTGTGGGATAACTTTATCTAAGACATACATTACTAAAGCACCAATTAAAACTCCTGCGACACACAATAGTGGAGAAGAAAATTCAATACTTTCTGGGATTAGTTCTAAAAAAGAAATTGCTAACATAACACCTGCTGCAAAGCTAAGCATGTTGTACATGAAAAGTTTTGATGGTTTTTTAATTACTCCAATTAAAGATCCTATAATAGGTCCTAATATTGAGATTATTAGAATGAATATTATTGGTTCCATTGAAATTATTAATTGTTGAGTATATTTATATGCTTTGCTGTTTCAAAAATAGTTTAGAAGTATCCTCTTTTCTTCAAATGTTCAACTAAGCCTGGTGGTAATACTGGTTTTTTATTTTCTAAAACATACCTAAATGGTAATTCAACTTCTTCGCAGTCATTGATTTCAATAATGATTGTGTCTTTGAATTTGATTTTATCAAATTTTTTGCCATCCATAATCATCTTAGCTACAAGAACAGCTGTGTCAGTTGACATTTGTTCTTTGCCCATATTTCTGGTTTCAAATTTAATTTCTTTTTCTTTCATTTTTGTACAGAAACCTTTTGTTCTTTTTTTTGGTGGGTAATCTCCCATTATTCCTCCAAAAATTAAGTAATCAAATTTATTTTTATCGGAAGTTGTTAATGTCTTTTTAGCATTAGGATCAAGAACACAAATTCTTTTAGAATTGATTAGATTAATATCTGCTACTGATTTAGAATATGCTTTTCCAAATTTATTTAATTTCTCTCTTGCTTTTTCTCCATTTACATTTGTAAAGATCATATCTGCTTTACTAACTACTTTAGCAGCATGTTTATACTCTAAAAAACACCATTTGTATAATTTTCCATCCAAATGTTCAATTATATATTTCATTGGAAGAAGTAAAAATACTGCATTATAAATATCTTTTTATTTATTCACTAATTCTATGCATAGCTTTGTTTACTAATCCAGTAAGAACATTATATTCATAGTTTCTAACACCTTCAATTCCTAATGTTTGAATTGCTCTGAATAATTGTGCTTCTTCATTAGGCATTATTAAACGATCAATTCTTGGGTTATAACCTAATTCAACTAAATGAGAAGCAATTCTCTGAGCATGTTCTGTTCTTTTTTCTACTTTTTCAGAAGCACTTAGAATATTTTCATCAATTATAGATTTTAATTTACTAGGGCTATCAAAATCTCCTTTTACATAATTATCATCTAAATATTGTTTTTTGTCATTTGGAAAATCTCCATAGCCAACTAATGGAATATCCATAAGTGCAGTAAAATATGCATCTGTTTTAACATGTCTTGAGAATTCGTATCCATTCATGTTTGGCATATTATAATCTATAAATACAAAATTTGGTCTTTTAGCCATCATTAATTCTAAGCCATGTATTCCATTTTCTGCTTCAATAACTTCATAATCAAAACTACAAATAATTGCTTTTAAGGTAAATCTAATAAATGGTTCATCATCTACAACTAATATTTTTGTCATATATAGCCCTAATTAGCATAGAAATAATAAATGAATTAAAAATTTATTCAAAACCTTTGTCTGTAAGCATAAATTCTTCTAATTCGTACTTATCAAATCTAGTTCTATTCATGATTTCTTTTAATCCTTTCTTTCCTTTTCCTGTTTTCTTTCCACTCATATTTTCACCTTAGTTAACTGTCTAATTTACAGTAATGACTAATTCTAACTTTGGATCACCTAAACCAACTTAGAAACCACATCTTTTCAATATAAATCAGGGAAACTTGGATGTTTATAAATGTTTTGGTTTTAGGACTACTTGTGAGTAAAGAAAACAATAGTTGTCCCTCCAAAATCTTTATAAATAACTTAATTAATAAATAGATAAAAAGAGGTGTATGATGGAAGAATATTTAGTTTATCTTACTAGTATTGCTGTTATTCTACTTATAGGATTATTTATTGCACTTCTTTCTAAGAAAATTAAGATGTCTAATTTACTATTACTATTAGTCACAGGTATTGCTTTATCTAAAATGACTTATTATGGTGAAAGATTATTTTCATTTTCACATACATTCTTAACTGCATTAGCTGTTTTAGCATTAGTGATGATTATTTTTGATGCAGCTTCTAGATTTAAATGGAAAACTATTGATGCTTATACTATTAAAGCACTAAAACTTTCATTGTTCTTTCTGTTTCTAAATTTAATAATATTAAGTGCTGCAACTTATTATTTATTTGATATTGGTAATGTTTTGCTGGCATTAATCTTTGCAAGCATTATGGTTGGAACAAGTCCTGATGTTGTTCTTTCAATGTTAAAAAATGAAAAACATAAAATTGTTGAATTCTTAAGAATTGAATCAATTATAAATACACCATTAACTGTCCTAATGCCCTTTATTCTTTTAGATTTATATAATACATTAAATTTACAAGAAGTTATTTTTTCAAAATTACTTGAACAATTAAAACCTTTCATAACGCAATTTGTCGTCGGAATTGGTGCAGGTGTGTTAATTGGATTGATTATTTCAAAAGTTATGAAAAAAGCTTATTCAGAGACATTAAGTCCTTTAGCATTAGTAACAGCAGCATTATTAACTTATATTTTAGCAGAAAATTTAGGTGGTAATGGAGTATTAGCAGTAACTGTTATGGGATTATTATTTGGTAACTTTTATGTTAAACAAAAAGAACAATTGTATAGTTTCTCAACAATATTTGAAAATTCATTATTAATTTTAGTGTTTATTTTAGTAGGTATTGGTATAGATGTTCCTTTTAATGATTATATGTTTTGGATAAAAGCATTTATTTTATTTTTAATTTATTTAATAATAAGATATGTTTCAGTTGCATGGGCAATGAAAGAGCAACAATTAAAGTTCAAAGAAAAAATGTTTATGACTTTAAACATCCCAAAAGGTATTGCAGTTGCAGTTGTTGCTTTTACATTAACAACCCAAATTGCAGAAATACCTAAATTAGGGATTGTTTTAAATCTAATTGTTATTTTCATGTTATTTTCAATGGTGCTAGCAACATTTGTTAGTAAATTTGATCATTGGTTCTTAGATACTCCTAAAGAAGTGCTTGAAGCAATAAAGAAGAAAGAAAATAAGGAGAAAGAAGATAAGAAAAAAGAAGCCAAGAAGAAAGAAGATGATGAGAAATAATGTTGTTTTTTATGATATTTCTGATGTTATTCTTATATATATAAAAATATATTAAAAATAATAGATATATAATAACAAAGTTTATAAATACACATAGAACCTCTTTAAAAATGCCTGAATTTAAGAAAATCCTCTTAGATACTAATTTTTTGATGATTCCAGGAAACTTTGGAATTGATATATTTGAGGAAATAGACAGGATATGTAATTTCAACTATAAATTGTATATTGTGGATAAAACCATTGATGAGCTGGAAAAACTGCCTGAAAAGGTCCAGAATCAGAAAACAGCCACTAAAACAGCTGTAAACATTGCTTTGAAGTTAATAGAAACCTTAGGAAAAGAGGGAAAACTTAATATAATCCCAACTAAAACTAATAATGAGCTTAAAGCAAAATATGAAGAAATGTATGTTGATGAAATTATAATTAAGCTTGCAAATGAGTATATTGTGGCTACAACAGACACAGAATTGAAAAAACATTTAAAAAAGATGATTATTTTAAGACAAAAGAGATATTTAGAGTTAATTGAATAAAAATCAGTGAGATTATCCTAGCGGATAGTGATTTCACAATCAAGGAGGCAAAATCCATGTACTATAAAGTAAAAATTGAAGATCATATCAGAGTTAATCCAACTTTGTTTGGAAAAAATACAAAAGCTGCTATCCAAAAACAAATCAGTGAAAAATATGAAGGTTATATTTCTAAAGAACTAGGAATTGTAATTGATGTTTCTGATATTAATGATATGGAACAAGGAATTATGATTCCTGGAGACGGAGCAGTTTATTATAAAACAGTTTTTCATTTATTAACATTTAAACCAGATTTACAAGAAGTTGTTCTTGGTAAAATTAAAGATATTGCAGATTTTGGTGCATTTTTATCTTTAGGTCCTGTTGATGGGATGATTCATATTTCACAAACAATGGATGACTTTGTAAGTTTTTCAAAAGATAAAGTATTGTTAGGAAAAGAATCAAAGAAATCATTAAAAACAGGAGATCAATGTAGAGCAAGAATTATTGCTGTAAGTCATAAAGATCCTACTAATCCTAAATTAGGTCTAACAATGAGACAACATGGTCTTGGAAAATTAGATTGGATTGATGAAGACGAGAAAAAAGCAGCTGCAGATGTTAAGAAAGAAACTGCAAAAGCTAAAACAAAGAAAAAATAATTATTAAAATAAAATTAAAGGTAATTAAAAATGGCAAAAAAAGTATGTAAAAGATGTAAATTATTCGTTAATGAAAGTGAATGTCCAGTATGTAAAACAAGTACATTCACAACAAATTGGCAAGGAAGATTAGCAGTTGTTAATCCTGAAAAATCATTTATTGCAAAACAAATTGGACTTGATAAAGAAGGAGAATATGCAATAAAGGTAAGATAGAGGAAATTAAAATGATGGACTTAGAAATACAAAAACAAAGAGAAACACCATTACTTTCAAGAACAAGAGTTAGTGCAATGGTAACTTTTGAAGACGAAACACCTTCAAGAGCAAAATTACAACAATCTATTGCAGACAAATTAAAGAAGAATCCAAAACTTGTTATTATCAGACATATCTATCAAAGATATGGTAAAAAGCAAGCAAAAGTAATTGCTCATGTTTATGATAAAGAAGAAAATATTGTTCAATTAGAAGGTAAATCTTTAGTTGAAAAACATAATAAGAAAGAGGAACCTAAAAAGGAAGAAGCTCCAGCTCCAAAAGCTGAGGAGAAACCTGCAACAGAAGCTAAAGCCGAAGAACCTAAGGCAGAAGAACCTAAGGCAGAAGCTAAAGTAGAAGAACCTAAAGCTGAAGAAGCTAAAGCTGAAGAACCTAAAGCAGAAGAAGCTAAAGCAGAAGAACCTAAAGCAGAAGAAGCTAAAGCAGAAGAACCTAAAGCAGAAGAACCTAAAGCTGAAGAACCTAAAGCAGAAGCTAAAGCAGAGGAACCTAAGGAAGAACCTAAAGCAGAAGAAGCTAAAGAAGAACCTGCAGCAGAAGCAAAGGCTGAAGAAGCTAAGAAAGAATAATCATAATTAAGAGGAAATAAAAATGGCTGAAAAGAAAGCAAAAGAAAAGAAAGTAAAAAGAACATCAAATGTTTCTAAAAATTACAAAGTATCTGGTGACAAACTAGAAAGATTAAATCTAAGTTGTCCAAAATGTGGTGTTGGTGTTTTCATGGCAAAACATGGTAACAGAAGCACATGTGGCAAATGTAATTACATGGAGAAAAAGTAATTTTTATTTTTTTAATTATTATATTTCTATTCATAACTGATATTTGCTTTTTTTAAATATCCTAAAAATGATGTTAAAGCACCATTTCCAATAACTTTTGTTGGGATGATAACATAGCTATCTACAACACGAATAGTGTCTCCATCTCTTGACCTTGTTGCTACAGGACGAACACCTACATGAAAAGGTTTTGTTCCTTCATACTCAAATTTTAAGTCAGCATCAATAGATAAAGAAAGATTAACACCACCAGTTATTTGTGGTCGTTCATTAAATAAAAAGAACATATTGTCTCTTAATGTGTAAAAATCCCCACAAGCACCGCTAACTTCTTTTCCACAAAAAGAAAATGCAATTTTTTGTCCTTCTTCCCCAGGCAATGAAAACTCTAAAGAGTTAGCAAAAACATTATATTGTGGATTAATAATACTAAAATATGTGTTAGCATCAAGATCATATCTCTCATTCAGTTCATCTACTTTTGCTTTTAATTCATTTTCTTTCTCAAGTAAAGAATCTAAATTTCCCTTATCAAAGAAATGTGGCTCATTTTCTGCACCAGGTGGAAAACTAGGTTTTCCCCATTGGAATATATGGTAATCTCCTTCACCCCAACTTAAATGAGAACAATATCCTTCCTGCTGTTCAAAAGTTTGGTTTGCAGTTGAATCTTTATTACCTAAATCAAACTCTTTCAAACTAATCAAAAAATCTTGATACCATTCAAAAAACTCTTTCAAAAAGTTCTCTATATTACCTATTTCTGCCATTCTAGAAAGGTATTAAATTCATATTATAAAGTTTATTATTTTAATGAAGAAATAAATTAATCGCCGCTTTGCATTGCTAGAATATCTTCTGTGGTTAACTTACCACCATGTTTTAGTTTATATTCGGCTTCTTTTTTTCTTTCTGTCAAAGTAGCTCTTTCTTTTTTCTTTCTGACTTCTTTAGCTTCTTCTCTGTTCATGTCTAATTTCCCATATAATGTATTTAATTCTTTTAATTCTGTTTTTAATTTATCATTATGTTCATTAAATTCTGCTTTAAATTTTAAGAATTTGTCCATCTCTTCTTTTTCTTTCTTTTTAAAATCTTTAATAACTTTAGAAGATGTAATTAAAACTTCATGTTTTTCTTGACTTTGATTAGCTTGTGTTTGAATTTGTCTATGGAATAAGTTTGCTTCTTTTTTTAAAGTTTCAATTTCTTTAGATATTTCATTAATCTTTTTCCAGACTGTGCTTACTTTATTGGATTCTTCATATTGTTTTCTCAAAGTTCTAATCTCAGACATTATTACTTTTTCTTTATCAAAACTCATAACACTTGTTTCATGCTGGTATTCAAGTTTTTCAATTTGTTTTTTAATTTGAATAGGATTTCCTTGGATATTATGTTTTTTCATAGTATCTTGTTTATCGTTTTCTAATTTTTTAAGTTCATTAATTTTAACTTTAATTTTTTTATTAAGCTCATCTCTAGAATCTTTTGCAGACTTAACACCACCTGTTAATTTATCTCTAGAATCTTTAGCACCCTTTAATTGAGAAATATTTCCTCTGATCTCTTTTGAAATTTTATCTTTTTTTTCAAAAGCACTTTCTTTTTGTTCATTAATTTCATTAAGTTTAGAACGAAGGTCTTGGACTATAGCTTTTTTGTCCTTTAATTTTTCTAATAATTTGTTTTTTTCCTCTGGGTTTAACATAATTAATCACGTTGTTGTATTAAAAAAGAGTTAGAAGGTAAAAACCTTCATAACTTTTTTAATAATTATTTATCCGAAAAGACTCCCTAGGCCAGCTGCTGCTGCACCATCATCTTTCTTTTCTTCTTTTTTCTCTTCAGCTGCTTCTGCTTTAGCTTCTCCACCTGCTGGAGCTGCTGTTGCAGGTGCTGCTGCTGGAGCAACTGCTGCTTTTTGAACTGCTTCATCAATATTAACACCATCAAGTGCTGCTACTAAAGCTTTAACACGAGCATCATCAACTGTTACGCCTGCTGCTTCTAAGACTTTTTTTACAGAAGCTTCTTCAACCTTCTGTCCTGCTTTATGCAATAACATTGCCGCATATACGTATTCCATTTTCTTTTCCTCCTATAAATAAATTTTAATTATTGATTCACTTCAGCCTTTAGGCTAGAAGCTTGTGCTTCAGCTTTTGCTAACAGATTTTCAACAACTGCATCTGCCATAAAATTAGCTTCTAAAGCTAAAGCTTTTGAATCATTATATGCCTTTTGTAATAATACTTCAACTGTATCTTCACAAAGGTATCCTACTTCAACTGCTAAGTTAAATGTTGAAGATGCTGCATCCATGACTTTTGCCATAAACTCATCTTCATCAATTGCTAGTACATCTTTTTTGTAGATTGTGCCATCTTCTAACACTGCTGTGATTGCTAAACCAATTTCCATTGGTTCAATTCCTAGCCTTGATAAGATTGCTGCAACTTGAGCATTAATTATTTCTCCTTCCTTAACAACAACTGAATCTGCTTTAATAACAACTTTACCATCTTCGATTCCTGCTTTAATTCCTATTTGACCAAGTTCACCAATAATTGGACCTGGTGCAAAGCCAGTTGGACCTGTTTTAACAACAACATCATTTGGAGCTGTTTGTCCACCCTTTGCAGGAGCTTTAGATTTGCTTTTTTCAAGCATTTTGTAAAGTTTGAAAGGATTTTCTTTTGTGAAAAGTAAAGCTGGCATTCCTTTAAGATATGGATCTAATTGTTCTAAACCATTAATATCTTTTGATTTTTCAATTGCTTTCTTAATTAATCTTCTTTTAGTCATCTTAAGAACGCAATTTTCTTTTCTAAGGGTTGCCCTCATCTGTTGTAGCTGTCTAGCTGGAAGATTTTCCATATTAATTGCTGCAACAATAGGATATTCTTTTAATAAATTAGAAAATTCACTAACTACCTTAACTTTGGTTTCTGATAATTTTTTTGCTTTTTTATCTTTTTCTGCCATCTTTATGCCACCTTAACTGGTTTGGTCATTGTTAGTTTAAGATAAACTGCTTTAATATTATTTTCATGATTTATTAAAGAATGTGTTAATTGGTTGTAAATAGTTATGATATTATCAATAACTTCTTCTTCTTTCATATCTTCATTACCAACTACAGTTTGAATCATTAAAGAAGTTTTAGCTTTGATTCTTACAGTTTTTTGCAATTTCTCATATAATGGGGCTAATTGAACCTTTGGAGGTACAACACATCCTGCCTTTGGATTTGGCATTTTGTTTCTTGGACCAAATACTTTACCAAATGCACCTGCGACCTTTCCCATTATATTTGCTTGAGCAATAAAATAATCATGTTCAGAAGCTAATTTTTTAGCTGCTTTTTTATCATATTTACCAAATTCATCAACTAGAATTGTTGTGTCACAGACTTTCTGAGCTTCTTCCTTTAATTCATGACCAACTAAAGCACATACCTTTGTTTTCTTTCCTCTAGGGAAATGCATTGTTACATAGGTATCTACATGATGTTCTGGCTTTTTTAAGTCTAAACTTTTCAAAGTAATTACTAAATCATAACTTTGAGAGAATTTCCTTTTCTTATTGTTCTTATTTAGCTCATCTAGAGCTTTTTTAACTTTATTTTTATCCATTACGAGCACCTCATTGCCCCACTATCGTTTTTATTGCTTAAAAGCTGTTTTTTCGTTAAAACAACTGATAGTTATTGGGATTTGAGTTATATTTAATATAGTTGTGAATAAGACGGTGATTTATAAAGGTTATTATTAGCTAGTATTAATATAAGAATGTATGGTTACAAATTATTGTGTTATAAATTTATATAAGGAATCTTTATTTAAACGTTCTCTGACTATATTAATTCCAACTTCTTCTGCAATGTCCATATAGAAGTTTGCAACTTTCTGGGTATATTCCTCACTGCTCATTTCATTGTCAACAAAATTAATAACTACATTCCCTGGGCTTCCATTAAGACCTCTAGCTATAAGATAAGCTAATTGCCATGTTACCGATTGATTCAATGAAACTCCACTATTAAGTAAAGCTAATGAAGTTGTATTATCAACTTCTTCATCTAAAATTGTTCCATCTTCTGGACTAGCATAATCTAAGAATTTACTTATTTCTTGTCCAGCAATTCCACAACAATCTCTATATAAATCAAATTGACTATGAATGACACCAGAGGTATATCCTCTAGCAAATGATAATGCGGTACTCAATTTTACTTTGTCATAGGTTTTGTTCCAAGCAAAAAATTCATTTCTTTCTCTATTGGTACTAAATGGAAGGCCTTTGCTAGCTAAATGAACTACTAATCCTATGTCAAAATTTGGCTGCTTTTCTTCATTACTCATAAAAGTAAAGAATACTAATTGGTTTTATAAATATTATTGATTTTGGGGATAGCAAACTTTATATACATCCTAACCAATAATAACACCATATGACTAAAACTAATATAAATAGACAAATATGGAATATTATCTCAAGGGATATTGCAGTACAGAAGTGTATTGTTGCTGGTATTGTAAATAATAGGGCATTAGCTAAATATCTTATTAAGGAATATAATCTTAGTTTTTCATTAGATGCTGTTTTATCTGCTGTTAGAAGATATTCAGTAGAAGAAGAATTTGAAGAGTATGCTAAAGAAGTTGATGAAGCTCTTAGCAAGATGATGGTAATGACTAAGAATAATATTGCTTCTATTAAATTAAAAGTTGAAGCTTTTACAAATATTGCAAATGATTATTTAACTAAATTAATATTAAAACATAATTTTCGTATGATAAAATCAAAAGAAGTAATCAAATTGTTTGTTAATCAAAAAGATTTAGATAAAAAATTAAAAGCATTTGATCCTAACTATATTATTGGAGATATACATAACTTATGTGAAGTAAGAATTATTCTCGAGGAAGAAGCAACTTATGTTAGGGGTATATTATCAAGAATTACTAGTGAACTAACTTTACATAATGTGAATATTCATGACATAATTGTAGGTATTCCTGAAATATTAATTTATGTTGAAGAAAAAGATTTAGTTCTAGCACAGAAATGTTTAATGGATTTTAGAAAAAAGTAATAATATTAGTTATGGGTTTTAGGTAGTGAGTAATGAGTTGGTTCTGAGGTGATAAGTTGTGAGATTTGGTTATCAGAAAATTAGTTTTGAGAACATTGTAACTATACTCAGAACTACTTACTGCTAACCCACTCAGAACTTAATACTACTTACTCAAAACTATATCAATGCAATGCATTCATCATCATTTGTCTTTCTCTTGTTTCTTCTTGTTGTAATGATTGTCTTTCTTGTCTTAATTCTTCTGATGTTTTTTTTCTTTGTGAATCTATATTATAATTTGCAATTCCTGCTAATCTTGTGAATGTTTCATCTCTAACTAGATTAACTTCACCATTTGCTATTCCATGTTGTGTAAGAGATGGATACTTACTCATAACTTCATTAACAACTCTTGTTGCTTCATCTGAACCAAGGTCAGGATATCCAGATAATCCCTCTTCACCCATCATTCTTCTTATTCCTGTATATATTAAAGGTAAACCTTTTTCACTTTCCATAACTCTTTCACGACAATGATCAGCTTTGCTATTATAACCATTACCCATATACCAAACTTTGCTGCCAGTTGAAGTTACTATTGTTTTATATTCATTTTTTTTTAATAAATTTAATACTGCATCATTACCTATGCCCATCCATTGTGATAATGTTAATGCTGATCCAATATCATCTTTTAAGTGTCTAGATAAAGCAGCTTTTCCCCATTCTGCCTCTACAAATGCATCTGTGCTGTGTAAATGAACACTTATTGGAACTAAACTTCCATCTTGACCAGGGAAATATAATACTAGGTGTTCTGCTTCATAACCACTTGGGTTTTTACCTACTATTTGAGATCTAGAATATCCAAACATATTATCAACATCATCTCTGTAAAATTTTGCTAAGCTTGGATCACTCATGAAATTTTCTTGTAAATATGGTCTTACTTCTCTATCAATTTGGCCCCATGTGTCTGCTACAACTGCTAAGCCTTGGCCATCATTTACTTCTTTTCCAGCTAGTAAATTATCTACTAATCTGTCAACATTTTTTGTTCTTGTTTTAACTAATCTAATTCCTTTTCTTCCTGGTGTTGTAGGAGCAAAATAAGAAATATTCTTATTTTCCATTTGATAGAATATACCTACTAAATTAGAAACAACTTCAGTTGTAAAAGCTTCTAAAACAGGTTTTCTTTGATTAAGAATTGCTTGTGCTCTTGTTTTAATTTGTTCTAAATCTTGAGAAGCATCTAATCCTGAAACATTTGTATCTGAAACACATTTAGCAACCAAACTATTAAATTCATTTACTTGACTTGAAAGTTCTATTTCCAAAGTTTTTAAAGTTGGTTGCATTGTTTTTACCATTGTTTATTATATTTGTATTGTGGTTTGGTATGCTGGTTATCATTTTGGATTACTTATTTTCTTCACTTTCTTTTTAATATACAAAAACACATACAGTTCATTATTTAGTGGTTAATGTTCATTTATATAGATATTAATGCTAAACATAGTATTTAAGGGTGTTGGCCAGAATATGGGAAATAATAGATATTTGACTAATTTATTAGTTATTTGACTAGAAAAATTACATTTGTGTTAAGTACCAACCAATTTTAATATTTTCTTCAGCCACATCAAAAACTCCAGAAGATAAAAAAGTAGGTACTGCACTTAATTTACCAGATAATAATTTACTCTTTTCTATAGAATTAGTGTATTTTTGTATAGTATTTTCACCTTCATTAAAATCATAAGCAAAAAGAATAAGCCCAGGTGAAGCCAAAATTCTTATTTTATATGGTTCATTTACATCCATATTCGCTTGTTTTAGCATTTCTAAAGGAATACTATTATCAGCATATACTTTCCTTAAAACACCCATCGCAAAAATAGATAATTGTTGATTTAGAGCATCAGGATGAGCGTCAGATTTATAAACTGAGAAAGAGCTACCATGATATTGTTCAACATATTTATCAAAACAAGGTTCACAAGCTCTTTCTATATTAGGATTATCATTAATAGTCATAGCATCACTATCAGGAGTAATCCAATAAATAGTATTACAAAGATCACAAATATTGATTCCAGAATGAACTGGAGGAATATTTTCAGATAATTTAGGACTACCTTTTACATGAATTTTACCCTCCCCTAACTGAGATATAATCATATCTAGACGAGAAGAAGACATATAATCTTCATCAAACAAATCTTTATCCCTCATATCAGTTAACATTTTAACTGAATAACTAATTGAATCACTCATTAAAATAAAGAAATTTAAAAGACTTTAAATAGTTTTAGAAAATTTATTCTATTTATTCTGCTTACCATTGATAAAAACTCTAAAGTTATCATCTATTTCTACTTCAATGTATTCTAAATCATTGACAACAATATCATTTCCACCTAAAAGATAGCTTACATTGAAACCTTTGATATCTACTCTATCAACTAATTCAAAATCAATTATATCTTTTGGAGCTTGACCTGACTTATGAGGGTCATTCATATCAAACAAACTAATGAAGAACGGATGTTTAGTGTCTTCTGGATCTAACTTTTTCTTTCTTCCCATTATAATACTTTTAGTTTCATATTTTTCCATTTTAATTCCCTCTATAGGTAGTTATAACGTGGAGATATATAAAGTTTATTGAAAAGCTTGTAAAACTTATTAAGTTTATAGTGCTTGTAAAGTCAATAACATCTTAAATTCTTCTCAAAACTTTCAAGCTTAAATCCTTCTAACTCTCGGTAAATTCGAAACATTTATATATAAAATACTCTCACTTCCAACTAAACAGATGAGTTCTGAAGTGTCTATAATGAAGTCTGAAGAGATATATTTAAATTTAATAAAAAGCATAAAAAAGGTGTAAACTAATGGAAGACGATAAAAAATATCTAAAAGGTACTACTACAGTAGGAATTGTATGTAAAGATGGGATTGTTCTTGGAGCTGATATGAGAGCTACAGCAGGAAATCTTATTGTAAATAAAGAAACTGAAAAAGTAGTTAGAATAACTGATAACATAATTGTTACAATGGCTGGAACAGTTAGTGATGCACAGTTATTATGTAAATATTTATCAGCAGAATTAAATTTAATGAAAATTCGTAATAATCATGAACCAACAGTTAAAGAAGCAGCAAACTTAATGTCAAGTTTTGTTTATGGAAACATAAGAAAAATGTCAATGATTCCAGGTGTTGCACATTTCTTAATGGCTGGTAAAGATAATAGTGGTTATTATCTATATGATATTTTTGCAGATGGAAGTTTAACTGAAGAAAATAAATTTGTAACAAGTGGTTCTGGTAGTGTATTTGCATTAGGTGTTTTAGAATCTACTTACAAAGAAAACATGTCTGTTAGTGATGGTGTTGATTTAGTGTTTAAATCAATAAATGCTGCACTTCAAAGAGACACATATAGTGGAAATGGAATAAATATTTTCACAGTAACAAAAGACGGAGTTAAAAAAGAACTTAGTAAATCAGTTAACACTAGTGTTAATTAATTTTAATTTTTTATTTCCATTTTTATGGAGCATTCTGAAAAGTAAAAATAAGTTAGATAATTGATGTAAAAAATTACAAAAATTATATCTAAATAAAACATGAGGTTAAAATGACAAAGATTATAAAAGAAATTCTAAAGACTTTGCCACAAGATAAGATTAGTGATGTTGCTTTTGAAGGAGCAAACATTGTTTTATATACAAAAGATCAAGACTTTTTCTTTGATAATGGCGGTATGATAAAAGAAGCAGTAAGTATGTTTAAAAAAAGAATTGAATTAAGACCTGATCCTACAATTACAATGGAGCAAGAAAAAGCTGAAAAGGAAATAAGAACAATTATTCCTGAAGATGCAGGTCTTGCACAAGTTATATTTGATAAAGAAAGAAGCAGAGTAATTATTGAAGCAGAAAAACCAGGACTAGCAATTGGAAAGCAAGGAAGCTTATTAAGAGAAATTAAATCTAAAACTCTATGGATTCCTCATATTAGAAGAACTCCTCCAATTAGATCAAAACTAATTGAAAATATTAGGGGTGTATTATATCAACATTCAAATGAAAGAAGAAAATTCTTAGACAAAGTTGGTCATAGAATTTATGACGGCTGGATTAGAGAAAAACAACATGAGTGGATTAGACTAACATACTTAGGATCTGGAAGACATGTTGGAAGAAGTTCTATTCTTTTACAAACACCTGAATCAAGAATATTGTTAGATTGTGGTGTTGATGTTGCAGGAGTTGGATCAGAAGCATATCCTTACTTAGATGCCCCTGAATTTGATATTAAACAGTTAGATGCTGTTATTTTAAGTCATTCACATCTTGATCATTGTGGTCTAATTCCTTATTTGTATAAATTTGGTTATAGAGGACCTGTTTATTGTACAGCACCAACAAGAGATGTTGCAGCTTTGTTATTATTGGATTTTATCAAAATTATGAAATCTGATGGTCGTGACCCTATTTTTACAACTGATGATGTCAAAAATATGGTGATGCATACAATCCCATTAGCTTATGATGAAGTTTCTGATATTACACCAGACGTAAGAATTACATTGTACAATGCTGGACATATTTTAGGTTCTGCTATGGTTCATTTGCATATTGGTAATGGATTACATAATTTATTATATAGCGCAGACATGAAATTTGGCAGAACACAATTGCTTGATCCTGCAGTTACTTCATTCCCAAGACTAGAAACATTAATGATTGAAGGAACTTATGGTGGGAAAGATAATGTATTACCACCAAGAAGAGAAACTGAAGAAGCATTTGCAAATAAAATTAAAGAAACATTAGATAGAAGAGGAAGAATTTTAATTCCTGTTTTAGGAGTTGGAAGAGCACAGGAAGTAATGATGATTCTTGAAAATTTGATGAGAACTGGTCAACTTCCAAAAATACCAATTTATATTGATGGAATGGTATGGGATGTTACTGCTATTCACTCTGCTTATCCTGAATTTTTGAATAGCTATGTTAGGAAATTAATTTTCCACAAAAATGAAAATCCTTTCTTAAGTGATGTTTTCAAACAAGTTGGTTCTGTAAAAGAAAGAAAACAAATTATTGAAGAAAAAAGTGGATGTATTGTTCTAGCAACATCTGGTATGATGACTGGTGGTCCAAGTGTTGAATATTTTAAAGAATTTGCACAAAGTAAAAGAAATACTTTGTTCTTTGTATGTTATCAAGCAGAAGGAACATTAGGACGAAGATTACAACGTGGTGAGAAGGAAATCGTTTTCCCAAAAGGTCTTAACAAAAGTGAAACTACTAGAGTAGAAATGGAAGTAATGACATTAGAAGGCTTTACTGGACATAGTGGAAGAAGACAATTAATGAGCTATGTACACAAATGTGATCCTAAACCTAGAAAAGTTTTGATTAATCATGGGGAAGTTTCCAGATGCTTAGATTTAGCAAGTTCTATTCACAAAGCAGCTAGAATTGAAACATATTGTCCTAGGAATTTAGATGCAGTAAGAATAAGGTAGGTTATTTTTTTATTTTTCTTTTTTTAAAATATCATTTGTTAATTTTTATTCTTTAATTCCTATTGTTCCTGGTGCTCT